>DATEMN010000075.1:0-7623 GCA_035275565.1 Pseudonocardiaceae bacterium | reverse complement strand
TGATGGACAGCTGCGCCAGCAGCGCCGGGGTCTCCTCACCCCGCACGCCAGCCACGGCGGTGTCGATGAGCGTCACGGCCTCAGCGGGTCGTCCCTGACGGGTGGCTTGGTAAGCCATGAAGCTGAGGATGTGGGCGCCTTGGAGCCGGTCGGCGGCGCTATGCGCTGCGCGCAGGGCCACGATGTTGTAGCGCTGCGTCAGCTCCGGCTGCCCGGCATCGTAGGTGCTCCAGCCCACAATGCGGCCGAGTTCGGCGAGCGCGATGTAGAGCTTGCGTCCAGTGGGCTCGTCGTAGGACGCTCGGTCGAGCAGGTCGGTGACCATCCCGAACTGCTGCTCTGCCAGCGACAGCACAGCGCCGCCGCCAGCCACGTCGTCCATCGCTCGCAGCTCACCGATCATGGCTATGAACCGATCGGCTAGCTCCATCGACACCCGACGTCCGGCCAGCCCGGACACCAACGGTCCCGGATCGTGGACCAACCACTGGTGCGCCGGGGCGGTCAGCATGGCACCGGTCAGAAACACGAAATGTCGGCGCTTCACCGGGCGATCACCGCCTTTCAGCACACCTGCCGCTTCGACGGTACCCCGATGGCTCCACGGCGCCGAGAGCACAATCCTTTTCGGGATCCTCGACCGGCTTATCAGGGGTGTCAGCGGTCGCCTCGACCGGCCAACCTCTCCTAGCTATGCCCCATCACTTGGCGGCGCTGCGCCAGAGCCCGGCGGCAACAAACGTCGGGGTCTCGACCGAGGGCGGCAGTCACGCGCGACGCCTCACCCTGTCCAGGAATCTTGGCGAGGATTCCAGCGGCATTGACACGCAGGACGGGATTGTCACCGTCATCCAACCACCGCCGCAGATGCTCCACCGTGCCACGGTCAGCCAGAGTCGCTACCGCGAGATCGGTGCCATGCGTGGTCTGGACTGTGGCGAGCGCGCCGGAATCGTTGCCTGCGATGCTGGCCGCCAGCTCAGTAGCCACTTTGGCGTTCCCGGCGACAAGGCCGGAAACTGTGAAGAAGTCCCTACGGTTCACATCATCGCCCAATTTCCCTATGCCGAGTACTCGGTCATGCGCGCTGACCACATCTGCGGTTGCGGCACGTCTACCAGTCTCCACCATACTGAGGTAGGGCTTGCTGTAGTGCGTACGAGCGGCCATCACGGACAAGCTGATGCCAGCGGCGTTGCGCGCCGCCCTATAAACTTCAAGGGTAACGGCGGTGCGCGGCAGCATTTTATCAAAGTCGAAAACCCCGAGGGAGGTAAAGCGCAGTCGACTCACAGATCAGGGAACGGTGACAATCGCACAGCGACCCTCAGCGAGAGTTTCGACACCCTCGGAACCGATCTTGTTTGCGGGCCATACCTCTGCGGTCAGCTCGTAGAATCCAGACCGAAGGTCTGTCGGGACTATGAACTGTCGAGCCGGGTCAGCCGTTCTGGATCTGCTCAACAACCGATGCTGTGGATCGATGCCATGGTCGGCCTGCTGGGGCCGCTCGAAGGGTCCGCCGGTGTAGGGCGATCGACCGAAGGACGGTGGGATGGATCGCCAGATCGTCAGCGGCAGCCCGGTACGGGCGTGGACCGTAGCGACGTGACAGCAGGGTCCACAACAGCAGTGGAGCCTCACGGCCGACAGCGACCGGTTCGTTCTTGCGCCAGCCCTTGGCCGACAGCTGGACGAACAGCGACCGCTTGCGGGTCTCCCCGATGAGGTCGAGAGCCGCACCCCGCGTGATCAGCGCCTGCATGGAGACCCCCCACGTGGCCTTCATTCGCGCGTACTCGGCCAGAGACTTCCGCTCGGAGATGTTCTCCTCGGCGCGCAGCCGTGGTAAAAGCAGCGCACCGGCGAATCGATTGGCCTCCGCCTCGGGATCGGCGGCACGGGGCCGGAAGGTGTGCAGCACGAGATGGCCGACCTCGTGGGCCAGGGTGAACCGTTCACGATCGCCCTGGCTGCCGGAGAAATAGCCGATCAGTGCCGGAGCGCCGAGCCCACCCCAATAAGAGACCCCGAAGTGACCTCCCGCCGCCGGTGGATCGTCCGAGTCATCGACAAGTACTAGCGGCGCAACCGGGACACCGGCCCGTTCCAGTACGCGGGTCAGGTGCGGTATGGGCTTGTCGGGTGCCAGGCGTAGTGCTTCGCGGGTCTGGTCGGCGAGTTCTTCGATGTCGTCTTGAGCGAGGGTGTCGGTGGTGGCATACGGCAGCGTCCCGCGCGGAGGTCTCCACCTGGGAGATACAGGATTGTTTCACTCCGGACGCGGTAGCCAACTCTTCCTGAGTCAGACCGAGCAGCTCCCGGAGGGTCCATAGCCGCTCACCTGGCGATGCCGCCAGCATCGTCGCCACTTTCCTCCTCGAGGGGCAGCTCCAGCCCTAAGTCCTCGTCGGTGGGTTCGAACGTCAGCTCCGCCAACTCATCGGCCGTCTGTGGCAACAGGAAGTCCAAGTCGGTTGTCGCGTATGCGCCCCACTTCCACTCCCCGATGGGCCGCACGACCCGGAAGCCGGCCGCTGCTGACGTCGGATCGATCTGCCACAGGATCAGCAATCTGTCATTGGGCTCGCCGAACAGCGGCACCATGCTTATCAGGGGAGTGTTCCGGCAGCCGCTCCCGTCGGACCTGCTCGGCCCATGCGAAGACATCGTGCAGTGGTTCGCACAGTCCGAGCATGGCGGAACGCACCCGCTCGACGTGGGCCTTAACCGTAATCGTGATAATATCACAGCAAAAGTTAAGGATGCGGGCTAGGGATGGCCGCGCCCTCGACCGGATTGTTCCCGATCCCCGATTCGGTGCTATCCGGCACATCGGCACTTAATGGACGACTCGCGCGCACGACATCGAAGTCGATCTAGTCGGGATGTTCCGTCGACTGATCCGCCGCACATCACGGTCATGATGGGTTCACAATTCCGTCACATTCGGCGTTCATCGCAACATGCCGATATTTCGGATGCAACAGATCGGAAATAATCCACCGCTGTACTGGAGACACAAGAACCACCTGACGCCTCAGTAGACATGAGTATCTCATGACCCTGACCGCAAAGATATCGACGGGCGACGGCGCTGCCGGCGAGCTTGAGGGTCTGCATCACTCAGCGGTGGTCGTCGGGGGCGGACAGGCTGGGCTGTCCATGAGCTACTGCCTCACCCGGCACGGTGTCGATCACGTCGTGCTGGAGCGGGACCGCGTCGGCCACGAATGGCGCGACCGACGGTGGGACTCGTTCTGCCTGGTGACACCGAACTGGCAGTGCCGGTTACCGGGCTTCCCCTACGCCGGGGATGATCCGGACGGCTTCATGGGGCGCGACGAGATCGTCCGATATATTAAGGAGTACGCGAAGTCGTTCAGCCCACCGATCATTGAGGGTACGGCGGCGACCCGGCTGCGCCGCGACCGGAAGGGCCGTTACCTGGTCGGCACCGGCCGTGGCGAGCTGATCGCCGATCAGGTGGTACTAGCCACCGGGCCGTATCAGGTGCCGCTGATCCCACGGCTGGCCGACCGGTTGCCGGATGGGCTGACACAGCTGCACTCCTGCGACTATCACAGCCCCGAGCAGCTGCCGCCGGGCGAGGTGCTGGTGGTCGGCACAGGGCAGTCCGGCTGTCAGATCGCCGAGGATCTGCACCTGGCCGGCCGGCGGGTGCATCTCGCAGTAGGCAGCGCGCCGCGGGTGGCCAGGTTCTACCGCGGCCGTGACGTGGTGGCATGGCTGGCGGACCTCGGTTACTACCGCAAGGCGGTCGGCGAGTTCGCCAATGCGGACGCGGTGCGTTTCCGGGCGAACCATTACGTCACCGGTCGCGACGGCGGCCGCGACATCGACCTGCGCGCTTTCACCCGTGGCGGCATGCGCCTTTACGGCCGCCTGACCGGCGTGACTAACACAACGCTACGGTTCGCATCGGATCTTGAACGCAATCTGGATAACGCCGACGCGGTGGCCGACAGTATCAAGGACTCTATCGACAGCTATATCGATAATCACGGCATCAACGCGCCGACCGAACCGCGCTACACGCCGGTGTGGACACCTGAGAGAGAGCTCACCCAGCTGGAACTGCGCGACACCGGCGTCACCTCCGTGATCTGGAGCACCGGTTTCGGCCGGGACGACCGGTGGATCGAGGTTCCGGTGTTCGACGGCCGTGGTTATCCGACCCATGACCGGGGTGTGACCAGCAGTCCCGGCCTGTACTTTCTTGGGCTGCCCTGGCAGCACACCTGGGGCTCAGGCCGGCTGTCCGGAGTGGCCGACGACGCCGCTTACCTGACTGAGCGCATCACCACCGACTCTGACCACGTGTTCCGATGGATCGCGGGCACGTCAAACAGCACCTATCCCCGGGACGACGACTGGGTCGCTCCCCGCACGGTGGCGTGACGTCATGCCCGAGGTGTGTGACGCGCACCGTCATCTGGGGGTGCTGCCGGCCTTTCCGTTCTACGGTGGGCCACCGGTGAATCCCGATACGACTGCCCGGGCCACCATTGCCGATTTGATCGCGGATCTGGACGCCGAGAGAACAGATCGGGCGCTGGTCATTCCGAACTACGGCGTCCCCGACCCGGACATTGCATTCTCGTTCAACGAATTGGTCGTCGAGGCGGCCCACACCGATGACCGGATCAGGGCCGCACTGTGGGTCTCCCCCAAGCCCAGCGACACGGACCGGACCGCCAAGGCACTGGCGCTGGCCGGTGAGCCGGGGGTACGAGCATTGAAGATGAGTTTCCTGCTCGGTGGCCGGGTGACCGACGAGACGTGCACACCGCAGCTCGACGAGATCTTCGACGTCGCCCGCCGGCACGATCTCGTGGTGCACGTGCACACCTCCCCCGGCGGCGCCTCGGACATCGACGAGGTGGGCCGGCTGGTCGATTCTTACGGTGACACGGTGAAGATCCACCTGGTGCATTTCGGTGGCGGCGTGAGCGGTCACATCAAGTTGATCGGTTCGCGTTTCTTCGACTGGGTGGCGGCAGGAAAACGCGTCTACACCGACCTGTCCTGGTCCATCGGATTCGCCCCGAGCTGGCTTTTTCGCGAGATCGACCGGCGTGGGCTGGGCCACGACCGGATCCTGTTCGCCAGCGATCAGCCGTGGGGTGATTTTGCCGGTGAGCTGGCGAAACTCCACGCGGCCGTCGGCGATGGCGAACTTGCCAGGCGGGTGTTCCGCGACACGTTCGAGGAACTCTACGAGTAAGTCTAACCGAGGAGGAGTCACATGCTCGACCTGACCGATATCGAGAAGCAGAGCCTCGAGGAGATCCCGCACCCGTCGCTGCCCGAGGGATCCAGCATCTACGGTGGCACCAAGGTATTCCCGGATTATCAGGCCGAGAACGGTGAGATGTATTTCACCCTCGTGCACGGCATCGCGCACGAGTCCTCGGTCAGTTTCGTGGCGATCCTGCAAGCCACTCGTGCGCAGCGAAAGGGCTTCGAGTCGGCGATCTATTTCTACGGCCCGGGTTCATTGAACTGTCTGGCCACCCGCGGTTTCCCTACCACCGGGAACTCGGCATTCCCCGGCGAGCACAACATCAACGACTCGCTGAAGACGTTCATCAAGGAAGGTGGCAAGGTGTACTGCTGCCGGTTCGGCCTGTCGCTGCACGGTGCCCGCGAGGAGGATCTTCTGGAGGGCGTCATCCCCACCCACCCCCTAGACGTACAAGACGCCCTGATCCACTACTCCCGCAAAGGCGCGATCATCAATTCCACCTACATGTTCTAGCCCTGTGGTTCCCGAGCTCAACAGCAGAGCCGTCCAGGCTTGATCAAAAGCTCTGCTGTTGAGCTCGGGAGACTGAGTGCATCTGGAGGCGGTTGTGGGTGTTGCTAGTGAGAGGTTTGGGGCTCGGGTTGATATAGCGGTGCGGGGGGTGCGGATGGATGCGCCGGTGCACCGGCCGCAGGGGGCCGGGCCCAGCGATGACGGTCATGTGCTCGTCGACGGTGCCAATGCCGCACTGCCCCGCAACCCCGACAGTCCTTACCGGCTGCACGACGGCCGGATCTTTTTCGGTGAGCGTGACACCGGGCTGTCGCTGCAGCTCGTCGCCCGACCCCGGTTCTATGATCTGGTCACCGCCGACGGGGTGCGCTACGAGCAGATCGCCCGGCTGCACGGCGCGGATGTGCTGGCCACCACGGTGATACAGACCTGCATCCGCTACGCGGAGGAGCAGCGCTGCCGGTTCTGCACCATCGAGGAGTCGCTGCGAGCCGGCGCCACCATCGCGGCCAAAACCCCCGCCCAGCTGGCCGAAGTCGCGCAGGCGGCAGTCGCGCTGGACGGGGTCAAGCAGATGGTGATGACGACCGGCACCACGGCCGGACCAGATCGCGGGGCCCGCTACCTCGTCCGCTGCGTCAAGGCGGTACTCGAAGCGGTGCCCGGGTTGCCGATTCAGGTACAGATCGAGCCGCCGGGCGACCTTCATACGTTGACCGAGCTGTACCAGGCGGGAGTGACCGCGATCGGGATCCACATCGAGTCGCTGGACGACGAGGTGCGCCGGCAGTGGATGCCGGGCAAGGGATCGGTGCCGATGGCCGACTACGAGGTGGCCTGGGATGAGGCCGTGCGGGTGTTCGGTCGCAACCGGGTGTCTACCTATCTGCTGGTGGGGCTCGGTGAGGACCCAGACGAGTTGATCACCGGTGCGCTGCGGTTGATCGAGCGGGGGGTGTACCCGTTCGTGGTGCCGTTGCGTCCGATGACCGGCACGCTGGCCCGCCGGGACGGGATCGGGGCGCCGCCCGCCGCGCTGGTCCGGTACGTCACCGAACGGGTCGCCGCCGCGCTGCGCGATGTCGGCATGATCGGCGTCGACCAGCAGGCCGGTTGCGCCGCCTGCGGAGCGTGCAGCGCTCTATCGGCGGCGGGGGCCTGACCGTGCAGGCGATCGCGGTGGCTTACCGCGCCACCCACGGGCTGGGTGAGGTGCTGCTCGGCCAGACCTCGCCACGGCTGGACTTCCAGATCGAGCTGGCGGACACACCGGCGCGGGCGGCTTATGACGCGCTGCGGATTGACACGTTCGTGCACCGCCAAGGGTTGTTCACCGGGCACGACCGTGACGGACACGACAACGACCCGCGCACCCTGGTCCTGGTCGCTCGGGATAGCGCGGGCACCGTGCTGGGCGGTGTGCGGCTCGGCCCGGTCAACGACGGCCCTGACCTGGGCTGGTGGTTCGGTGGCCGGCTCGTCGTGGACCCGAGCTGCCCGGTGCGGGGCGTCGGCGCGGCGTTGGTTCGAGCCGCCTGCGCGCATGCGGAGAGCGCCGGGGTGCTGCGCTTCGAGGCCACCGTGCAGGCGCGCCACGAGGTGCTCTTCAGTCGGCTCGGCTGGCGCTCGGTGCGGCCATTGACCGTGGCCGGTACCTCGCACGTGCTGATGCGCTGGCCGATCGGCCGGATCGCCGCGCTGGTCGCTGCCACCAAGTCCGAGCTCGGACCATTGCTGGCCGGGCTGAACCCGGGTGGGACCGGTTACCTCGGCGACGACGGCGCACCGGTGCCCGGCAGCGACCTGGTGGCCGCCTGCGACGCGATCCTGCCGTCCATGGT
>DATEMN010000074.1:0-5882 GCA_035275565.1 Pseudonocardiaceae bacterium | reverse complement strand
ACCGCAGCGGCGATCCCGAGCAGACCGGCGAAAAGCGAGGGGACCCAGTCCCGCCAATTCGCATGGGCTCGCCCTTGCCGGAAAGCGCTGATCAAGAGGAAGACGCCATCCAGCAGCGCCCACGCGGCGAACAACAGCGCTAGCGCAAGGACAGTGATGCCCGGCCAGACCAGTGCGGCGATCCCGAACAGAATCGCCAGCACGCCGCGTAACGCCATGAGTGGCCACATTGCCTTCGGGTCGATGATCAATATGATCCCAGCCGTGGCCGCGCCAGGAACCATTCCATCACTGTGGGACATGGTGTGCTCCTTGAGGATACGGATCAGCAGATGGATTGGGTGTGGGCATTGACACGCCGGAAAGCATCGGCATGTCGCGCCGCTGCGCCCGGTGCGTTTCCACATCAGGCACGGGCTGCCGTGGCCTGCGATCGTCTCTGGGTGGCACTGGGATGAATCACCGAGCAACAGGCGATCCCACCACTACCCGGTGGCAGATGGGGCAAACCGGCGCCCCGTCAACGCTGTACGGGGATGGGGTCGAGACCTCGTCGACCGAAAAGAATTCCCAGGTGGTCCCGTCGGCGTCGTCGTAGAGCACAACCTCGTAGAGCACAACCTCGTAGTCGACAACCGACTGCCAGTGCGACTCCGGGCAGCGGAATTCCACCCGTTCCACCGCAATGTCCGTCATCACGGTCTCTCCGTGGGTCAACTGGTAGAGAGCTCGCCGAGGGTCACCGTGACGGTTGTGGATCCCCCGGGTGGCCGAATGGAGGTGATTTCCACTTTCTCACCGGGCTTGTGCGTGGCGAGCGCTTCCTGCAATTGCTGGGCGGTAACAACCGGCTGGTCACCGACCCTGATGATCACGTCACCATTCTGTAGCCCGGCGTTGGCCGCCGGCCCGCCGGGCACCACTCCGGAGATACCGACCCCGATCGGCTTGCCGCTCAGGTCGGTGACCGTGGTGATCGCCACACCGAGTGCCGCGCGCCTGGAGTTGACGACCTTGCCGTAGGTGATCATCTGGCCGGTGAGGTCGGTCGCGATGTCGCTGGGAATGGCAAAACCGATACCGGGTGCGGTTCCCCCGACCACCGGATTGACGGCCGTCAGCGTCGGGATGCCGATGACCTCGCTGCTCAAGTTCACCAGAGCACCACCGCTATTGCCGGGATTGATCGGAGCGCTGGTCTGGATGGCCGATCGCAGCAGCGCACCAGGCTGATCGCTTTCGGCCGGCTCCCGGACAGTCCGGCCCAGTTTCGAGACCAACCCCTCAGTGACCGTGGCCTCCAGGCCGAATGGGTTGCCCATGGCGAGCACGATGTCGCCTACCTCGAGCGCGGATGACCGACCGAACTTCGCCGGCTTGAGGTTCGGCGCGCCCTGCACTCGGATGACAGCGAGGTCCTCGGGTGGGTAGGAGCCCACCAGGATGGCGGGGTACTGCTGAGCGCCGGTGGAGGTCCGGACCTGGAAGTCAGTGGACTTGCCTACCACGTGTGCGTTGGTGATGACGTTGCCCTTATCGTCGAAGATCACTCCGGAGCCAATACCGCTCTCACTGGTGATCTCCACGATGGATGGCAAGGATTCGTTCACAACCCGGGTGAAGTCCCGCTCTAGAGACTGCCCGACACTCCCGCCAAGGGACGGCGGGACAAGGCCGTCGGCCCCTGCCCCGGTGCAGCCAGTGGCCGTGACCAGCACGATCGCCAGGCCTGCCGAGGCTAGGAAACGCTTACGGCCCACCCACGCGGTAGTTGGCACCCCGCACCTCCTCCACCCTTGCCAGCGATCGACACTCACCACCCTGACCAGGGCTGCGGGTGCCCCACTTCGGCCTCAGTGGTGCAAATCTCACCCAGATGTTGCATCCGCTGGAGCAATGGGGAGCACTGCCGGCGACGTCGACCTGAGGGGGTGACCGCATGTCTCGTCCGTTGGATGTCCCGGTGTTCGAGTAGTTCTTCCGCTCGGTCGCGAGCATCCAGATCGACAGAAACGACGTGCGACGGTTCCGCGATGTCGTCGACCAGATGATCGACGACATCACCATCGCTGGGCGCAACTCGGCCTGTAGGGTGCCAAAAGTCCGTCACATGTTGTGACCTGGACATTCATGTCAGATGTTGACCAGCCATGAAGATCAAAGCGACACACTCAAGTCCGGCCGCCAGTGACGTGAGGGTGTTCAGCAGGAGGCACTCGGTCGCGTAGTCTAGGTCCCCGAAAGGGGTGAGGGTCGGCTCATCCTCCTTGTCCGCGTTGACCGCGGCAAAGCTGCTGGTCCTGGTGCGCCAGCGTTACCAGGAGCAGGAGCGAAACAGGAGCCATGACTGTTCCGGGACCTACCCGAGCTGCTGTCAACTGCTGCCAACAGGCCCGTCATGTGCAGGGGATTCTCTATTTCCGCAGGTCAGCGGATTGTGTAGATAACCCTGGGCGTCAAGCCCTGACTTTTCATCGGGGTTGGGTGGCTGAGTGGCGCGCCTGACGCAGAAAGCGCTCCTGACCTGGGACGATGCGGGTGTCTGACGTCCGTATCGGATCCAAGTCGAGGAGCACTTTCAAGGTGAACGTTACTGGGTGGTCGCGGGGTTTGGAAGTCACCGCCGATGGTGAGGGGATCGTGTCGCATGCCGGGCTGGCGCTGCTGCGCGGTCTGGCCGATAAGACAGGCTTGACGGTGGGTTTGTCGAGGGCGCTGGCCGGCACCCGGGTGCTGGTGCATGACCGGGGCCGGGTGGCGGCGGATCTGGCGTGCGCGATCGCGGACGGGGCGCGGGCGATCAGCGATTTCCGGGTGATGGGTGATCAGCGGGAGCTGTTCGGGCCGGTGGCGTCGGTGCCGACCGCGTGGCGGACGCTGACCGAGATCGCCGACGGCGGCACCCGGACGGCGAAGAAGATCACGGCGGCGGTGAACGCGGCCCGGCGGCATGCGTGGGGCCAGGTTGTGGCGCGGCAGGGCAAGCTGTCCGGGGTGCGGATCGCGGACAAGACCCTGCACGACGTGACCTGCCTCCGCATCGACGCGACAGTGACCGATGCGCACTCAGATAAGGAGTGGGCGGAGCCGAACTTCAAGGGGTTCGGGCATCATCCGCTGCAGGCGTACTGCGATAACACCGGGGGTGAGCCGCTGGCGTGGATGTTGCGCCGCGGCTCGGCCGGCAGCAACACGGCCGCCGATCACATCGCCCTCACCGATGCCGCGATCGCCGCGTTGCCGCCGGCGTTTCGGCGGCGGCTGATGGTCACCGTGGACGGTGCGGGCGCCAGCCACGAGCTTATGCAGCACCTGGACAAGCTCGCCCGCCGACCGGGATATCAGCTGATCTACTCGGTCGGATGGGCGATGACCGAGCGGGAGAAGACCGCGAGCCGGCTGGTCCCCGAGCAGGCGTGGGTGCAGGCGATCGGGCCGCGCGGGCAGCTGCGTGAACGCCGCGCCGATGACGCCTGCGACAACGCCCGGTGCGGTCACGCCCGATGCTGGATCGAGGAGGCCCACGTCACCGAGCTGACTGGGCTGCTGCGGCGCGGACCGGGCGCCGACCAACTGGCCTCCTGGCCAAAGACGCTGCGCGTCTACGTCCGCCGCGAGCGTCCGCACCCGGGGGCGCAGCTGACTCTGTTCGAGGCCCACGACGGATGGCGCTACACCCTGTGGGTCACCAACCATCCCGAGACCACGACGGGCTGGCTGGGCCAGCCGCAATACCTCGACGCCGCGCACCGGGTGCACGCCAGGGTGGAGGACTGCATCCGCACCGGCAAGGACACCGGCCTGGGTAGGTTCCCCTCCCACGACTTCGCGATCAATACCGCCTGGCTAACCGCGGCCATGACCGCCGCCATGCTGCTGGCCTGGCTCAAACTCCTCGCCCTGGGCGGCGACCTCGCCAAGGCCGAGCCCAAGACGCTGCGCTACCGGATCCTGCATGCCGCAGCCCGGCTCGTCCGCGGCGGCCGCAGACGACGCCTCAAGGTTCCCCGAACCTGCCCTGGGCCGACCAGATCGAGAACGCCTGGCAGCGGATCACGGCCCTGCCCCAAGCGCCCTGACCAGCGCGAACCCGTCCCTAGGACCCAAGAAAGGACCCTCAGGGCACGTGGAACCCCCGGCCACCCGGCCCGCCAGCCGGGAGACCTTTCACACCCACACGCACAAACTGCCCCGGTACGACCCGTTCCGGCGGCCCCATGCTCCACCCACACTCAGCCATGAAAAGTCAGGGCAAGGGGTCGCAGGTTCGAATCCTGTCGTCCCGACCAGGCAGGGCTTATTGGAACCATAGGCCCTGTTGTCTTTTTGATCGCTGAGGGCGATGGTTTCCCACGGGAGGCTGTCGCCCTCGGTGTTGTGTTGGGGCTGCCATAGCGCGTAACGGGCGCTGAGTCCGTCGCTGTGGCTCGCGTTGGGCTCGCCGGGGCCGGTGGCTGTCTGGGGTGGGTTGTGGGCGGTGTTGAGGATGGCGGCGAAGGGGTCTGCTAGGTCGGCGTCGCTGACGGTGACGGTGCCGCCGTCTGGGTCGGCGTCGAGGTAGAGCTTGCCGAAGATCGTTTTGGTGAGCAGGGTTTTCACTTGGTTGGGTTCCCGGTCGTAGGTCGCGCGGGTATCAGTGAGCAGGTCTAGCGCTTGGAGGAACACGGCGCGGCCCGTGTCGAGGGCTTGGCCCATGTCGGCTAGCTGCTTCCGGGTCGTCGCACTGTCCCGCTTGACGTGCTGCATCTGTGCGTTCAGTTTTGTTTGGTCCCAGTCGGGGTGACCGATGAGGGAGAATAGGGCGTTTTCGCGGTCTTGGAGCTGGGCGAGGGTTTTCCCGAGTTGGGTGCGGATGTGTTCGGAGAGGGCTTGCTCTGCGGCTATGGCTTGGTCTACTTCGGCGGTAAGTCTGGCGCGGGTTTCCTCGCTGAGGGTCACGGTGGCGTAGTGGGCGCTGACGGCGGCTTCTATGCCGCCTCTGCCGTCGAGGCGTAGGTAGGGCATGTCGCAGAGGTGTTTCATGCGGCCCATGCAAAACATATACGGGTAGGTGCCGCCGTTGCCGGTGTTGTTCGCGAGAATGAACCGCTTTTTGCACCGCCCACACCGCAGTAAGCCTTTGAGGTGGTGTTGGTGGATGCGGCGGCGTGTCCCGCTGTGCCCGTTTGCGGCGAGTACTTTCTGTACTTTGTCGAAGAGTTCTTCGGTTATGAGCGCCTCGTGGCGGCCGGGGTGTTCGATGCCGTTGTGTTTGATATAGCCGAGGTAGTAGCGGTCGGTGAGGATTTTCCCGATGGTGCCGCTCGCGATAGCGGTACCGGCCGGGCGTTTCTTCGTGGGCCGGGTGCGTAGTCCCTGTTCGGTGAGGATTTCGCGGATGTCCGCGAAGGAATAGCGGCCGGTGGCGTATAGCTCGAACATGTGCCGTATATACGGGCTACGTTCCGGGTCAACCGCCACCGTGTTGACTTTCCGCCCGTCAAACTCTTCTTTCACGTTCAGGTACCCGACGGGTGTGTATCCGATGGTGCCGCCTCGTCGTGCTTTGTGTGCGAGCTTTTCTTTAATGTCGGCGCTTGAGGCTTCGGATTGGTATTGGTTGTAGACGGCTATCATGCCGCGCATCATCCGCGTGGCCGGATCGTCACCGTTTACCGGTTCCTTGGCGGAAATGACTGTGACGCCGAGCTTTTCCAGCGTGAGCCCAACAATCGCATCCTCGTACCTGTTGCGGGCGAACCGATTGAGCATGTACACGATGACGGTTTTCGCGTCCCGCTGCCGAATAATCCGGTCGATCATGTCCCGGAATCGGGGTCGCTTGTCGAGCGGGAGCGCGGACACACCCGGCTCCACGTATTCATCAATGATAACCTTGCCGA
>DATEMN010000073.1:0-9418 GCA_035275565.1 Pseudonocardiaceae bacterium | reverse complement strand
CCCCGCCGACTTGTCGGCGGGGGTTGGCTGCTTCGAGATACGGAGTGGCCGCGACCGGCAGCCATCCCGATTTCCCCTTCAGGGCGTCGCGTAGCGCCTACGGAGTTGGCTGCCGTTTGAGACGTTCCAAAGGGGGGTTGGTGGTTCTTGAAGAGCTACCAACCCGGTCCATGGTGGTCTTGGTGTCCCCGACCTACAGTGAACTCGGGGTGGGTGATGCCGGTGGCTGAGGGGCTCGGAGAACGCTGGCCGGCCACCGCGCTGGCCTGGGTCGCGGCCGGGCAGGCACGGTTCGAGCGGGCCGTCGCAGAGTGCAGTGACCTGCGCGAGCCGTCCCGGCTGCCCGGCTGGACCCGGGGCCACGTGGTCACCCACGTCGCCCGCAACGCCGAGGGTCTGGTGCGGCTGCTGACCTGGGCACGAACCGGGATCGAGACGCCGATGTACCCGTCGCTGCAAGCCCGCGCGGCGGACATCGAAGCCGGCGCGGGGCGACCGCAGGCCGAGCAGCTCAACGACCTCCGCAGCACCGGAGCCGCGTTCGCCACGGCTACGCAGCAGCTGTCCCCGGAGCACTGGGCGGCCACTGTGCGCCACCGGCATGGCCTGGTATCCGCCTCGACCGTCCCGTGGATGCGGGTGCGTGAGGTGTGGCTGCACTTGGTGGACCTCGACGCTGGCGTCGAGCTTGACGTGCTACCCGAGGACATCGCCACCGCGCTGGTACGCGATGTTGCTGGCTGGATGGAAACTCGGGTGCCGACCCGGATCGAATTACGGATACCCGGGACCGAGCCGGTCACCTTCGGACCCGAGAACAGCGCGCGGGTGCCGGTATCCGGGCCAGTTCAGGAGTTGGCCGGCTGGCTCACCGGCCGCTCCCACGGGGACCGCCTCACCGCTCCCGACGGGCTGCCCGAACTCCCTCACTGGCTGTGATCCGCCCCGGGCTAGGCGCAGTGCGCGACGACCAGAACGCTTGTCACTTCTTCAGACCATGGAATGTGGAGGTGATCTTATCGAAGGTTGGAGCGGAGACTGGGAAGTGGTCCTTGGGCAGGGCCTGGAAGACGAGGCTGATCATCATTTTACCGTTGAACAGGAAGTAATGGGAGTGTGCGCCCTCCTGCTCGCTACCGGGGTCCTTGAACGAGTAGAAGTAGAAGAAGCCGGGCAATCCACCCAGCTCGATCTGCTTCGGCTCGGTGATCATCTGAACCGTCTTGTTGGACGCCACGATCTGGTCCGTCAGCTGCTTGGCGGTCGCGAGCTGCTGTGGCCCCACCGGCTGCTGCAGTTCCAGGGAACGCACCAGCAGGGAGTCTTCCGTGCCTTGGGCTACCAGCAGGTGGACTTGGGGGTCCTGGACGGTCAGTTTGGACCAGGAGGTCGGGTAGGCCAGCTCGAAACCTGCCTGGTCATTGCGGAACGCAGTGAAGTCGGCCGGTATGGCGTTCATCGATGAATTCGCCGCTTTCGCCGGTGCCTCGGGAGTCAGGATCCCGCGCCCGACGACAACGCCTGAGGTGAGTCCGACCAGCACCAGTACCCCGATGACGATGGCCAACACCCGTCTCCTGCGTATGACGTCCCACAGTTTTGTCATAGTGCCCACTTTCCCACAGATCGTAAGCGTATGTTCACTGTGTGTGAACGGACCGTCGCAAGGCCTTAGGTACCGTCGCAGGCCCTTGCGCCACGGAGAGCAGCATGCTACTGGCGGTCTGTGACTGCTGTGCGCGCACCCCAGGACCGGCTCCGCTTGACCATCGACCCGGTCATGGTCACCATGGAACTCGGCGCGCTCGCCCTCCCCACCCTGTGGTGCTTGGGGAGGCGGCGGGAGTCGGTGAGTACCGGGGAAGTTCCAGGGCCCACCACGCAGGGTGGTCGGATGCTTACTACCTGTCTAGTTTAGCCTGCCCCTATCCGATAGAGTGATCGCGCGGCCAGCGAGCGAACCGCGGACCCGCCGCGTAACGAAGGTCTGCCAGGGATGTTAGGTGGGGTAGGGCCGTGGATCGAACCACGGAGGTCTGCGCACCTCATCGGTGAGTCGTCGGTGTCGAGGGAAAGGGACGGACATGACGGTTGATCCAGAAAACAAGTTCGGGATCAAGATCCAGAGTAGGGGGCGGAGCAGGACGCTCGAGCAGAACTACGCGCTCTTCGCCGGCGCCGTCTACGTCGCGATCGGGGTGATCGGGTTCTTCTGGACGGGCCTGTTCACCAACTTCACGGAGAGGACGAACGAAGCTCTCTTCGGGATCTTCTACATAAACCCGTTCCACAACCTCGTGCACATCACTCTCGGCGCGATCTGGATCACGGCGGCACTCGTGCTGACCCCGGTCGGGACGGAGGGCGTCAACTTGGCCATCGGCGGCTTCTATCTGCTGGCTGCCATCCTGGGCTTCCTGGGCTACCTCAGCCTGGCGTCCATCCCAGCCGGTAACGACGCCGACAACTACCTGCACCTCATCTCTGCTCTGGTGACCGTGGTGTTCGGTTCCGGCATTCTGAGTGCCATGGGCTCGGGTAGTCGAACCAGCGTTAACGCCTAAGGTGGTATTGAGGCCGCGTCCCCTGCTGGGCAGGGGACGCGGTTCAAGTACGTGCTGGAGGCTCGGCGTGGCGCTCGTTGTCCAGAAATACGGCGGTTCATCGGTGGACAGCGCCGAGCGGATCAAGAAGGTTGCCGAGCGGATCGTGGAGACACGCCTCGCCGGTCACGAGGTCGTGGTGGTGGTGTCAGCGATGGGTGACACCTCCGACGATCTGCTCGAACTCGCCGGTGAGATCACGCCGGAACCACATCAACGCGAGCTGGACATGCTGCTCACCGCTGGCGAGCGGATCTCCAATGCGCTGGTCGCGATGGCCGTACATGCCCTGGGAGTGGCTGCCCGCTCGTTTACCGGGTCGCAGGCCGGGGTGATCACCACCGCCGCGCACGGCAGGGCCCGCATCGTCGACGTGACGCCGAGTAGGGTCCGGGATGCCTTGGACCAGGGTGCGGTGGCGCTGGTCGCCGGTTTCCAGGGGGTGGCGCAGGACACTAAGGACGTCACCACACTGGGCCGGGGCGGTTCTGACGTCACCGCGGTCGCGCTAGCCACGGCGCTCGACGCGGACGTCTGCGAGATCTACACCGACGTCGACGGCGTGTATTCCGCCGACCCGCGGATCGTGCCCGATGCCCACAAGCTCGACACCATCTCCTACGAGGAAATGCTGGAGATGGCCGCGTGTGGGGCGAAGATACTCATGCCGCGCTGTGTCGAGTACGCCCGGCGTAACAACGTTGCAGTCCACGTCCGCTCGTCGTATAGCCGAATCCACGGCACGATGGTGTTCGGATCAGTGGAGGACCGCACCGTGGAACAGGTCATGCTTACCGGCGTCGCGCACGACCGGTCCGAATCGAAGATCACTGTCACCGGGGTACCCGACGAGCTCGGCAAGGCCGCCCACATTTTCCGCGTGATCGCCGATGCCGAACTCAACATCGACATGGTGCTGCAGAACATCTCGCATGGTGACACCCGCCGCACTGATATCACGTTCACGATGCCCAAGCTCGACGGGCCGATCGCGGTGCGGGCGCTGCGGGCGATGCAATCGCAGATCGGCTTCGCCGACGTGCTGTGTGATGATCATGTTGGCAAGGTGTCGCTGATCGGCGCGGGCATGCGCTCGCATCCGGGGGTCACCGCCCGGTTCTGCGAGGCGCTCGCCCGGGCCGGGGTGAACATCGAGGCCATCAACACCTCGGAGATCCGGATCTCGGTGCTGGTCCGTATCGAGCAGCTGGACGACGCGGTGCGGGCGATCCACGAGGCGTTCGAACTGGGCGGCGATGAGCCGGCCATCGTCTACGCCGGGACCGGCCGTTGAGCGCGGGTGCGGGCGCCCCGCAGGATACAAGCCGGCCGACGCTGGCCATTGTCGGTGCTACCGGCGCCGTCGGCACCGTCATGATCGACGTCATCAACTCCCGGCCGTCGGTGCCTTGGGGCGAGATCCGATTGATTGCCTCGGCCCGCTCAGCCGGTAAGACGATCACCGTGCGGGGCGAGCAACGGGTTGTCGTCGAACTCACTCCGGCTGCCTTCGACGGTGTGCACATCGCGATGTTCGATGTCCCGGACGAGATCTCTAGGCAGTGGGCCCCGGTCGCCGTGGCGCGGGGCGCGGTCGTGGTGGACAATTCCGGGGCGTTCCGGATGGATCCCGACGTGCCGCTGGTCGTCCCGGAATGCAATGCCGCGGATGTTGCCCGCAGGCCGAAGGGGATCGTCGCCAACCCCAACTGCACGACGTTGTCGATGATGGCCGCGCTGGGTGCGCTGCACCGCGAGTTCGGGCTCACCGAACTGGTGGTGGCCAGCTACCAGGCTGCCTCCGGTGCTGGTCGCCACGGTGTGGATCGGTTGTACGCCGAGCTCGCCGCGGTGGCCGGTAAAGACGTCGGGGTGCGCGGCGGGGATGTCGCCGAGGCGCTGGCCGCGGCGGGACTGCCCGTTCAGTCGCCGTTTCCGGCACCGTTGGCGATGAACGTGGTGCCGTGGGCCGGGTCGTTCAAGGGCGACGGCTGGTCCTCGGAGGAACTCAAGGTCCGCAACGAGTCCCGCAAGATCCTCGGCATCCCGGGCCTCAAGGTGTCCGCCACCTGCGTGCGGGTTCCGGTCGTCACCACCCACGCACTCGCGGTGCACGCGGTGTTCGCCCAGCCGGTCACCGTCGAGCAGGCCCGCACGGTGTTCGCCGCGCAGCCGACCATCATGCTGGTTGACGATCCGGCCGCTGGGGTGTGGCCGACCCCTGCCGCGGTGGTTGGTACGGACCCGGCCTGCGTCGGTCGGATTCGCCAGGCGCTGGATTTTGCGAACACGCTGGACTTCTTCGTGTGCGGGGACAACCTCCGTAAAGGTGCCGCGCTCAACACCTACGAGATCGCCGAGGCGATCATGCGTCACGCGGTCTAATGTGTCGCAGGGCATACCGTGCTCATTGCTCGCAGCCGAACCGGTCGAGCAACCCGAGCGAACACCGTGGGGCACCTCGGGTGCTGATCGTGGGGTCGAGATGAGCATCATGAGCAGGATGGTTGTGGCCACGGTGACGCTGGTGCTGGCCGTCGGGTGCGCAAGTGGGGAGCAGCCTGCGACGTCGGACCCGGCCAAGCATCACGCCGAGCAACCCGCGCAGAGCACGAGCCCGCCTGCCAACCAGCCCGCGCAGACCCGAGACGAAACCATCTCGGTGCGGATCACCAAGGGCAGAGTCGAGGGGGTGCCCGCGCGGGTGGAGGTCGACTCAGGAACTCGGATACGTCTTGAGGTGACCAGCGACCGGAGCGACGAGCTGCACATCCATGGTTATGACAAGACCGCGCCGTTGCCCGCGGGCACCCCGGCCGTCGTGACATTTGTGGCCGACGTGGCCGGAGTGTTCGAAGTCGAGACCCATGACAGTGGGTTGCTGCTGTTCCAGCTTGTGGTTCGCGGATGAGCAGACCGTTGCACGCCGTTGTGCTGGTCGCGGTGTTGGCGGGCCTGTTCACGCTGCTCAATCCAGTTCCGGTGCCGGCTGCGGCGCACATCGCCGGAAGCGGTGGGTCGCCCAGTAACTACCGGACCGAGGTGACCGCGATCCGGCCGGCGGTGCCGAGCGTGGCCGTGACCGTCGGGACCGGGGGTCAGTGGGTGCGCGTCACCAACCGGGGCGCGGCGGAGATCATGATCGTCGGCTATCGCGGTGAGCCGTTCCTGCGGTTGGCTGACA
The DNA here is from genome assembly GCA_035275565.1 of Pseudonocardiaceae bacterium. Lineage (GTDB taxonomy): Bacteria > Actinomycetota > Actinomycetes > Mycobacteriales > Pseudonocardiaceae. The sequence continues at coordinate 3,631 of DATEMN010000073.1, read as the reverse complement.
ACCGGGTGCAGGTCAACGAGCTCAGCAGCACCGCGGCCGAGACCGGGCAGACGCCGGGTACCGCCGCCTCCCAGGAATCCGTCGGGCCGAGGTGGGTGCAGCTGCGCGACGGGGACAGCGCCACCTGGACCGATGACCGGATCGATCCGCCGTCGGAGCCGGGCCGTGCATCCGAACCCGGGGCATCCGAGTCCTGGGCGTTGCCGCTGGTCGTGGACAGTCAGCAGGTCACTGTCCTGGGTACCCTGGACCGGATACCGCCGCCGTCGCCGTGGCCGTGGGTGGCGACGCTGGGGCTGCTCGCCGCTGCGGTAGCGGCCATCGGGTGGATGCGGGACTGGTACCGGCCGATGGCCGCCGTTGTGGGCGCGGGAATTCTGGCTTTCGTGCTGCACCTGCTGGGCACCGGATTTGCTCCGCAGCAAGGGGGGCCGGTATTCGGGTGGGTAGGGGTCGGCGCGGTGGGCGCCTTCAGCGTGTTGATCGGCGCTGTCGCCGTGGTCAGCACCGTGCGCAGGAGTGAATCGGCGCCCGACCGGCTCGTCACGGTGGGGATCATGGTGTTGCTGCTGGCCGCCACGGATATCAGCGTGTTGTGGTACTCCCAGCTGCCTTTCGCTGGCCCGGCCGTGCTGGACCGCGGCTTGACCGTGCTCACCTATGCCACCGCATTGGGGCTACTCGTTGCCGGAGCGCGTCTGATCCGTGAGCGGAAGTCGGGTCCGACTCGGTCCGGGAGAGCGAGCGGGTGACCTCCCACGACGTCCTCGCGCACGGTGTCGGGGGGCGGCAGGATCTTCCGTTGCCGCTGGATCTTTTGGTGCAGGGTGCCGTCTTGGCGTTGCTGGCCTCGTTCTTCGGGCTAGGTGTGCTGTGGCGGTCCCCGCGGTTGCGGGCGGGCGCAGCGGGGCGCGCGGTGCCTTTCACGATCCAGAAGCTGGGGGACAGCACCGGGCTGCGGTGGTTGCTGCGCCTGCTCGGCCTCGTCGCCGCGGCGTATGTCGTCGCCACAGCGCTGCTGGTACCCGACGATGGGCGCAACCCCCTGCCCTACGCGGTCTATGTGCTGTTCTGGGTGGGGATCGTGCCGCTGTCACTGCTGTTCGGCCCGGTGTGGCGACTGGTCAACCCGCTGCGCACGGTTCACTCGCTGCTCGCTGCCGTCACCCGGATCCCCGCTGACCGGGGGCTGCTGCCGCTACCGTCCTGGCTCGGCTACTGGCCGGCGGCACTGTCGCTGCTCAGTTTCGTGTGGTTGGAGCTGGCTGCCCCGGACGGCGCCGCGGTCGACGTGCTGTTGCTGTATGTCGCCGGTTACGCCGCCGTCCAGCTCAGCGCGGCTTTACTGTTCGGTCACCGCTGGTTCGTCACCGGCGACGGGTTCGAGGCGTACTCCACGCTGGTCGGCACGCTGGCACCGGTCGGGCGACGCGACGACGGTCGTCTGGTGCTGCGCAACCCGCTCAACGGGGTCGCCACGTTCGGACCCGCGCCTGGCATCGTGGCCCTGATCGCGGTGCTGTTGGGCTCTACCTTCTTTGACAGCATCTCCGGTTCGGCGGATTGGACTCGCGCCGTCCAGGCGGTGCCGGTCCCGACCGCGCTGATCTCCACCGCCGGGTTGCTCCTGATGATCGCCATTGTGGCCATCACCTTCGTCGGGGCGACCCTGCTGGCCGGTCGGGTCGGTGGCCGTGGTCGAAAACCGGTTCCTGGTCTGCTCGCGCACACCGTGATCCCCATCGTCGTGGGTTACGTCATCGCGCACTACTTCTCTTTGCTGCTCTTTCAGGGCCAGCTGGCCATCGCCATGCTGGCCGATCCGCTAGGCCCCAGTGCGCAGGTTTCCGGTGCCGTCAACTATGGCCTGATCACGGCGACCGGTATCGCTTTCATCCAGGTCCTCGCGGTCGTCGCCGGGCACGTGCTGGCTGTGATCAGCGCCCATGACCGCTCAGTCGCGCTGTTTCCCCGGTCCGACGCCGTCGTCGGCCAGCTCCCCCTGATGGTCCTCATGGTCGGGTACACAGTCGGCGGCCTGACACTACTGTTCGCCGCCTGACGGGTGGCTGACCCACATCAGGCGGATCTTCCGGCACCGGGAGAACACCCGGTGGGCGCGCTCGGGCGAGGCAAGACTCAAGTGCAGACCGCCGTCCACGCTGACGACCTCGGCACAGTCGTTGAAGACCATCCCCCAGGCGACGATCCGGCCGTCGACCCGCTCGCCGTACTCCTCAACCAGCGCAAACACCCGCGGCGCCTCGTCGGCGACGAACTCGCGCACCTCGTGGGCGAACTCTTCCTCACCGCACAAAGGCTCGAGGTCTCCCGGTGCTGCGTTGCTGTGGTCGTGACTCGTCATGCCCGTCTCCCCGCCCCGTCGGATCTCGTCCGGCGTCCGGGAGCGGACACGACGTGTCGCGTGTGGTAGCTCCCGACGAGCGTTCTATGCTTGGGTTGCACCACCACGAACTGGGAAACCCGAAAAGTCAAACGGGTTTCCCTCAAAGAGACCCGAAAGGGGTAACACCCCATGTCAGCGGGCGGGCGCTGCCACCGGACTTAGGGGAGGTCACGATGGATCGCGGAGTCAGCCCGACGCTGCGACTGTGGCAGTTGGCCGAGTCGTTGCGGGGCCACCGGGACCGCATGGAGCTGACCATTGAGGAGGCCGTCACACGGCTCAAGCCGCACTCGCCGCGCTGGTCACGCTCGAAGCTGCAGCGCGTCGAGACCCGGTCGTACGCGCCGCAGCCCACCGAGGTCGAGCACCTGGCGGCGGTCTACGAAGTGCCCGCCGACGAGACCGCCGTTCTGGTCCGGATGGCCCGCGAGGCCCGGCAGAAAGGCTGGTGGCAGACCAGCGCACTGCCCAAGCCCACGCAAACCATGGTCGGGCTGGAGCAGGCTGCGACCGTGATACGCGAATTCGCACTGGCCCTGGTGCCCGGCCTGCTACAGACTTCCGACTACGCCCGCACGCTGATGGCCACCCTCGAGCCGACCACACCGATCGAGGTGCTGGAGAACCGGGTCGCTGCCCGGATGATCCGCCAGCACGTGCTCACTGGCGTCGACCCACTCACCTACGAGGTGATCCTCAGCGAGGCGGTGCTGCGCTGCCCGGTGGGCGGCAACCGGGTAATGCGCGGCCAACTGGAACGCCTTCAGGAGCTGGCCGGTGCGCCCAACATCGCCATCCAGGTGGTGCCGTTCGCGGCCGGCCCGCATCCGGGGATGGAAGGGGCGTTCACTCTCGTCACGCTGCCCGACCTAGCGCACGATGGGGGCTACGTGGAGGGGCCAGCAGGCTCGATCTATCTGGAGGAGCAGGATCATGTGCGACGCTGCACCATGCGCTTCGCCGTGCTGAGTTCGCTGGCGCTCTCTGCGGCGGAGTCCGCTGACCTCATCTCCACTACGCTGGCGTAGTACCAGTAATCCAGGAGAGGAGGCGCGGGATGACCCAAGTGGACCTGTCCCGCGCGGTGTGGCGCAAGAGCAGCCGCAGCGGACTCAACGGCGGCACCGAGGACTGCGTCGAGGTGGCGGTGCTGGGCGATGGCCGAATCGCGGTGCGCGACAGCAAGCTCCCCGACGGGGCCGCGCTGTTCCTCACCCGCGCCGA
>DATEMN010000072.1:0-8964 GCA_035275565.1 Pseudonocardiaceae bacterium | reverse complement strand
CTCACTGTCGGCTCCTCTGGATAGACGCCCACACATGGTCGGCTGCGACGATTGTGACCTGACGGCGACGTCATCGAGTGTTCGTAACCTGAACATCTCGCGGTGATGGCCGAACGCTGTCAGCTCCGGTTGAATCCTGTGCAGCCTGCCCTGGTTGAAAGTGAGCAGGTGTTTAGGGGTTCGCTCACAGTGGGGAAATCGGCAGACCTGATGATCGTCGGCGGTGCGAAAGTCCTGGCTACCGTATTCGAAGGTCGGCCCGTATGCTGCACTCCGGCCGGTTGACCTCGTTTGCCCCGATCTGTGGACTAATGCCCTGAGTGATCGATTCGGCTGCAATATTTGCCGATGCGGGCCAGGATTTGGTCGGACTCTCCGGATACTTCGGCTTGGCCGATTCGTGTCGAGTGGATGGGTTGCGCAACGACGGAGTTTGATCTCGTCGCTGAACGGTTCGGTGCTGGCTACAACGGGCCACTGGTGGTCACGGCAACGGGCACTCAACCCTCTCCTTCCCAAAATCCTCCGGTCACCGGCTCCCGGCGAGCGTTCCCGCAGTGATGAAGGCGATCAACCTTTCGGCATCAACGCTTGTGGTGCCTGGCGTGACGTGGTGACCTGCGCCTCGGTTCAGCCGGTCGAGCGCGCCGGACTGCCAGACGCCGAGCAGAGCGACCATGCTGGCGTACGCAAACCGGATGCCGGTTTCGTCTCGATCAGGCAGCGCGCGACTGAGCGCGGCCCGATAGCGGGCATCGACAGCTTGGGCCTGATCGGCGACAGTCTCCCAGGTCCGCGGGTTCGGTTCGCTGAGTACGCGCCCGATGAAGCGTGCGATTGCGGCGCCGTCTTCGCCATGCACGGTGGACCGGGCGAGTCCCGGTTCAACGAAGGCTCGGACAATATCGGCCACCGATGGCGGCTCCGGCGACGCCTCTAGTTCGTCGAGCCGGTGGTGGCGCTCGTCGTTGAGGCCACGCATAGCGTGGTCGACGACCGCGCGCAGCAGGCCTTCCTTGGATCGGAAGTGGTAGTTGACCGAGGCGATGTTTGCGCAGGCCCCGTCGGTCAGGGCCCGCATCGACGTGGCTTCGATCCCGCGCTCACCGAACAGCTTTATTGCCGTCGCGATCAGCCGGTCTCGCGTCGACGCCTCCTGGTGCACCGGCGTGGCCGGATCCAGTCCCGGCATCACTCCTCCTCGTTCATCTCAGCGGGATGGTATATGGTTGGAGTCAAACGGTTGTTTCACACGTTCGTTTGAACATTACGCCAGGACGAGTTTCATGGGAGGACAAATGGGCGGGAAAGCGATCATCGTCGGCGCCGGCATCGGGGGCCTGACGGCCGCCCGCGCGCTGCAGCGCAAGGGCTGGCAGGTCGACATCTACGAGCAAGCACCGACGATCCGACCGGTGGGCGCAGCCGTTGGCATGGCCCCCAACGCCGTGAAGGCCCTGCGCTACCTCGGCGTGGGCGAGGACCTTCGCGAGCGGGGCCGGCGCCAGGAGGGGATCGAAGTCCGCACACCGTCAGGCCGTTCCCTCCTGATGGTCTCGGCTGTCGGCATCGAGCGCCGCTACGGCGCACCGATCTACGCCATCCACCGCGCCGATCTGCACGACCTCCTGCTGCACCGGGTGGACGGGGCCGTTCTACGAACTGACCACCGCGCCACCGCGATCACCACGGACGCAGAATCGGGCACAGTGACCTTCGAGACCCCAGAGGGCACGACGTCGGCAACCGCGGAACTGGTCGTGGTCGCTGACGGCATCAAAAGCCGCCTACGCTCCCAACTGTTCCCGAGCCACCCTGGACCGGTGAGCGCCGGATACACCGCGTTCCGCGGCATCGTCCCAGCCGCGGACGCTCCTGACATTCCCCCGGTCATCACGACCACCTGGGGACGCGGCGCCCGCTTCGGGATAGACCCGATCAACGACGGCCAGGTGTACTGGTTTGCGTGCGAGAACCTGGCCGATGCCGACAAGCACGAGCTCGGCCTCGCCCCGCTCGCCGCGCGGTTCGGGCGCTGGCACGACCCCATCCCGCAGCTGCTCGCCTCTACACCCCCGGAGGTGCTCGGCCGCCATGATGTCTATTACCTGCGCACACCGATGCCGTCGTTCGTTCGTGATCGCGTGGCGCTGATCGGCGACGCTGCGCACGCGGTCACGCCCGATATCGGACAGGGCGCCTGCCAGGCCATCGAGGATGCGATCGTGCTTGCGGACGCTATCGACGCAGACGGGATTGACCGCGGCCTCCAGGCCTACAACACCATCCGCCGTCCGCGCACCGAACAGATGTCCCGGCTCTCGGGCACGGTCGGCAAGTTCATGCAGAACCCGGCCCTCGGCCCGATACGCGATGCGCTGGCCTATCTCACACCCGTGTCGGTGTTGACCAGCGCGATGAGCGCGGCCTACTCGTGGTCCCCTCCAACGCGCTGATGCCCGCGCACTGCCTAGGAGACGGTACCAACCGAAAGTCCCTCTGGCTGGGGCATTTTCGCCGTGATGCGACTGAGTAGGGTGGCGGGTGCGAGCGGCAGTGCCGGGGCAACGAAACCCGGGCCGGGCCAATGGCGGCGTAGCCGATGTCGTCCACGGTGGGTGCCGCCCTCCTCAGTTCTGCTCGTCGCACCTCACATTTGTTCGGCACAGAGATTCTGAAGGAACTCATCAACCTACAACTCGAAGGATGGACGCCATGACACAACAGCTCGGCCCCACCCCCGATGGCTTCACCACCGTCACGCCGTGGATTGTCACGAGGAACACCGCGGCGCTTATTGACTTCATGAAGGAGGTGTTCGACGCCGAGGAACTAGGCCGTGTCGAGGTCGAGGGCGTGCTGGGTCACGCCGAGGCTCGGATCGGTGATTCCATCGTGCTGATGTGCGATTCCCCCTTTCCGGTGGAGACGCCGAGCCTGCTGCATGTGTACGTCGCCGACGCGGACGCCGTCGTGCAGCGCGCAGTGCAGGCAGGCGCCGTGATGGTGACCGAACCGACCGAGTTCCTGTCGGGTAACAATGTCGACAAGGTCGGCCGCGTGCGCGACCCCCTGGGCAACCTCTGGTGGATCCAATCGCGCGTCGCCGAACTCACCCCGGAACAGGTCGCAGAACGGGCAGGGGACGCGAAGAACGCCGAGGCGATCGCATACCTCGTGACAACCCTCGCCTCCGCGCTGAAATGACCTGACCGCAATCTCACCGCTGGTGAAACGAACTCGTGTGCTTGCCGTTCTCTCGGGTGTCTCGTGAGATGACTGGTTGCTCGCCCTCCAGTGTGTGACAGCGACGCGGCCGGGGCTCGATCGCGCCCGAAAGTTGCTCAAGGAGGCGCGAATTGGCGAGCTTGGCCGACAAAAGTTCCAGCGACGTGCGGTCGTAGCCGCGCTGGTTGAACACGCTGACCTCGACGGTAAGTAACGAGTCCACGTCGTAACCCTGGCGACCGACTCGGCGCTTGGGGCGAGTTCGCGGTGCGGCCATGGCGCCAATCATCGCACCGAGATCCGCGCACTCTGCGAACTCTGGCCTCCAGTCCGCCGCCGGTAAGAACGCTGGCAGCCATCGCATGGCGACATCACGCTGCTTGAGCATCGGTGGACGCGACGCAGATCCAAACGATCTGTCGAGAGCCGCTGCCGCGTAAACGATTGACAGTGTGCCGAATTCGAACACTCTCTGTCGCCAAGCGGTTGCGAGACTGCAACCGTACGCGATCAGAAATATCCGCGACGCCGACGCGACGGCTATGGCCGGCGCCGGTGCCCGATTGCGAAAGATCGCAAGTGCGCCCCTGAGTTTGAGACTTGGGACCGAATTCGAGGTGGTCGTCGGCTGTGACGCAAATTGGTACCGGCAGCTATCAGCCATTCGAATCTCGTTCAAAGGAAGCACGATTCATGTCGGTCATAATCAGGCCCGATCGGTGGCGCCGACGCCCGTCCGACACCCGCGAATCTTCAAGGAGTGAAAATGAGCAATGACATCAGCATGGTTCTCGACCTCGACCGGAGCCGCCGGGCGGCGATGACGAAGGCGGATGTCGACGCCCTGTCCGAGATGTTCGCCGACGACATGGTCTGGATCCACGCCTCGGCGCGAGTCGACACCAAGGCCGGGCTACTCGATGCGATTGCGAACGGGTCGACCAAGTATCTGCGGATCGAGGTCAAGGACGAGACGATCCGTTCTATCGGCGACGTCGTCCTCATCGGTGGCGTCGCGACCATGAAGGCGGAGATCAAGGGAGACGTCCGCGACGTGAACAACCGCTTCACGGTCATCTGGGCGGTCCAGCCCGACGGCGCATGGCGGGTAGTGAATTGGCAGTCGACGTCCGTCCGGGAGGCCTGACAACTACTGATCGGGATCCCACTGAGTCATCGCAAACCCGCCCAGCAATGCCGACCGGGGACCGGTCCGACCTCCCTGATTAGCGACCGAAAGTTCGGTTATCCATGTGAGGTCAGTCGGGGATCGCCCACACGGTTGAATCGCCCACGGTTGAGGATGAACGTGATGGCTGGTTTCGACGACCTCGGTTACATATCCGGTCGACAGCGGTGTCGCGGCGATCAGGCTCAACCGTCCTGAATCCTCCAACGCCCTGAACCCGGCTGCCAAGGAGATGCTCTTGTCGACGGATCGGTGCGGGCGGCGTTTCTAAGCGCCTGCGGCCGCAGCTTATGTGTCGGCCAAGACCTTGCCGAGCACGTCGACGGGTTTGCGTGGCGATCCCCGCCCTGCCATTCGCACGGCGTGAGCACTTCAACCCCGTCGTCCAAGCCCTGCACGACATCGAAGTGCCGATCATCGCGGCCATCAACGGTGCGAGCTTGGGCGCCGGCCTCGGGTTGGCATTGGCGTCCGACATCCGTATCGCTCGGCGGCAACGCCAAGGTCAGCACCGCTTTTGCCAGGTATTGACGTGGCCGCTGATTCTGCGCTGTCGGCATCCTTGGCGACGCTGGTCGCTCCGGCCGGGCCACCGCCCGGTTCATGCTCGACGACACCACCGACGCGGACACAGTTGAAAGCTAGGGCTGCTCAATCGTGTCGTCACCGATGAGGAGCTCTCCGAGGCGGCGGCCGATGTGGCCGCCCAGGTTGTCGCGGGACCCACCCGCCGCAACCCGGTAAAGGCCTATGCCGGAAGTCAACACGAGCGCCTCGATGCAACACGTCCTCGAAAGGGAAGCCGAGGCGCAACAGCACCTTGGAGTCTCGACCGACCACACGGCAGGCGTCGAGGCGTTTCTGGCCAGGGCCCGTCCGGTATGAGTCCGGTGACTGATCGATAGGGGTTGTGTCCTGTGTCTCGATACTGCACAATTCTGTGACCGATCGTTCGGTATTTAATTAGGAGGCTCCGATGACCTTGAGTGACACCCCCATCCAGCGCGCTGTCGCGGCTTAGTGGCGCAGGGAACCACCAGTGATCTCGTTGCACACCGTTGCCAAGCCGTTTGACGCCATCGGCGGGTTTCTCGCGATGGCGCTGGACACCCTGGTGTCCATACCCCGGCGGCCGTTCGCGTGGCGGGAGTTCCTGCTGCAGTCCTGGTTCGTCGCGCGTGTGTCACTGCTGCCGACGGTCATGCTGGCGATCCCGTTCACCGTGTTGCTGGTGTTCACCTTCAACGTGCTGCTCATGGAGTTCGGCGCTGCCGACCTGTCCGGCACCGGTGCGGCGTTCGGCACGGTGACCCAGATCGGACCGATCGTGACTGTGCTCGTCGTGGCTGGCGCCGGCGCCACGGCGATGTGTGCCGACCTTGGTGCGCGCACCATTCGTGAGGAACTCGACGCCCTGCGGGTGATGGGCGTCAACCCGATCCAAGCGCTTGTGGTGCCCAGGGTGCTTGCGGCCACATTCGTCGCCGTGATGCTGTCTTCTGTGGTCGTACTTGTGGGCCTGGCCGGCGCTTTCACGTTCTCGGTGTTCACCCAGCACGTCACCCCAGGTGCCTTCGTGTCAGGTTTGACGCTGGTTACCGGCCTCGCCGACGTGATTATCGGGTTGTTGAAATCGACCTTGTTCGGTTTGGCCGCGGGACTGATTGCCTGCTACAAGGGCACATCGGTAGGTGGTGGGCCGGCTGGTGTGGGTATCGCTGTCAACGAGACCGTCGTGTATTCATTTCTCGCGTTGTTCTTGATCAACCTGGTGGCCAGCGTGGTGGGAATGAAGGCCACACTATGACACAGTCCCTTCCGAGCAAGCGATCCCAGAGGCTGCACAGGGCTATCGCTGACCGGGTTGTCAGGTGGAATCGCGTCGGCGCCCAAACGCAGTTCTATTTCACGACTCTGCGCTCCGCCGGTGACGCCTTTGCTCGCTACAAGGCGGAAACGGTGCGGCTGATCGCACAAATGAGCCTGGGCACAGGCGCTTTGGCCATCATCGGCGGCACGATTGTCATCGTCGGATTCCTGACTATGTCCACAGGCGCTCTGATCGCCGTCCGCGGGTACAACCAGTTCGCCGACATCGGCGTGGAAGCACTCACCGGATTCGCCTCTGCCTACTTCAACGTGCGCCTCATCGCCCCATTGACAGCGGGAATCGGCCTAGCCGCCACCATCGGCGCGGGAGCCACCGCCCAGCTCGGCGCGATGCGGATCAATGAAGAAATCGACGCGCTGGAGGTCATGGGCATACGCTCGACCGCCTATCTCGCATCGACACGGGTCGTCGCCGGAGTGGTCGTCGTCGTCCCTCTGTATTGCGTTGCAGTGCTGATGTCTTTTTTCGCAGCGCGATTCGGTACCACTGCCGTCTATGGCCAATCCACAGGCGTCTACGACCACTACTTCAATACGTTCCTCAACCCGGTCGACATCATCTGGTCCTTCTTCTTGGCGATGATGATGGCTACCGTCATCATGCTGGTGCACACCTACTACGGCTTCACTGCGTCGGGCGGGCCGGCAGGGGTAGGCGAAGCAGTCGGACGTGCCGTGCGCACATCGCTTATCAGCGCGTCGTTTGTGGTCGTGTTCATGTCTCTGGCCATCTACGGCCAGACCGGCAACTTCCACCTCGCCGGATAGCGCCGTGGAAGCCAGGACGGGAGACCTCCGTATCCACCCAGCGTGGTGGACGTTGATGTTGATTCTCACAGTCACAGCCTTTGCCGCGGTGTGTACCGGCTTCTACACCGGGTCGTTCAAGTCCTATGTTTCGGCGACGTTGACCTCTGACCGGTCTGGATTGGTGATGGAGACGGGGGCGCGAATCAAGATGCGCGGCGTTGAAGTCGGCCACGTCGGGTCGATCACCGGAGGAAACGGGCCGGTACGTCTGCAGCTGGAGTTCTCGCCCGATCAGATCGAGTACATTCCGGCCAACGTGCAGGCCGAAATCAGGTCGACGACGGTCTTCGGTGCCAAGTACGTCGAGCTGATCCCACCGCCGGACCCGAGCTCCGAGCGCCTCGCTCCTGGCGCGGTGCTGCGCTCTCGTAACGTCAGCACCGAGGTCAACACCCTCTTCCAAGACCTCGTCGGCGTCCTCAACCAGATCGACGTCGCCAAGCTGAACGCGACGCTGACAGCGCTGGCAGACGGGGTACGCGGCCAAGGCCAACGTATGGGACAGGCCATCACCGACGCTAACGAGGTCCTATTGGCGCTGAATCCGCGGGCCGATACCGCTGCCCAAGACTGGCGATCGCTCAAAGGATTCAGCGACGCATACGGTGCGGCCGCACAGGACATCATCGACGTCCTCGACGCCGCCAGCACAACTAGTGCAACAATCACCCGCCATGCGTCAGATCTAGATGCTCTGCTGCTGAACACGATTGGGTTCTCGCATAGCGGCATCAATCTATTGGAGCCGAATAGGGACAACCTTGTGCGCGCCATCAACACCGCGCAGCCGACGACAGATCTGCTGATGAAGTACAACCCCGAATACACCTGCCTGCTGACGGGAGCCAAGTGGTTTCTCGACAAGGGTGGCTATGACGCCATGGGGGGTGACGGCCGCAGCCTTGTGATTGATGCCAGCGTCCTCATGGGCGATGACCCCTACCGGTATCCGGACAATCTGCCCGTCGTTGCGGCGAAGGGCGGTCCGGGTGGCAAGCCCAGTTGCGGCTCGCTACCGGATGCCAGCAGGAACTTCCCCGTCCGTCAGTTGGTCACCAACACAGGGTGGGGAACCGGTCTGGACTGGCGGCCCAACCCAGGTATCGGACACCCATGGTGGGCGGACTTCTTTCCCGTAACGCGCGCGGTGCCCGAGCCGCCGAGTATCCGGGGCGAGGGACCGCCCGCGATTGGGCCGGTTCCCTATCCGGGCGCACCACCATACGGCGCAAAGCAATACGGCCCAGACGGGGCGGCGTTGTACCCGGGCGTGCCGCTGTCCCCGCAACCAGTGCCACCGCCGGCCGAGCCCCCACCGACACCCTGACAACCTGATGCGACGAGGAATGTAGCTGTGAAAGATAGCCTCGCTGGCGCCGCCTGGCGACTGACCGCCTTCAGCGTGGTGTGCGCGCTGGGCACGCTTGCGCTGATGATGGTGTTCGCGCAATTGCGGTTTCAGGACGAGAAGGTGTATCGAGCCGAATTCGCCGACGTGACCGGTCTCGCCGAGGGCAACTTCGTCCGCATCGCCGGTGTCGAGGTGGGCAAGGTGAAAAAGATTGCCGTCGAGGACAATTCCTTCGTGTCAGTGGAGTTCTCGGCCGACGACTCAGTGGTCTTGACCGAGGGTACCCGCGCGGTGATCCGATGGGCTGATCTGATCGGCGGTCGGTATCTGGCGCTGGAGGAGGGTACCGGCGACCTCAAGCCGCTCAAGCCCGGCCAATCCATCCCCACCGCACGCACGCGGCCGGCGCTGGACCTCGATGCGCTCATCGGCGGGTTTCGCCCGCTTTTCCGGGCGCTGGATCCAGACCAGGTCAACGCCCTCTCCGGTCAGCTGA
>DATEMN010000071.1:0-6959 GCA_035275565.1 Pseudonocardiaceae bacterium | reverse complement strand
AGCCGGTTGGTCTGCGCGGTGTGCGCGGTGGTCAGATCGTGACGGGCGCACAGCAGGATCCGCAGCGCTTCCCGGTCCCCGTCAGCCCGCGGGGTCGCCACCCGCTCGGCGTCGCATCGCAGCGCGGTGAGCACGGCCAGGTGCGCATCGATCGGGTCGGATGTGCCCGTGCCCCGGCGCGCTGTACGGTGGGGCTGCTCGCACTCGAGGACCATCAACCCCGCGGCGGTGACCGCCCGGGCCAGCCCGACACCGTCGCTGCGGGTCCCCTCGATCGACACCACCAGCCGCAGACCCCGGGCATGCTCAACGATCCAGGCCAGCAGTGCGGCGAAGCCGGTACTGTCGTTGCTGATCGTGACCGTGGCAATCGGCGTCCCGGTCGGATACGCGATCTCCACCTGATGGGTGTCGCGGTGGGTGTCGACACCGATGACGGCATCGACGACTTCTGCCACCATGGGCAATGGCCTGTCCCCTTTCCTGGGCGCGGGTCAACGTCGGCACCGGCGGCGATGGGATCACCGAACGGCACCTCTGTGACGGGTCACGCCCGCAGGCGGACAAGCTTCTGATCAGGCCAACCTGGTGGGCCAGGCCGGTGCCGGCAACCACGGCGGACAAGTCAAGACCAAGGCACACCACAGCGGCCAGATCGTTTGCGGGTCACACCGAGCTGCCGGCACCAAGCCTGGAGCACTCCCACCCAGGAGCACCGCAACGACACTCACAGATCGTTTGTTATCAGGATCGACAGCCAGGGGCGGCGTTGCCTGTACTGTTCGTGGTCGTGTTCCCCTGGGCACAACCGACTCTTGGCAGGCACGACGGCCCCCTCCAGCTGATCATGCGTTGGTGCGGTGCTCGCGACGTACGCCGTGTTGCTGTAGTAGTCGTTTGATGCTGCGTTTGCTGAAGCCGTAGGTCTGGGCTACCTGCTCGGCTGTGGCACCAGACTTGTAGAGATCGATCATGGTTTGTAGCTGGTCAGCGGAGTAGCGGCCACGCATGCTCTGCGGGCGAGTACCGATCGGGCGGATCTTGATCTCAGGGCCTTCGACCAGCAGGGTGTGGTTCGTATGCTGAAGCGTTAGGTCCACCACGGGTCGTGACCTGCGGCTTAGTGTTGACAATTGTGTCGATGCGCGAACCGCGAACCGTGATGAGGACCTCACGACCTGGCCCTGAGCCTGTTCGGCACGCGCGTACGCCAGAGTCCGCCACGCCAAGCGGCATCATCCATCACCGGCCCGGACAGCACGCCCCCACACGACACCCCATCATGGTCAATCACGCCACGAGCCACACCCCGGCGTGTCGTGAACACCCCGCCGCCCCCCATCACACGCGCGTGTAATTACGGGATACTTGCGGCCCGCTGCCACACTCAGGGCCGCCAGCGTTCCGGTGAGATACCCCTCTCAGTCCACCGAGGCGAGTATCTCACCCATCGCACAAAAAGGGAGAATCAGCAATGCGCACCATGATCAGAATGGCCGCTGCTGCCGGATTAGGACTTGCGCTGCTCCTGGGAACCACCGGAATAGCCACCGCCCAGGCTCAATGTACACCGCTCTTTCCCGGCTCCTCCCTGTGTCAGGAAACCGTAGTAGAGCCGCCGACCACTGTTATTGGGGTTCTTAATCCCGGCAGTAATACTCTGCCGGGTGCCTTCAAATAGGTCGCCGTGGTCAGAGTGTGTGAGCGCGAGGGGTCGCCTGGGTGAATCGTGCCGATCGTGCTGGGGCTGAGCGGGACAGGCTGCACCGTGGCGCCACCACGGGGTGAGCCACGCACCACCGCGCTCACCCCGGCAGCGCACGCAACCGCCACAGCCATGATCCGGGTTTCTCCATCCACCGCACTGCCCTGGGTATGGACGCCCTGACCGTCACCGTCACCCCCTGGATCAGCCACGGGAGGCCGCCCCCGGCGAGGGTCGTGGCGCGACGACGACGCGGCTGCCCCCGTGCGTTAGCTGCCCCACACCACGCAGACGATCGGCAAAGGCCAGCGCACGGGCGATCACGCTCGGGGGATGCCTGCCCGTGGCTGGTCCGTGTCACTGAAGTCCCTCCCACCACCCACTCCCTGACCCTTCTTCACTCACCTCGGCGATCGGAGGTGGTACACGCCGTAGACGTTGCAGACCAGCTCCCTCGACTCGACGATGCGACGGGTACCGACCGGACGGATGCGGCGTCTCGTGACGACTGTGTCGGTATGCGAACCGCAGGCCATGATCAGGGATACCAGCGCAGTGGATGATTATGATCTGCTCCGGTGTTCCCGGCGTATGCCGTGGTGCTGGAGTAGTCGTTTGATGCTGCGTGTGCTGAAGTCAGAGGTTTGGGCTACCTGCTCGGCTGTGGCGCCAGACTTGTACAAATCGATCATGGCTTGTAGCTGGTCAGCGGCGAAGCGACCACGCATACTCTGCGGGCGAGTACCGACCGGGCGGATCATGATCTCAGGTCCCTCGACCAGGAGGGCCTGGTTCTTATGCTGACACGTTAGGTCCACCACCGTCCGTGACTCGCGGCTTTGTTGTGGCAACTGTGCCATTCCGCGAACCGTAAGACATGATCAAAAATACTGGCCGTGCCAAAGTGTCGTGTCGGGATCGATCTTCGGTGTTGTGTGGTGGTCGCGTCGTAAGACGATCGGCAGCCTGGGGAATGTCTGCGCGTGTTCCAGTGTTTTGATCAACTGTGGGTGGAGACCTTGCTCCTGTGGTGCATCAAACGATGGTGCGGGTGCGTGGCATGGTGTTGTCGTCGGTGGACTTCGGTGGTGTGGGGCCGACGGTGCTGGCACTACACGGCAGCTTCGGTCGAGGGGCTGTCTTCGCGACGTTGGCGGAGCAGCTGCAAGGAACGGCTCGGGTGGTGGCCCTGGACCAACGCGGCCATGGGCTTGCCGAGCACGGCGGCCCCTTCACTCGGACGAGTTCGTGGCAGACGCCGCAGTCGTCATCGATCAGCTGGGCAGCGGCGCTGTAGTGGTATTGGGGCACTGAGACGTGAATAGGTGCCAGTGAGGCTGAAGTGGCCGGTGTAACCAGTGTGGCACCTACTCACACCCCACCCGCGAGTGTCCCGCGAGGGGCATCAAGATCTTTGGGTGGCATCACCGCCTACCAACTCGCCGCCCAGCATCCTGAGCTTGTCCGTGCCCTGATCATTGAAGACATCAGTACCGTTGTACGTCAACCTGAGGTTTCTCACCCTGTGCTCGACGTCCGGGGTTGGCCTCGCTATGCGCCCACCCGAGAAGCACTAGCTGAAGCGATCCGCGCTCACGGGGTTCTTGAGGTCGACTACTTTTTACTCAGCGCCGTCGTTGATGAGCAGGGTTGGCGACTGCTGTTCGACTACAGCGAGATGATGACCGTCCAGCATCATGGCCTCGGCGACTGGTGGCACGACTGGCTTGCTTCGAGCTGCCCGGCCTTACTGCTGCACGGTCAGCGCAGCACCATGCTCACCACCGGCATGGCCCACCAGATGGTCCATCGCCGTCCTGGCACGCAGCTAGTCGAGTTCCCCCATGCCGGACATTTCATCCACGATGACGACCCCGCTGGCTGTGCGACCGCGATCCGTAATTTCCTCTCCACGATGTCAGACTTCGGTTCAGCCGGAATCGGATCAGCGGGTCGTTGAGATTCTTCACGCTGAGCACCTGAAGGCCGTTGATACTGGCGACGACCCTATTGGGGCTATCTGTGCGACGTGCTCGACGTGGGACAGCGAGTCCTCGATCCACAGCACGGGGAGTGAGGGCCTCGCTCTGTACCCAGATCAATCTATCGTCGATCTCGACGTGGCCAGGTAGCGCAGCTGGACCGAGCTTGCCGAGCGAGCGAATTTGAGGTGTGCGCCGCCAACATCGCAAACAGCTCCACAAGACTGCAACGACATCAGCCCAGCGATGATCACGTAGTAGCCCGCAGGGAGCCACCCGATACCACGCGCCGGGTGCCCACCGGACGGATCACGATCTCCGGTCCCTCAACCAGCAGGGTCTGGTTCTTATGCTGACACGTTAGGTCCACCACCGTCCGTGACCTGCGGCTTGTCGTGACAACTGTGTCAGTGTGCGAACCGCAGACCATGATCAGGACTGGTTAGGGTCGCCTGTTCAGTGTGAACCGGTGAGCCGTGATCAAAAGCTGCGGTGGTGGGCTGTTATCCGCGTCAAGCTGCACCGGATAGCGCTCTTGACCCACCGTGCCGTCTTAGTCGCGGGGTGGGCATTGACGTACCGGCGAGGGTGGTAGCCCATTGTTGGGTGGTGCCTTGGTGCAGGGCGGCGTAGATGCGGTCGCGTATCACGTTCGCCTCGTGATTGGACAGAGTCCTGTTTAGATGGCGTAGGACGATCTTGGTGAGGATGTTTTTTGATCCCTGTGGGCTCCCAGACGGGCCAGGGCGTGGGCAGTCAGTGCGGCGCAGGGTGTCTGTTGAAGGATTTCCACCGATTCCACGCAGGCTGTGTCCTTGCCAAGTACGTCGCGTACTCGGTCGCCGAGGTCCTCGGCGAGGTCGTGGGCGTCTACGGTGATGGAGATGTCTCGGCGGATCGGTGGCATCGTGGAGACGGGGTGAGAGGGAGTGAGATCCGTCATCTGTGTGGCGATGGCGGGGTTGGTGCTGCGTAGCAGGCGGGTGTCCGGGATAGCCTTCAGGAGCATGAGCATCCGGTCGAGTCCCATGCTCAGTGCCAGCCCACTTCACGAGGTGTCCAGTCCTGCCTTGGCTAGGACGTCGGGATGAGCCAGGCCGCATTCGGCAACTTCGACCCACCCACCATCGTGCGCGACGTCCACTTGGCGACCGTCGAGGGTGTAGGGGTGGAGTCGCGGTTCTGTGCGATCGGTGGCTCCTGGTAGCAGCGCACCGAGGAGTGTGCTGATCATGTCGTCCAGGTCGGTGTCCGTCCTGGGGGGTCTGCGGCGGGTGATGCGCCACAGGTCGAGTTGATGCGGGGTTTCGGTGTGCAGGCGGTCGATGGCGTCGCGGCGGTAGACAATTCCCGGACACACCAGCAGCAGGTCCTCGGCTGGATCGTCGGCCACTGTCCGCAGGGCCGTCGGGATCATCGCGCTGGAGTGGCTACGGAGCATGCGGTGGTCATCGACGTAGCGGGTATAGCGGGCATCGCGAGTGATGTCCACGTGGTCAAAGCCGAGGTTGTCGTAGTTGTCCTCGATGCTGACGATCCGTTTGCCACGCCACCAGCGGACCTGACATCCCCACCACTCCGCCAGGATGCGGACCGCGCGGTGGATGATCAGTTGGATCGCATGGGGTCCTTCAGCGGTATCGGTCAGATCGCGGATGGCCAGATCCCGGGAGAGCTGATCTGCGGTAAGTCGAACGGACATGACGGCCTCCAGACACGAGCAAGCGGATAGCAAACGACGTGTCCCTGACCTGTGGGCTCGCTGGTGGGGTCGATCAGCTCAACTAACGTGGCATAGCCCGACCCCTGCGGTGCCCAGAGGGCACAGGGACCGGGTAAATCGGCAATAGGTCGCTACGACGGCCACAAGGAACACCCTAACCGATCTGTAGCGGGGTGGCACCCGAGTTACGGGTAGCGGTAGCGTGATCGAGGCTGGACCGGCTCCACAGCTCGTGAAAGCCGAGTTGAAACTGGTCGTCAGACGATGCAGACCAGCTCCATGGCCTACCACGGCGTCAACTGATGATCACCTTAGTGCGCCACCAAACGACTAGTACCGACCGGACGGATCATGATCTCAGGTCCTTCAACCAACAGGGTCTGGTTCTTATGCTGACACGTTAGGTCCACCAGCGTCCCTAGCCTGTGGTTTTGTTGTGGAGGCTGTGTCATCCTCGCTGCCTCCACCGTGTGGCAGATCCTGCATGACGCCGGCCTCGATCCGGCCCCGCGCCGGTCGAGCCCGACCTGGCGCCAGTTCCTTACCGCGCAGGCTAGGGCTGTCCTGGCGGTGGACTTCGTGCACGTGGACACCGTGTTGCTTACTCGGCTCTATGCGCTGATCACGGTCGAGCACGGCTCTCGCCGGGCACATCTGCTGGGCGTAACCGCGCATCCGACCGGCGCGTGGACCACTCAAGCCGCTCGCAACCTCCTGATGGACCTTGGCGACCAGACCGCCACGATCAAGTTCGTGCTCCGAGACCGCGGCTGTCGGTTCACCGAGGCGTTTGATGCGGTCTTCGCTGCGGACAGCATCCGCATCCTCACCAGTCCACCCGGAGCACCCCGAGCGAACGCGATCTGCGAACGAATGATTGGAACGCTGCGCCGCGAGCTGCTCGACAGGATCCTGGTCGTGAATGAACGCCATCTGCGCCGGATCCTCACCGTCTACTTACACCATTTCAACACCGCGCGGTCACACCGGACGCTGATGCAACTCTCACCGGCCCAGGCCGAAACCCAGCCTCCGCAAGTGGTCAATCTGGCCGACTACCAAGTACGCCGTAAAGCGGTCCTCGGCGGGCTCACCAGCGAGTACCAGATCACAGCATGATCGCGTGGGTGACACTAAACGCGCAGGTAAGCCCGCAACCCAATATTCGAGCCCTACAGGTCTTAAGTACTTTGCCTGATAGGGCAAAGGCACTGTGCCCTATAGTGCAACGTTACTTCTAACCGCACCGGCGTGTCCGGGAGTGAGATGGAGTGTCCCCCTGATGTCCGCTCCGATCGCCTACGCCTGACAGCGGGATGGGCGAATCGTTCCGCAGATCGTCGTGCGTTGTGCCCGAACGGGTCACGGAACGTGCCCGGTCGGTCCTTGTCCCGCGGCCACTCCCGTACTTAGCCTCGATCCACCGGTGAATTGCGGCGTGAGGGGTGTCGGATAGGTGTAGATGCCCTCTGAGCTGGGATGATGTGACTTGTCTAGGATCCATCAGGCCAAATCCGAAGGGCATCTACGAGGTGCGAGCTTGTCATAC
>DATEMN010000070.1:0-6832 GCA_035275565.1 Pseudonocardiaceae bacterium | reverse complement strand
CAGCAGCACGAGATCCCGAATCGTAAGTCCATGACTTGTCGCGTTGAGTGCGACGACGCCGCCATAGCTATGCGCAAAGACGGAATTCAAAGGGCCACCCACCGTGTCCTGTGTCCATCCGGCCAGCCGTTCAGCCGCAATTTCTCGGTGCTTTCTTCTATATGCCCCGCTCCAAGTGAAAGAGTTAAATCCACAAAACATGTCAGGGCGAACTTCACTTAGTAAGTATGTATGGAAATCGCCGTCCGGAAACCACCATTTTTCAGCCCAGCCGAATGTTCCGTGAACAATTATGGAAGTTGAAGTATCAGGGGGCTCCGGTATCTCATCTATCTCATCAACAGCAAATGAAACTTGAGTAGAATCTTCTAACCCGAGTGCCGCACGTGCAATGACCCGGGCCTCTGGTGCATCCGATTCAACGTACCTAAACAAAAGTGCTCTCGCGGTCTCAAGGGCTAGAGGCACAGGAACGTCTTTGGTACGTCGCCACACGGAGAGAGCACTCGCTGCCGCAGCCGCCGTGATTGGCTCACGGTCCGTCATAAGCATCCGTAGCCACGCGAGCGCTGCCGACTGGCTGCCGCTCTCCGCCACTTCGCGCCACAGATCTACACGTGCGGAGCGCAAAGGCTCGCTATCGTCCGCAGTGGCTACCCAGCGCTGCTGTTCGAGATCATGAACCTCGTCGAGCAGTCCGTACCTGACGAGCACGTTGTCTGAATCGTTATAGATCTCCGCTCTCCGCTTCCAGTCACCCCAACGCATCGGGCGCCTCTCTATCCCGATGGCTACAAGATCATCATCGATCCCGGTCAGGGCAGACGGCGCGGTCAGAGCCAGCCCAAGAACCAGCGCTCGCGCTGCGGTGGTTCTGATCCCGGAGGGAGTACGGTCAGCCGCAGCTTCAGCGTCGGTTCGAGGCTCAATTTCGTCGATAGGCTCAGACATGAATGCCACTATTCCAAATGACTCCTCGTCGGAACCGTGGGCCCCCAGTCAGTCACTCGCAGTGCCTGCGGCATGCTGAACCGCCACACCGGTGCTGTTTCATCGACAGATCGCCCGCGCTCGTTAATGCTCATCCAGCCATGCAGGTCGGCGGCGAGGTTGTTGGCCGAGGCGAGGGTGCCGGGGTGGTCTTCGCCGAATACCCGCCGACAGCGAGTCAAAGTGTCCTCGTAGAGTTGCGAGCCGCCACGTGCTGATCCAGCGCGGAGCCTGCTGTTCGGGGGGGCACGACGGCTTGCAGGAGCCGGTGCAGCTGCAGATGGTCAACGCTGAGGCGAGCTAACCCCCATCGGCGCAGTACACCCATCAGCTTCGCGAACCTCAGCGGGTTTGCCGCCGTGGTAACCACTGGCCCGGACAGCCGGTCGGGATGCGCGTGAACAGGGATGCCTACCACCAAAGTCTGCTGCCGGGCACAGCTCTTCAGAATGGTGCTTAACAAGATCATCATCAGCGAGTCGTCAGCGGAAGTGATGCGACCAGTCAGCGCAGGTCGATCTGCACTGGTATGTAGCCGCAGCTCAGCGACACACAACGACACTCGTCAACAAGCGGACGCACAGCGAATCAGCGTTCACACCGAAGAGGTCACTGGTTCGATCCCAGTATCGCCCACCCAGGTCAGCCCCCTGATCAACGATCTTGTGGTTATGAATTTGCCGCAGTACAGCAACAAAGTACAGCAGTAAGTCACCCATGGAGACTGTCTCCTAGTCGTTTCAAGGCGGTCCGGGTGGCCTTGGAGGAGGCCTGGGCGTAGATCTCCATGGTCACCGCGATCTGCGCGTGGCGCAGGATCTGCATGACCTCGCGGGGGTGCACATCGAGGTCGACCAGCAGCGTGGCGCAGGTACGCCGGCCGTCGTGCACGGTGATCTTGCGGACACCTGCCTTGCGGCAGCGGGCGTCCCAGGATCGGTTGAAGTTACGGGGCTCGATGGGGGTGCCCCATCTGGTGCTGAGCACCCACTGACCGTCCTGCCACATCGCTGCGGCGGCCTCTTGCGTGGACGTTTGTTGGGTTCGGCGTTGTCGTAGCGCGGTGGTGCACAGGTCCACCAGCGGGAGGACGACATCGTCGGAGGTGGCGGTCTTGGGCTCACGGTGCAGGAGCTGGTGTCGGACTCGTTGGAGTTGGCGTCCCATGGTGAGTTCCTCGGCATCGAGGTTGATGTCCTCCCACACCAGGCCGAGCACCTCCCCTTTGCGCAGGCCCAGCGCGAGGACGAGGGCGTACCCGGCGTAGAGCGGGTCATTGTCAGCTCGTGCTGATTCCAGGAACTGTCGGGCTTCCTCGCTGGACCAGGCTTGCACCTTGCGGGTGCGCCGCCGGGCGGAGGGGACCTTGGCCGCCGCCGCGGGATTCTTGCTGATCAAGTCCTCGGCGATGGCGTGGGACAGCGCGGCGCGCAGACAGCCACGGATATCGTTGATCGTCCGCGGCGAGGGGGTGCTGTGACAGCATCGGCCCAGAGCGCAGCACCGTTGTTTCGTTTCTGCGCGCTGGGCGTCTTTGTTTTGCGCGCAGCACTGACAGGTTTGGGCGACCTTGTTGATCCAGGTCTGGATATCCCGAACCTGGAGCCGGTCAAGTCGTTTCGTTCCGATGCCGGGTGTGATGTAGAGCCGGACGAAGGTCTCATAGGTCGCGTGGGTGAGGGGAGCCAGGTTCGGTTTCACCACCTCATCGAGCCAGTAGGTGAGAAACTCACCGAGTTGCGGCACCCGGGTGGCGATGGGGCCCTGTCGGGCTTGCTGTTGCAGTGTGAGCCATTTGTCATGCACTGTTTGGCGGGTTGTGCCGTAGACGTATTTGCGTTGTCGCTGGCCGTTGGGTTTGGTGACCCAGACGTAGGCAGCGAATCCGTTGCGGTAGGGGAAGATCGAGCCTTCCCCGTTGGCCCGGGTGCGGTTGGTCATGCTGCTCCTTGGTTAACTCGGCGTTCGATGTACTCATCCACCCACTCCGGGAGGATGCGGCGGTATTTGCCGTCTTTGACTGAGCGCAGCTCACCGGTCGCGACCAGCATCTTGGTCTTGCTCAGGCCGAAGCCGAGCAGTTGCGCGACCTGAGCGACGCTGTACCACTTCGGTGCGAGGAGCGATCCAGCCCGCACTCCTTGTGGTTCACTCACCGCTGCCGTCCCTTCTGATCTTCTGCCATGTGTCCACTCGTCATGCCGCGTCCCGGGCCGCTTGCCGTCGTTCGCGGGCTCGGGCGGCTGCGGAGAGGGCGAGTACGGTGTCTCCAGTGGTGAGGTAGCCGACTCCGACGAATTCCCAGTGCGAGACGACAAGCGTGGTGTCGGTGTTCTCGTCGAGCAGCTCACGAACCTGCTCGGCGGCCGGGCGTTGGCGGTAGGCGCGGCGCTCACCGCGGATCGCACCGAGAGTGGTGGAGTAGCGACGGCTCTTAGAGGCGAAATGTCCGCGAAAGCCGATCATGTGGACCCACTTGTGTAGTCCCTGGTGGGCGTGGTGTTCGCCGAGGTGCCAGGCGACGCGGACCAGCTGGTCGACGTGGTGGGGGACGTCGAGGAGTGGGAGCGCTTCGGGGGTGATGCGTCGTTCGCCGAGACCGAAGTCTTCGGCGCTTTTGGTGGCGTATTTGGCGATGTAGCGTGCGGCATGTTCGGGGGTCAGCTCGCCGGTTGGTTCGCCGTTGACGGTCTGGGTGTCGAGTTGATCACCGAACCGCAACACGAGTCCACTGCCATCGGGCATCTCGACGGTGAGTCGCACATGGGCGGCGGCCTGGCGGATCGCCGCGGCCAGCCCAGCTGCATCGATGCTGATCTGCGGCGGATGGTAGTCCTCGCCGGGGCCGTCGAGGCGGATGAGGGAGTGGAAGTGCACGACGCCGCGGCGTTGGAACTCGGCGACCTTGACGAACGACACTCGGCAGCGCTGGGTGAACTCGGCCGCGGTCAAGCCCGCTGTCCGGGCCAGCGTGCGGCGCAGGGTGATGGTGAATCGGCGCCAGAGTTCGGGGGCGTGCCAGTTGAACGCGATGTGCCCGGGATAGTCGTAGCAGTCCGGGCAGATTGGCTGCCCGAGCCGTGGGTCATCCTCGGCGTGGATCGCGGTGCACCAGCTCGGGCGCCTGTGCGGACACAGCCGTGGTGTGCCGTGCGCTGGCCGGCATCGCGCCGGGCCGCCGGTTCGGTCGGCGCGGGTGGTGTGTACCGGCCCGAAGCTGGGCGCGGTCAGCGTGGCGAAGACCAGCGGATGCGACTTGATTGACTCCGGAACGCCCTTGCGGCCGCCGGCGGCGCCGGCGTAGAGCAGTTGCCACATGTCGCCGGCGTATTCATAGGAGCAGGATGGGCACACCGCCGCTCTCCGGTTGCCGCAGCGGATCAGCAGTACCCGGTCCGGCTCCGCCTCCGTCGAGTACACGACCCGCCCACCGGTCGCCGCTCGATGTTCGACGCGGCCGCGGAGCCGCACGGGGCGGGAGCAGTGTCCACATCGGGTGAGTTGCTCGGCCCACCGGTCGAAGTCTGCCCGTCCGGCCCGGGTGACGATCTCCTGCACGGTCTGCGGCGGGAGGGTTGCTGCCGGGGTCATCGAGCGCCCCGGGGCCTCGCGAGAACGGGGGTGTCCATCGTGGCCGGCGGGTTCGCCGCCCAGGTGCGCAGCTGTACCAGAGACAGGGGCATCCCCCGGTGCGGGTGGGGTTGGAGATCGGCGAACCGCAGCGGGTCATAGTCCACGGCGCCGAATACCTTCACCTCGACCGCACCCGCCGGACCGGTCAGAGTGCCGTGGAGGGACAGGTGCACTCGGTCGCGCTCGGGAGGCCGCCACGCCTCGACGGTGACCACATTGAGGGTGTCGGCCCAGGCCAGCAGGTCGACGGCGATGCTGAGCAGGGTGTCGCCGCGCAGTTGTGCGGTGAGTGTCGAGTGGCCGTCGCTGGTGCTCACGCCCAGGGAGACGGGTTCGGACAGGGCGTGGTCGGCCAGGTGCCCG
The DNA here is from genome assembly GCA_035275565.1 of Pseudonocardiaceae bacterium. Classification (GTDB taxonomy): domain Bacteria; phylum Actinomycetota; class Actinomycetes; order Mycobacteriales; family Pseudonocardiaceae. Next base: position 1,846 of record DATEMN010000070.1, on the reverse strand, counting down.
GCGAGCATGGCCGCTGCGTGAGCGAAGGTCACGCCGCTGGGGGAGCTGGTGATCGTCATGGTGTACCTCCATGGGGTGATCCGGTGGATGTAGTGAGTGACAGCACTTCCGCGTCCCGGGTGACAGGACCGCTGAGGAAGGTTTCGAGGTGTTTGATCGTGTCGTCGGGGACCCAGCCGGCGCGGATGCGCAGGGGTTCGCGGATGCCTTCGCCGAAGACGTACCCGACCCCGGCTTCGGTGTCGGTGATCCGGTTGGCCCAGGCGCCCCGCTCGTAGGCCTGGTCGCCGAGCACCATCCCCACGTGGGATCTGGCTGAGACGCGCAGGCAGATCCGCCGGGGGAACAGGTCTCGGACGGGCACGGTGTCCTTGGTGGGTTCCTGCACATAGCCGCGCACCGTGAACCCCAGCGCCCGGCCTTGGGTGGTCAGCAGCGCTATCCGTTCGGTGATTGCCTCCCGGGTCTTGCGGTCGGTGTATTTCGTCAGCGCGCCGATTTCGTCGAATTCCAGCAGCTCTAGCGGGTGCTCGCGGGTGATCGGTACGGTTCGGACGCGGCCGGCGAACTCGGCTTTGCGGGCGGCCATCGCCTCGATGAGGTCATCGAGCACCGTCAGGGCGTGAGTGCCGGTGACGGCGTAACGGTGGAAGATCCGCCGTCCGTAGGCCAGTTCCATGCCCTTGGGGTCGATCCCCGAGACCCGGACCAGGCCGTCGCGGAGGGCGGGGGCGATGGAGACCAGTGGGCACCACATGACCGAGTTCTTGCCCGCTCCGGTGGCGCCCGCGGTCAGGGTGTGGCTCCCGGCGAGGGGGATGTGCCAGTCTTGGCCGTACTCGGTGCGCCCGGCCCACACCCGCCGTAAATCCACCGCCTCACCCGGGACGCTGGTCAAGGTGGTGAGGTCTGGGCAGCTCACCGGGTCGGCGAGCAGGTTGCGGCGTTGGAAATCGATCGAGACCACGTTCGGCGACAGCTCGCGGACCTGGCAGCGGGCTACCCTGCGGGCTGAGGCCAGTGCCCGGGCGGCGTCGTCGAAGTCTTCGGGTTTCTGGCCGGGGATCAGCCGGACCCGGACCAGGTCCCAGGACGCACCTGAGCGCACCCCGAGCACCCTGGGCAACTGGGCCGGCACGGGTCGCCGACGGCGGCCCAGAGCGCGCCCGAGCGGAGTAAGTGCCAGCACGACCGGTGCCGTGTCGTGTGTGATGCCCAGGCCGCAGGCGTGTAGCCAGTCGGGCAGCTTGGGGGAGTACACCGTCCAGCGCAGCCACCAGGCCCGCAGATGCCGGCCCGCCCACGCATCAAACGACCTCACATCGGCCAGGCGCCACCCGATGAGCACCCCCGTGATCACACCGCCGGTGGCGGCGAGGGAAATCCAGCCCCACCAGTGCCACCACGCGAGCACCCCGACTACGGTCAGGCTGGTCCGCCAGTGCGTGAAGGTCTGACGTAGTGCCCACAGCACAGCCTTGATCACCAACCACAGCGCGAAGAACACCGCCGCCGCAGCGGCCAGCGCCTCCGCGATCTTGATCAGTGCTTTGCCGAGCTGGGCCAGCGCCCACACCAGCACGCCTAGCGCGGCTCCACCCACGATCACCGCGCCCGTCATGGGCAGGTCCATCACCACTCACCACCCGAGCACCGCTCACCACTCCCGTCGGGCGCGTGAGCGCCGGTTGGTCGCCGGTGCGGGTAGTTCGGGGCGTGCTCGCCCCGCCGTAGGCTCATCACAGCTCCCTTGTCTTGAGATTGATGGGTGGAGCGGGGGCGCCCGGCCGGCCTTGGTTTCCAGGCCCGACCGGCCGGGCGCCGCATTAAGGGGCGATGGCCGCCA
>DATEMN010000069.1:0-3108 GCA_035275565.1 Pseudonocardiaceae bacterium | reverse complement strand
CGCGATCGCGCGGTCGCTGGCGATGGATCCGGAACTGATGCTGTTCGACGAGCCGACCTCCGCGCTGGACCCTGAGCTGGTCGGCGAGGTGCTGGGGGTGATGCGCCGGCTCGCCGAAGACGGCATGACGATGCTCGTGGTGACCCACGAGATGGCATTCGCCCGTGAGGTGGCCGACCGGGTGGTCTTCATGGACCGCGGCGTGGTGGTCGAGGACGGCCCGCCCGAGCAGGTCATCACCGCGCCGCGCGTTGCGCGCACCAAGACCTTTCTGGCCAGGGTGCTCGACCCCACTCATCAAGACCCGGTGAGTTGAGCGGCACGACAGATCTATCTCATGGGCAGGCCAAGGATGCCTCCGGCGGAATGCTATGGCCGCGCCCTGGGTTGGCGCTGAGGTGGGCGGCGATCCGAAGGCGGCGGGTCGGGTCGCCACCGTGATAGGGGTGCTGTTCGGGCTTGCGGGCGCCGGCACGTCGGCCGTGTCGGTCGCACTACCCGAACTGGCGGTGGGGCTGGGGGTGGAGGCGGCCAGCGCGGCCTGGGTGATCAGCGGATACGCCGTCGCCCTCGCGGTGCTGACCGCGGTGCACGGCCGGATCGCGGATATCGTCGGGCTGCGCGGCCCCCTTGTCACCGGCGTGTCGCTGATGGCTGCCGGGGCACTGGCCGCTGCTACCGCGCCCACGTTCCCAGTGCTGGTCGCGGGCCGGGTGCTGCAGGGCGTCGGCGCAGCGGCGGTTCCCGTGCTCGGTATGGCCCTGATCAGCGCCCGCTGGGACGGTGCCATCAGGGCGAGCGCCCTCGGCCGGGTGACCGGTGTCGCGACCGTGCTGAGCTGCCTTGGGCCGGTGCTCGGTGGGGGGCTAGACACGGCAGGCGGCTGGCGGTGGACCCTCGTGCTCCCCGTGGCCGGATTATTCGCGCTGCCGGTGCTCTGGCGAGCGGCTCCTACAGGCAGTCACCGGGAGCACTTCGACGTGACGGGCGCGGTGTTCGTCGCGATCGCGGCCACCGGCCTGGTACTGCTCATCCAGTCGCCCGCCACGGGTGCCGTCGTCGCTGCGGTGGGTGCGCTGCTGCTGGCCACCGGTGTCCCGGCAACGCTGCTCTGGATCCGGGCCCGGCCCGATGGGTTCCTGCCGCGCACGATCGTGACCAACGGTGTGGTGCTGCGCAGCGCGTTCGCCTCGGCCTCGCTCCCCGCGGGGTGGTTCGCGCTGCTCGTCGCGGTACCGCTGGTTCTCGCCGCCCGGGGCTGGACACCACTGGGCATGGGGCTGATCCTCGCGCCGCCAGCACTGCTTGGGTTGATCATACCGAGCGTCGCTCGCTGGATTCTGCCTCGGTGGGGCGCGGCCCGTACCCTCGCCGTGGCATGCCCGGTCACCGTGGTGGCGCTGCTCGTCGCGGCGCTCGGCGCGGCGACCGGGGTATCGTCGCTGCTGGTGGTGGCCGTCGCGGCGCTGAGCGTGGCATTCGGTATCGGCCAACCAGCGATGATCCTCACTGTCTCGGGCGCGGTGGATGAGGCACTGCGCGGGGTCGCGCTCGGCGTGGCGACGCTACTGTTCCTGGCCGGCGCGGGCATCGGTGCCTCCACAGTGGGAGGCTTCAGCGAGATGCTGGGGTTCAGCGGCGCGCTGAGTGTGCTGGCCTTGCTGCCAATCACCGGGACAGTCGTGATGCTCTGGCAGCTCCGGGCGGCCGCACGGACGTCAGGGCAATTCGGCTCCGAATGGCGGTTCCGGGCGTCCCGGTTCAGGTCAGTTCGATGATCACTTGGCGGTTCTGGGCCGCCGGGATGGGGTTGAGGTTGCCCTGCGGGTCGTGGTCGGGAACGTAACCGGGGAAATCGCTGCCCAATCCGCGGGTGCTGATCCGGTCGGCCGGAGCGCCGAGGCCGACCAGGAGGTCACGGACGGCGTCAGCTCGTTGCTGGGACAGCCGGAGCCGGTATTCCGAGGTGCCGGCCGACGCGGTGGTTCCGGTCAGCAGCGCCCGGCGCCCGTTCGTGATTTCCCGTGCGTAGTCGGCCAGGACCGCGCGGGCCTGCGCCGGATCCCGGAACACAGCCTGGTCGGGCACGAAGCCCACGGTGCCGTCCCGCAGCACCGTGACCGACGGTAGCGGTCCGATCGATCGGGCCGCCACCGGCACGACGGTCACCGGCGGCAGTCCGTCGATCGTCCGGGTGCTGGGCAGGGGAGCCTGTTTGACCTCGGCTTTCCCCCCCGCAGATTCGACGATCTTGGTCCAGAGCGCCACCAGCACGGCCCGGGCCGGTGCGGGCAGCGGCTGCTGCGGTGCTGCCGTGTCGCCCAGCCCGGTGAACACGACGCGCGTGCCACTGAGATCGGGAAGCTGCTGGGTGCGCCGGAGCAGCTCGACTATCTCGTCGGGGTTCGCGTTGAGCAGCGCACCGTCAGAGTCCTGGAAACGCAAGGCACCCGTGGTCTGCAGGCCACTGTCGATCACCACGATAGTTTTGGGTCCGGCAGCGTCGGTTACCGAGCGCGCCGCGAGGTCGAGTGCGGCGAGTAGGTCCACCTCGGGATTGTCGGCGCGGGTCTGGTCGATCAGGCTCGTCAGCTGATTGATCTGATCCTGCTGGTAGAGGGGATTGTCGTTGCCGGTCTTGAGCGACAGTGGCGTCGCCGCGGTGGGGCTGCCGTCGTCCACGATGACAGTGGCGGGTGAGCCGAGTTCGGCCGCGGTGTCGATCTCGGTCTGGACGGTGTCCAACAGGCTGGGTGCCACCATATTGGAGTGCGCTCCCACGATCACGGCGAGCGCTCCCGGCACAGCGTCGGCCCTGCTGCCTGCGCAGCCGGTCAGCAACAGCAGACCGAGCATGAGAGCGAGTGTCGACTTCACCGGTCAGCCCCCGATCCTTGGGGAAGCGCGGGTCGGGAGGTGCGGCCGGCAGCGATCTCGACCCCATCGGTGATGGTGGGATTGGCCAGATCGCGGGCCAGATGGTGCTGGTAGTGGTGCTTGAGCTCGGCGGCGAGACCATCCTGCTCGGCCCGCTTACCGGCCCATTGCTCGGCGAGGTCAGCTTCCGATTCACGAGCGCGTTCGACGTCCAAGCGGGCGGTGACCACC
>DATEMN010000068.1:0-3124 GCA_035275565.1 Pseudonocardiaceae bacterium | reverse complement strand
ACCCCTTGGCGTCGAGCTGGCCCCACGTTCCCGGCCGCCGTGCGGCCAGCCCGGCCGCGAGGTCGCTTAGGTGCATGGTGCTGGCCGTCCCGAATACCTGGCGCAGCTCGTCCAGAAGAAGGACCTCTTGCTCCTCGACTTCCATGTCCTCCCCGGCGGCGTACCCGGTGAGACGGTCGGCCCGCTTCCTGGCCCAACGAGCGCGGGCGGCCACCTTGTCGGACTCAACCTTGTCCAGGGCGAACACGGTGCGGACGATCTGTCCAGGGCCGTCCGCCTTGAGGTAGGCGATGCCCTTGTCTTTGACGAAGTCGAACATGGTGGCTTGGAGGCCGTTGGCGTAGGAGCCCGGACCGAGAATCTGATTATTGGAGGTAGCATCGTTGACCTTAAAGCACACCCGGACCGAGGCGTTGGCTGAGATGCCGGACGGGATGCTCTTTACGTCCACCTTCTGCGTGGCCAGATACACCATAATGCCTACGGCCGGGCCGCGACGCACCAAGTCTTCGATGATCCTTACGAACTCGTCGCGGATCTCCTTGACGGGGTGCTCAAACCAAACTTGGCATTCATCGACCTCGACTAAGATGGGGTGGAGCCTTAGCTCTCGACGGGATGCCAGCTCGGTGGTCACTTCGCTGCGGGGGCACTCCTCATTCGGCAGGGACCGGATGACCTTCGCGCGCCGCCGCCGCTCATTGAACAGCTTTCGCATTACGACCAGGTGCTCGGCGATGTCCTCCTCTTCGTCCGAGTCTGAGTAGTAGTGGGCGAACAGCTTTGTGCAGGACAGGTCACCGGTGCCCTTTAGCTCGAAAATGTACTCCTCGGTGCGGGGGTCCAGAGCACCAACCAGCGCGAGCTCGCGCAGGAAGTACGTCTTACCCATGCGGGGAATCGCGCCGACCACGCCGGAGGTGGTGGCAATTGTGAGATGAACCCAGTCGCCCCGCTGGTCGGTGAACATGGGAACAGGGTTGAACACGTCCACGCTGCCCTGTCGGAGCAGCGGCCAGGTCTTTTGCTTCGCCTTGCTCATATCCTGATGGGAGATGAACAGTACGAGGTGTCCCTCGTGCCGCTCACCAACCGATGGCCAGACCGTCCCTATCCCGCGCTGGAGTCCAGAGGAGAGCTTTTCGCGTTTGGCCATAACCTCGGTAGCGGTGACACCACGCGGTAAGGTGATGTCGATGACGTATCCGGCGCGGGCTGGTTTAACCGGATACAATAGCTGAATATCCTCGGGTTTCGTCATCTTGGCGATACCCAGACTGCACAAGGCTTCGCGCACCGTATCTGCGGTTAGTGGTGTATCTTCACCCGAAGCCATGGTCGCTGGCATGATAAGAGGCTTGTCACGTGGCCGCCCGATGAAGGCGAGCACGATAACCACGGCTACCAGTAGACCCCAAGACACCCAGACCGGTGCTAGTGACCTCACGATTAGCGCCATCAGCAGGGTAGCGCCCAGAACGACACCGGCTATCTTGCCGCGTTCCTTGCGCCGCTCATCGCGGAGCTTCTTTTCCTTGAAGTAAGCCTCGCGGCTTAGCTCATTGATCCGGCCGCCGTCCAGGTCGAACACCCACTTTGCAAACCCCGCAACAACAAGGCAGAGTCCACGGACAGCGAACCACAGTACGCGGAAGGCGTTCGCCGGGGCATGCCACAGGTGCCACCCGACAGTATGTGCGGCCCGCTTGCTGACATCGCCCATCTTGTAGGTGAACTCTGCGCGGTTCTTCATCCACGGGGACAGAATCGGCTTCTGCTCGCCATGTCCCAGTGCGGTCGGTTGATTAGACGGAGTCCCGCGTTGGGTGGGGATCATCGGTTCCCCTGGGGTGTTGCTTGCGACAATCTCTCCATGAGCGTCGCCTATGTAAGAGGGTTGATTGGTAGTCATTTCTCATCGTTGTCAATCTCGACGCAGCTCAAAGGATGATCCATCGCGGTATAACAACAGCTTTAATCATGGAATCCCCCAGTAGGAGAACTTATAGTTTCTCTAGACTATCCCGCACCCGGCGAAGAAGGTCAGGGTCATTTTGAGCAAACTGCTCGGTTATTGGCTGCGAAGGGTGACTTGAGCGTTGGGGGAGCAGTGGTAATTCCACCCACACCACTTTACCTCTCGGTGTCGGGTAGTAGCCACGCTTTATGGGCGACTCAGTCTCGTCGGGTAGAAGCGGTGGATTAGGCGCGCTGTCCCACACCTCGACACGGATGGCTTCTTCAAAGCCCAGCAGTCGAACAGTGAGGTACTCGGGCGCTCGGGTAAGCCCCGTCCAGCACCTACGCTCTCCCGGTATGCCGGTAGCGTTGACGGCCGCGGTTACCAGTTCTTTGGTTTCTCCTACCGCACTACGGAGGATAGTTCGCACTCCCCACTTTGTGAGAGTGGATACCACGAACAAGCCAGCACAGTTGATAGCTGACCTCGTAGCAACCAGCCTCAGCTCATCGTGGCAGAGCGGCGTCGTCACGAGACCACACCGCACGCCTGACAGCGCTTACGCTTGACCTTCACCCATGCTTCTCCGACACGCCGGACGTGCGTCTGATCAACCCAGCCTTGAGGAAATACGGGGATGGTAGCGAGCACCGGAACCTTCAACGGCTCATCGGGATAGGTTTCTAACTGCTTGCCCTCGAAGATGTAGGCCACCTTGTCGCCGCGCTGCCACCGTATGGTGCAGTCTCCCGAGGCGAGGTACGCCCAGGCGGTCGGGCGGTAGGCCGGAGCGGCGGCACCGTGACTCATGACCGGTACCCGCGCGCTTCTGTAGTCGTCTGGGAAACCAGCTCAACCAGGGTGTCAGCCTGGGCAGTTTCAAAGATGGCCACGCAGATGAACGGGCAGTCGTATGTCGTGATCCAGACCTTGCCCCGACATGCCTCCATCGTGAAGGTGGCGCGAGCGTCTTGCCCTTGCGCCTTGACGGTGATCTTCCGTTGCGCCATCTGCACCGTCCCCAGGCCCATGTGTGGTGGCGGAGACAGCCGTCACCCGGCTGCGGCTCTCATCTCTCCCACCCACCGTGCCCGTGCTCCCAGCCTCATGATCGCGTTATCTGGACGGCACCCAGGACCGGGGAGCAGCGGACTGGCGGAAGCG
>DATEMN010000067.1:0-5354 GCA_035275565.1 Pseudonocardiaceae bacterium | reverse complement strand
CCCGGTCCGGTCAAGCGGGTCCTGCCGGTATGAATTTCCTGATCGAACCGATGATGCCCGCCGACGTGCGGCGCTGCACCGAGCTGGAGCGGCTGCTGTTCGACGGCGACGACCCATGGAGCTCGGATGCGTTCCTGGAGGCGCTCGACGCAGGTCATCATTACCTTGTCGCGCGACAGGACGGTTCCTTGATCGGCTATGCGGGTCTTTCCCGGGTCGGGACCGAAGCGGAGATACACACCCTTGCTGTGGACCCGGCGCACCAGGGCCGGGGGATCGGTCGGGCGCTGTTGCGCGCGTTGCTCGACCATGCCGCCGGGGCCACGGTATTCCTGGAGGTGCGCACCGACAACGAGTCAGCAATCCAGTTGTATCGCAGCGAGGGATTCGAGGTGATCGGCACCCGCCGCGGTTACTACCGGCCCAGCGGGGCCGACGCGTTTACCATGCGCAGGCAGGCTTCGCCGTGAAGGGGATCGTGCTGTGACCGGGATTGTGCTGGGCATCGAGACGTCCTGCGACGAGACCGGGGTGGGCATCGTGCGATTGGCTGGTGACGGGACGGTCGCGCTACTCGCCAACGAGATCGCATCCAGTGTGGACCAGCACGCCCGGTTCGGCGGCGTGGTGCCCGAGGTGGCGTCTCGGGCACACCTGGAGGCGATGGTGCCGACGGTGCGCCGCGCGCTGCGGACGGCCGGTGTGGCGTCGTCCGATGTGGATGCGGTAGCGGTCACCGCCGGTCCTGGGCTGGCCGGTGCATTGCTGGTCGGGGTGGCCGCGGCCAAGGCGTACGCAACGGCCTGGGGCGTCCCGCTGTACGGGGTCAACCACCTCACCGCGCACGTCGCGGTCGATACCCTGGAGCACGGTCCGCTACCCCCTGCGTTGGCCTTGCTGGTCTCCGGTGGGCACTCCAGCCTGCTGCAGGTCTCGTCGTTGGTGGCGCCGCTGCACCCGCTGGGCGCCACCGTCGACGATGCCGCCGGGGAGGCGTTCGACAAGGTCGCGCGACTGCTAGGGCTGGGCTTTCCCGGCGGGCCATTCATCGACCGGGTCGCCCGGGACGGGGATCCGAGCAGTGTCCGATTCCCTCGTGGGCTGACCGGTCCCGGCGACGCGCCCTACGACTTCTCCTTCTCCGGGCTCAAGACCGCGGTCGCCCGCCACGTCGAGGGGTTGCAGCGAGCGGGTGTGGCTGTCCCGGTGGCCGACGTGGCGGCGGCTTTCCAGGAGGCCGTGGTCGACGTGCTCACCGCCAAGGCGGTTCGGGCCGCGACCGATCGAGGCATCGATACCCTGCTCATCGGTGGTGGGGTAGCCGCTAATTCCCGGTTGCGCGCGTTGGCGCAGCAACGTTGCACGGCGGCCGGGCTGCGACTTCGAGTCCCCCGACCGTCCCTGTGCACCGACAACGGAGCCATGGTGGCCGCGCTCGGTGCCCACCTACTCGCCGCCGGCGCACTCCCTTCGGCGCTCGACATCCCCGCCGACCCGGGCCTCCCGATCACCACCTCCCTTGTTGGTAGCTCTTCAAGTACCACCAACCGGGGGTGACGATGCTGTTAACCGCTACCAACCGGTCAGGCTGGGTGCAGGGTCGGGTCGCGATCGGGCACCACGAACGACGCCGCGGTCTGCACTGCGGCGTCGGGCTGGGACACGAAGGGCACCACGTGGAAGTCGGCCCGCAGCTCATCAGGGGTGAACCGGGTGCGCACGTAGCCGCGGCGGTTGTTGAAGAAGCGGATGTGTGGATTCTCCGCCAGCACGGCGGCCATTTCGGGGCGAGTCTCCGACCCGTCGCCACCTGACGTGATCGAACTACTCACCAGTTCGGTGCCCACCGCAGTCGACGTAGGGTCGTCGAAGCGCTCGCGGATCTCGGCTGCCCAGTGCGAGTGAACGTCGCCGGTGAGCACCACGGCATTGCGCACCGGCGAGTTCCGCAGTCCGGCGACGATCCGGTCCCGGCTGCCGACATAGCCGTCCCAGGCATCCACGTTGAAGCCACGCCCCGGTCCGGGGGTCAGGTCGAGCTGGGAGAAGAAGACCTGCTGGCCCAACACGTTCCAGCGGGCTTGGGAACGCCGGAACCCGTCCAGCAGCCAGCTCTCCTGCTCGGCGCCGGTGATCGAGCGGGTGGGATCGGGACGCTGCGGGCAGTCCGACATGAATTGGTCGCTGCAGGGCTGGTCGTCGCGGTACTGCCGGGTGTCGAGCAGGTGAAATGTCACCAGACCACCCCACTGCACTCGACGGTAGAGCTGCATGTCGATGCCCCGTGGCATTGAGGACCGGCGCAGCGGCATGTTCTCGTAGTAGGCCTGGAACGCTGCCGCGCGCCGGGTGCGGAATCCTGTCTGAGAGTTCTCCGGCACCTCGTCGGCCCAGTTATTGTCCAGCTCGTGGTCGTCCCAGAGCACCAGCCACGGTGCGACGGCATGTGCGGCCTGCAGGTCGGGATCGGTCTTGTACTGCGCATAGCGCTGCCGGTAGTTGGCCAGCGTCTCGGTTTCGGGTCCGACGTGGTGGCGGACGTTGCCGCCGGGGAGGCTGTAGTCGTCGGTGGCGTACTCGTACTGGTAGTCACCCAGGTGCAGGATGACGTCCGGGTGCTCGGCGGCCAGTCTGCGGTAGGCGGTGAACCATCCGTGCTCGTACTGCGAGCAGGACGCGAAGCACATCGTCAGCGCCGAACCCGTGGTAGTCGGTGCAGGTGCGGTGCGAGTGCGGCCGACTGGTGAGAGGTGCCCAGCAGCCCGGAACCGGTAGAAGTATTCGCCGCCAGGGCGTAGGCCGGTGAGTTCGATATGCACGCTGTGCCCTGCTTCCGGTACTGCCACGCTGCGCCCGCGCTGCTCGACCTGCCGGAACCCTTCGTCGGTCGCCAGTTCCCACTCCACGTCGACGGGTCGTGGCGGCATTCCGCCGAGCCCGTCGTCTGCCAGCGGGCTGGGAGCCAGCCGGGTCCAGAGCACCACGCCGTCGGCAGCCGGGTCCCCAGAGGCCACCCCGACGGTGAATGGGTCGCGCAGCGGCTGGCTGCGAGGGTCTGCTGGCGGCCGAGTTGCACAACCAGCGCCCAGGGACGTTGTGCTGAGCATGGCGGCCGTCCCGATCAGGACCGTGCGGCGGGTCAGCGGGGAACAAGGTCCGGCCATGTCGACGTCCTCCTGGGTCGCGGGATCCAAGGTTGCACGCTCGAAAGGGCAGGTGAACGTTCGGGTGCGTTCGACACTCCCGACCACCCTAGTTGAGCGCTGGCACTCGGCGCAGTAGTCTGCCAATTGGCACTCTGGTCGTCAGAGTGCTAGATATGGCTCGGGCCGCCTCGGCACCCGCGACGGCGAGGTGGTCGCAGCCAGCATCAGACAACCCTGCCAGCTCTTCAAAGACCCCAGAAAGTGGAGGTCACACCGTGGCGAGCGTGAACATCAAGCCGCTCGAGGACAGGATCGTCGTTCAGGCCAGCGAGGCCGAGACGATGACCGCATCCGGCATCGTCATTCCGGACACCGCCAAGGAGAAGCCCCAGGAGGGCAAGGTCTTGGCTGTGGGCCCAGGACGAGTCAATGACAGCGGCACCCGCATCCCGGTGGATGTGAGTGTCGGTGATGTCGTCCTCTATAGCAAGTACGGCGGCACCGAGATCAAGCACAACGGCGAGGAGTACCTGATCCTCTCCGCCCGCGACGTGCTCGCCGTCGTCAACTGACGATTCAGCCGTCGTCCGTGACCGCCCCGCGGCCTTTCTGGGTCAGCGGGGCGGTCACGCATCGGGTCCCGGCTGATTCCTTTAGGGGCCGGAGACTTACCAGAGTTCGTCCGTGAGGAAGGCAGGCAATGCCCAAACAGATCACGTTCGACGAGACCGCACGGCGCGCGCTGGAGCGTGGAGTCGACCAGCTTGCCGAGGCGGTCAAGATCACTCTAGGTCCGCGGGGCCGGCACGTGGTGCTGGACAAGAAGTTCGGCGGTCCGTCGATCACCACCGACGGGGTGACGATCGCCCGCGAGATCGAGCTGTCCGATCCCTATGAGAATCTCGGCGCCCAGCTCGCCAAGAGCGTGGCGACGAAGACCAACGATGTGGCTGGTGACGGCACCACTACCGCCACTGTGCTGGCGCAGGCCATGGTCCGTCTCGGACTGCGCAATGTGGCCGCCGGTGCCAATCCCACTGCGCTGGGGCACGGCATCGCTGCGGCCGCCGAGGCTATCGCCGCGATGATGAAATCTAAGGCGACTCCGGTCCAGGGCCAGCAGGCGATCGCCCAGGTCGCCACGGTGTCCTCGCGTGACCCCAAGATCGGTGCGTTGGTCGGCGAGGCGATGGCCAAGGTCGGCGAGAACGGCGTCATTACCGTGGAGGAGTCCTCCACGATGGCCACCGAACTGGAGATCACCGAGGGCGTCGCCTTCGATAAGGGCTATATCTCGCCCTACTTCGTCAACGACTCCGAGCGGATGGAGACGGTGCTGGCCGACGCCGGTATCCTGCTGCACCGCGACAAGATCTCTTCGATCCAGGACTTGCTGCCGCTGCTGGAGAGGGTCAGCCAGGCCGGCAAGCCGCTGCTCATCGTGGCCGACGATATCGAGGGTGAGGCGCTGTCCACCCTGGTGGTCAACGCGATCCGCAAGACCTTGTCGGTGGTGGCGGTGAAGGCCCCGTTCTTCGGCGATCGCCGTAAGGCATTCATGGACGACTTGGCCGTCGTGACCGGTGCCCAGGTCGTTGACCCGGAGGTCGGCCTGGCACTGTCCGAGGTCGGGCTCGAGGTGCTCGGTCGGGCCCGGCGGGTCGTGGTGACCAAGGATGACACCACCATCGTTGACGGCGCCGGCGACCAGACGGATGTCGAGGCTCGGGCCGCGCAGCTTCGGCGTGAGATCGACGACACCGATTCGGACTGGGACCGTGAGAAGCTCCAGGAGCGGCTTGCCAAGCTTGTCGGCGGAGTGGCTGTGATCAAGGTCGGGGCGGCCACCGAGACCGAGCTCAAGGAGCGCAAGGCCAGGATCGAGGATGCCGTGGCGGCCACCAGGGCGGCCGCTGAGGAGGGCATCGTTCCTGGTGGTGGCGTGGCGCTGGTGCATGCCGCCAACTTGGTCGGCGATCTCGGCCTGCACGGTGACGAGGCCACCGGTGTCGCCATCGTGTGGGCTGCCAGTGCCGCACCATTGGCTTGGATCGCCAACAACGCGGGCTTCGAGGGTTCCGTGGTGGTTGCCAAGGTGCGGGACATGGAGTGGGGCCACGGTTTCGACGCCGAAGCCGAGACCTACTGCGACCTGGTTGCCGCGGGAATCGTTGACCCGGTGAAGGTGACTCGGTCTGCGCTCGTCAA
>DATEMN010000066.1:0-4806 GCA_035275565.1 Pseudonocardiaceae bacterium | reverse complement strand
TGCGGGTGCCGAATTCCAGCCCGAGCATGGTGTGCTCGTTCTGCGCCCACCCGGCGCCGATGCCGAACTCCAGCCGCCCACCGGACAGGTGATCGACCGTGACGGCCATCTTCGCCAGCACCGCGGGATGCCGGTAGGTGTTGCCCACCACGGCGCACCCGATCCTCACCCGCGTCGTCATTTGAGCCATCGCAGCCAGCATCGTCCACGCCTCGAAGATCGGGCCGTCGTCGCGGCCGCCCAGCGTGGCGAAGTGGTCCATCACCCAGCAACTGTCGAAACCCGCCTCGTCGGCCAGCCGCCACAGGCTGCGCAACTGGTCGATGGTTGCGTTCTGACTGAGCTTGAGCCCGAACCGCACACTGGTCACGCACCAGTCATACCCGAGTCCTACCGCCGACCGCCACACCTCCGGGGACGGCCCCTGGAACGCTCGCACGCCGCATTTCGGGTCGGACTCGAGTGATGCGCCAGCTGATGGTTTGACCACCATTCGGGCTAGCGCACGATAGTGGGACTGTGGATCCAACAAGTTGGAGACCTCTCTGCTGCCGACGCCTTGACAAAGAGAGGTGCCGTTAGATCCACAGTCCCGGAAGCTGCTGATAGCCGCTGACCTGCCCGTTGACGGTGGGTAGGAGTAGCCCCGGTGATAAGCGAGAGTTGGGGCAGGGAGCGTGTGTACTGCCCTACCAGTCGATCATCTTCACCCTGGAGGCGATCACAATGGGCGCAAAACATCGAACGCAGGCCGCTCCCTTGGTGACGACCGCTTACGGATACCACTGCGGCTCAGGGCTTTGAGCCAGTGCGGCGCTCCAGGGCTTCGATGACGGTTGGGCAGACGTCGATCTCGTAGAGCCATTCGACGCTCTGCATCCCGCCCGTGCTCTCATTGATCTCCACCACCTTGTCGCCGATGACATCGATGCCGACGAAGAACATGCCGTCGGCCACGAGCTTCTCGCTCATCGCGTCGACGATGTCTCGTTCTACGTCACCGATCTCGAACGGAACCGAGCGACCGCCCACGCTGATGTTGGCCCGCAGGTCGTTACCCGTGGGCACGCGGCGGAAGGCGGCCGGCTTCCCGTCGCGCTCGAGGATCTTTCCCTCGAGCAGGAAGATCCGGGCATCGCCGTCATCACCGCCGTCGACGAACTCTTGAACGATCGCGTAGCCGTCCTGCAGTACCGCCTCCGTCATCTGCGCGAGGTTCGCTTCTGTCTCGTCCTCGATCATGAACACGTTCCGACCTCTGCCTCCGTACAGAGGCTTGACAACGGAACGGCCGACCTTACCGACGAACCGCTCGATCGCTTCGGGGTCACGCGTCACGAGCGATCGCGGTCGGATCTTCGCGGGGAACTCCTCCAGATAGAGCTTGCTCGTTGCGCGGATAAGTGACTTCGGGTCGTTGACCACCGTTACCCCTCGAGCCTCGAGCATCTGGCCGAAGACCACGCCCAGCTGACTTGCCCACGGCCGCTGCTGCAGATCGTCGACCGACTCATAGCGCAGGAATAGGGCATCGAGGTCGTCCATGACGATGCGTTCGGCGTCGCGCTCCTTGATGCGCTCCATGAAGCTTTCGAGCGTGTCGCCCTTCTCGAATTCCGCGGCATGAGCCCGGGCCACGAGCTGCCCATCGCTCTCCCCGAGCTCGACACCTTCCACCCCGACGTACGAAACCTCATGCCCGCGCTGGGCCGCGGCCCTCGCCAGCCGCGTCGTCGCGTACTCGTCTATCTCGGTAGCGACGTCCTTGACGAAAAATGCAAGCCTCACGCCGACACCTCTCCTTCGTACAGGTCCGTGACCGACGCGCCCGCGCGCAGCCTGTCCAGGCGTTCCTGAGCGCCGGGCACGTCCAGCCAGCGTGGCCGGATCCATGGTGCTTGGAGCACCTCGCGGTCGAGTAGATCCTGAATCAAGGGAATGTGGTCCAACGCCAGCTTGCCGACGAAGAGCGGGTCGAGGCTGCTGCCCTCGGCGAGGGCGTCGAGAAGGCGCGCGATCCCACGCAGGTAGATCGCGTCCCTCACGGAACCGCCCCCGACGACGACCCGGATGGCGATGGACCAAGCAGTTCTCGTCGGTATCCGATGTTCCGCCCGCAACGATTCGACGATCTCCAGGAACTCGGCGCCGTCGAGCATCTTGCCGACGGCGACAACCCTCGCCGCGAGCACCCGCAGACGCCGCGGGTCCAATCCGCCGGTCAAGTACTCGGCGAGCACCGCAAGGCCTTCCTGGGTCTCGTCGTAGCCAGGCAGACCGATCGTCAGCAGCGTCAGAGGTTGCCTGGCGCCGTTCTGGTAGGTGACGACATGGGTGCCGACCTCGTGATGCAGCAGAGGCTCGATGCGGTCCGCCCGGAAAGCAGCGGCTTCGGGGATAAGAAGCCGGCCGAACGACACCATCAGTTCAGAGATGTCGTCGCGCACCTCGAAATGCGCCGGGAAATCCGGATGCACGGCGCGGTATCGCTCGAACTCCGCACGAGCCGCTTCCGCGAACGCCCCAGCCGTGACGCTGCGGATGTTGGGAGCTTGGGCTGGGATGGTCTCCAGCAACTCCTCCGCGGCGGACGCGAGGGGCTGGGTGATCCCTCCGTAGAGCTGCAGTGACCCGTACACGAACCGTGACGTGTCGCGGTCCTCCAAGACTGTAATCTGTCTTGCTATCTCGTCCCGTTTCGTCCGGAAGAGTGTGTGCAACGCAGGGTCCGTGACGGTCTCGATCTCGAGGTTGTAGAGGTCCCGTCGCACCAGGTCCGGGTCGAATTCCAGCGGTCTAAGCCGGAGCGTGGGGGCCGTCCCGAAGTCACTCCGTTCGAAGTCCGCCCATGCCTCTGCTGCATTGACCGGCGTGACGTTGAGCAGCAGGTTCACCCTGCGCTCGATCTCGGTGAGGCGGCCGTCTACGTCTAGAGCAGGCGCAAGCTGCTGCGTTGAAGATGTCACGTGACAGACATGCCCGCCAGTTCGTCGAGCAACCTTCCCGGTGTCCAAGTGGTCCTGATCGTTAATTCGTCGTGGATCATTCGGCGGCTGGCATGGACGTGGCTGGTTGATGGGCGGTGACGTGGGCCAGACGAGGATCAAAGATCTTTTGATGTACGCCGTTCATGATCAGAACCCACACCACGTATGCCGTCATGCCGAGGTTCGCTGCCGCGGCGGCGATCCCCCACCAGCGGAACGAGGCCTCTCGCGTCCCGCGACCGTCCGCCCGGCCGTAACGTGTGCGCGGCGTTCGTCGCTCTTCCAGGTGGCGGCATCCCAGCACTCGCTGCTGCTGACACCGTCCGTCGCATCGCCGTGCCTTCGCAGATCGACAGGAGAACTCATGACCGCACGCAGGGACTCCCGGCGGCGACGGCAAGCTGGTTGGATGCCGCGACCTGAGGGAGCGGCCGTCATGTTGATGGTGCGGGGCTGAGATCATGGGGCGCATCGACCGCTTTCGCGGGCGTCGGCCGGCCGAGCCTGACGTTCCGGAAATCCGCGCCGAGGGCGGTCTTGATCAGCGGGGCGACGGTGAGTTCGACATGGCCGACCTGCCGTTTGTTGGGTCGGACCTCGGCTGGTACGCGCCGCAGGATGGCGACAGCGGCTACTTCTTGGGACCTGACGGCGTGCCTGCGCTGCATCTCATCCCTTGCCGCGGTGGTCGCGGTGAGGTGGCGCTGCAACTGTGTGAGGACACGACCGGCCGGCTGGTCGATCCCCGAGACAGCCGACTGCCGTTGGCCGGGGTCCACGTTTCGCAGCTCCGTGGAGCGGCATTTCACCGGCTGGGATGTACCGCCGGCGACTTTCATCCGGGCGCCCGGGTCCACCTCCTGCGAGAGCCGGCCAACGAGTTCGACCCCGATGCGGTTGCCGTCTATGACGGTACGGGCCGGTATCTGGCTGCCTACGTCAACAATCAGAAGGCTCGGCTACTGTCTCGGTTGATCGACTCAGGCCAGCCGCTGGAGGCGGTCTCGATTCAGGGCACCGGACCTGGACATCCCTGCGATCAGGTGGCCGTGTTGGCCGCGTCACCTGAGGTGTTGCACCGGTTGCTCGAACCACGACCGGCCAACTTGCCCGCGCCGGCCCGTGACGGGTGAAGTTTGACGTCTTACACCGGCGCCACCCAGCGCCCCCGAAGGTGCGGCTCGGGGATGCTGGCCGGGGTTTCGGCGTGCCGGCTGAGCTTCGCGTCTGCGCGGCCGGGGCGGCGCGGAGCCGAAGGCGGCAGCGCCGTGCCCGAAGCCGCTGTATTGTCCGGCCGATGCTGGCCGCGCGTTCGACCATGCGTCACATGTTCGGGTTCGCGTGCCCAATCCACCCCAGCCCGTGATCACGTGGGCCGGGTGCAGCGGCCCGGATGTGGTTCCAGCAACTCAGAGACATCATCGCCGCATCGCCGCCGCCGAGCGCCCGCTCGCACCAATCGTGTGGGGAAACACCGTCACCGAACCCGCGTCCAAGCACACGGCGGCCATCGGCAGCCGACGGCATGTGGTGTCACCTGCGACAGTGAAGGTGCCGACGCGGATCCGGTGGTGAGTAGAGCGGTGACAACTGCCTCGGCCGGCCCGTACTGGTCGCCGCGATGGGTGCCGCGCTGCTGGGTGCCGCCGGCTGTTAACCCTGCGAAGCGGTGTCTTCCCGCGATGGACCGGCATGGTGGCCCTGGTCGGCGTGGTCGCTTTCCTCATCACGTTCTTGAGGGTCATCGCGGGCGCGGGCGAGGACAGCGTCTTCGGCTGCGGCTTCCTGCCCGGCATCCTGGCGCTCGTGATCTGGTCGA
>DATEMN010000065.1:0-8711 GCA_035275565.1 Pseudonocardiaceae bacterium | reverse complement strand
CCATTGCGATTGATCTCGCGGGCGATTGTGCTATGGTGCCGACCGAGCAGTTTCGCGATGCAACGTGCCGAATGTCCCTGGCCCAGTTCCCGGGAGATCGTCTCCCGTTCCTGGGCGTACAACGGCTTCAGCCCCACTCGCAAATCATCCCCCAGTAGGTTGCCCCCGGAAAAACGGTATCGTAGCAGGATCAAGATCTGCTATAACAATTGCCTGTCGCTACGACCGTTTGAGCCCAAGCACCGTAAATGCCGATCATGACTTGATTTCCTAATTCACGGTGACGTCGGACCTGGCGTGGTGCCACCCTGAATTCTTTTCGGTGCGCCTGACCCTCAACACGTTCAAGTCATCCAAAACATGATCACCGAACTCGCCATCAGCGAAATCGACCAGCTGATCTGTATCTCCACTCATGCTAATGCGCCAAAGTTTTTGATCACTGAATTAGTCGGGCCATAGCGTCCATCTACCGCTGTAGACCCACCCCATCTACACGATCACAAACTGACGGTAAGGGGGCGGAGGCCGCCTCGGAGAGTATGATCCGCTCGCGGCGTCTGCGTGATCGCTTCTCCCCCGAGGATCTCCAGACGATGATCGAACTCTACAGGTCAGGCGCCACAGCCAGGCAGGTAGCCGAGAAGTTCGGTGTCAGCCTGCGCAGCGTCAAGCGGCTGCTGCACCAACACGGCATACACCGTGAACACGGTTCATCGCACATGTGACTTGGGCAGTAGGTGTGTCCTGCGTGGCGGGCTTGATGTAGGTGGCTGCTGGGTGCGCTGAGCGG
Organism: Pseudonocardiaceae bacterium; assembly: GCA_035275565.1. Classification (GTDB taxonomy): domain Bacteria; phylum Actinomycetota; class Actinomycetes; order Mycobacteriales; family Pseudonocardiaceae. The sequence continues at coordinate 7,918 of DATEMN010000065.1, read as the reverse complement.
GTATCTGAGGTGTGTCGCTCGCTGCGGATCGCAGACTGCTAGCTCTACGAGCTTAGGGTGAGCATAGCCTGTGCCTGTGGCTGAGAAGAGCATCGACGCTGAGATCGTGTCGGAGAATGTTCCAACGAAGCGCCGCAGGTGGCACCAGTGGAGGACCATTCGGAAGCTCAAGCGCCAGATGGCTAAAGAACACGCGGTGTTTAAGGAGTGGGATCGTCGGGACAATGACATCACACGGCTGCCCTCAACTGAGGCAGTCACTTAGGCGGGTTAGTCCTCGCGGAGGCATATACCCCCTCAACGGTCTCGATGCTCTACAGGGCGCTGAATAAACTGCCAATGAATCACAACCGAAAACATGAGTGGCTGACTGCTCTTGCTAACAGTAGACGCGGCGGGTGGGGCGGTTGGGAGGACCTCGGCGTGGTTCGTCGTCCTGGTGACTTCATCGTGGGCGAGGGATGCTGCGACCCGAGATTACCGGACGGTGTTGAGGTGGTGTGGTTGTATCTCCACTACATTACGCCATCGCTGACCGTTATTGTCGCTACCTTTTGGTCGACGCCCGTGATCCGAACCATGCATGATTGGCACCGTGGATTTCGTGCGCGCCGTGGCCGTCCTGGGGTTGATGAAGAGTGGCCTGGATGGGTCGAGGTGCGGATCACGGCGAAAGTGACAGCCTGAGCAGGCATCGGAGCTCTTGGGGAAGTGCGGATCTTGGTCGATCGACACTCCTTGCCACGCCGAACAGGTATCGGCGGAGCTCCGTTGCGTTCTCACCCCCGGCACACTGCCGCTACCCGATCATTATTATCCGGCTCGACTGCCCCTGGACCTGGGCATACCCACCGTCCACGACTGCGCCGGACGCCCTGCGGGCTTGTGGCAAGGCCCCGGTACTCGTCCAGAGTTCGGGGCCACGAGCCGAACCGGCTCACAGTCGACCAGATGGCCCCCACCCTCGGCAGGTAGAGGTGAGGCAAGAGTCAAGATGCACCCGGTCCTTGACGACCTTGCCTTCGGTCTCATACAGGAGGAATAGGACATTCTTGGCTCAGATGTATGGAGGTAATCTCGGTGGACCAAGAACCGAGACTTGACCGAATTATCGTGTTTCCGGCGTCGTTGTGGGTTAGTAGCTGCCGAAGAGCAGGTTGCCGGGTGCGTCTGGATCGGTGCCGCTGAAGAACTCCTTGCTGGCCTGCTGAAATTCCTCCACTGTGATTTTACCGCTGCTGTCGGAGTCGACGGCGGCGAAGGCCCGACGGCATTCTTGTTCGGGGACTTGGGCGGCGGAAAAGAACAATGCCACCCACTCGTCCTGGCTGATCCAGCCGTCGCCGTCTCGGTCGCACATGGTGAAGAACTGGGTGGCGATGCCGCGAATGTTGGCCTCGAATCCGTCCGGGTCCAGGGAGAGCTGCCCGAGAAAGGCTGCGGCCATTTCCTCGGGTGCGACTTTGCCGTCTCCGTCGCCGTCCATTGGGCCGATGACGTTGTGCCACAGGGCGAGGCAGGAATCCTGAAGATCTTTGGCCTGCTGCGAATCCTCGCTGTAGCCGAGCCGGGCGCAGAACCGGGTGGCTGTACCGGTCAGGTCTTCCTCTTGCAGAACGCCGTTGTTGTTGGAGTCGAGGTCGCTGAAGTAACGGGCGTATTTTCTTTGGAGGAGTTCCATTGCTGTGCCTTCCTTCACGGGTGCGTGTTGGCGTGGGCTTGGATGTCGGTGAGGGCCTGCTGCCGGGACGTTTCGGCGTGCGGCGCGTATTGCGCGAGAGCGGGATCCGTACCCGCCATGGTCAGTCAGTATTAATGAATGAAGCCGAGCACGCCACACAGGTAAGGCTCCTGGAAGTTGAGGGGCGCCATAGGGTACCGGGGCGTAGCCGCCACTGGCGGTCACGATGACGACGCGCGCCGGGATCGAGGTCGCGGCGCTGGGTACGCAGCATGAGCAGTTTGTCGATCCACACCTTCAGCATCGCCGAGACGTTGACCAAAGTAGCCGTGCGCCACTGCGGCATCCTCGCCCATGTTGACGGGCACAATGCGAGCGTATGACAGGACTGGACGCGCAACAACTCGCCGAGTTGGTGGCTCGGGTACGGCAGGGGGTGGTCGGTGACTGGGAACACCACTCATCGGCCACCCTCCAGTGCTGCCACTGTTCGACGCGGTGGTGGCGGTGCTGCTCGGCTTGCGGCACAACCTGGCCGACGAAGTGGTCGCCCCGGGTAAACATTCACGTGGTCTGCTGAGTGGCTGGTTGAAGCTTGGTCGGTGAGGTTGTCTGGTTCGGTGTGATGTGCTGTTCGCGGGGCGTGTCGTGTTGATCTCGGTCGGGGCTATGGTGATCATGGCTGGGTGAGTGGTTCACCGCCAGGGGCACCGGGGTGTGGGTCGTGTGCGGGGCGGGATGCGGTGATCGCGGAGCAGGCCAGGGCGATTGAGGAACTGGCTGCTGCGAATGCCCGGCTGGTGGAGCGGGTTGCGCAGCTGGAACGGATGGTGAGCCGGAATAGCGGAATTCCTCGATGCCACCGTCTAGTGATGACCTTCCGGGCAAGACCAAGCCGGCGCCCAAGCCGGTCGGGGAGTAAGGGCGGGAGCCGACACCAAGACGCGCAAGTCACGGCGAACCCTTGCCCTGCCGAGACGATGTGTCGATGCGCTGGGGGAGCAGTGACTACAGCAGGATCAGGACCGGATCGCGGCCGGGGCACGTTGGCAGGAGCACAGCCTGGTGTTCGCCTCCAAAGTAGGCACCCCGCTCGATCCTTCCCACGTCCGTCGTGAGTTCCGGCGGGCCATCCGTGGCGCGCCCGGGCTGGACCCCGCGGAGTGGACTCCGCGGGAGCTGCGTCACAGCTTCGTTTCCTTGCTCTCAGACAACGGCGTGCCGTTGGAAGAGATCTCACGCCTGGTGGCCACAGCAGCACAGCCGTGACCGAGCTGGTCTACCGCAAGCAGATCAGACCAGTACTCCAAAAAGGAGCGACAGCGATGGACTGAATATTCAACAACCCAGCTGCGAGACCATAGTGATGTCGAAAGCCCGAGCGGTACCACGTAATGTGCGCAAGGCTGGCCATGACGAAATCGTGGCATTCTGTGCACGTTCGGGACGGCGGGCGGTGGTGAAGACGCCTCGCACGACACCGAATGGGCATAGAGAGGAACGGCTTGGCGGGGCGGGTTGGTGTGGCGCATCATGGGCAGGGCGGGCGATAGGGCAGGTCCGGTGAAACGTACTGGCTCCACTTCGCGGGGGTCAGGGCGTTCGTGGTGAGGGTGCAGATCCGCTGGATAGCAAGGTCGAGGTTCCACAATCGCACCGTGCTATCGATGCTGCCGGTGGCCAGGGTGTGTCCGTCCGGACTGAACGCCACCGATAAGACGCCGTTGGTGTGGCCGGTTAGGGGCTGGCCTAGGGGTGTGGGGTGGGCTGGGTCGCTCACGTTCCACAATCGCACCGTGCCATCGTCGCTGCCGGTGGCCAGGGTGTGTCCGTCCGGACTGAACACCACCGAGTAGACGGTGCCGGTGTGGCCGGTCAAGGTAGTGGACAGGGTGGCGTTCCCTGTGTTTAGCAGGGCGGTGTGGAACTCTGGAGTCGGTCGCAGGCGGTAGCCCGTGAGGGTGAGTTGAGCGGCGAGAGCAGAGTCAGCGCTGCGTAGCTCGTCAGCGTGGGTGAGGATCTGGTTGAGGATGACGGTGTCGCGTTGTGTCTGCGCAACGTTGCGTTGGTAGAGCGCGAAGATCGATGTGGTAGTCGCCAAGAGCAGCAGCATCACCAGGACAGCGATGAGGGCTACGCGGCGGCGCCGTTGGCGTTCTCTCGCCGTGCTGATGCGCCAGGCGGTGGCGTGGAGGAACGCCCAAGCTGTCTCATCGAGCGCGGCTGAACCGGACACAGCAAGACGAGGGCTATTGCCGCTATGGGGTATCCCTAACGCGAGCAGGGTGGCGGTGAGCCGTTGGTCGTCCCAGAGGTAGTGGTCGGCCCGATCCGCGCTGGCCCACTCGGCAGCTGCCTGCTCGACTATCCGCGCGGCACGCAGGGCTGTGATGATCTCGTCGGTGGCGTTCTTGAGGGGGCCCCACTCGGTGAGCAGCGCCTCGTGCGTCAGAGTCAGCCAAGCGTGGCCCCCGTCGGTGTCGCTGAGTAGTAAGCGTCGCTCTACGAAGACCTGCAGTGCGTTGCGGAGTGGGTCAGCAAGGCTGGGGAGCGGGATCCGCCGCCGGGCGCGTCTGCCGGTGTCGTCCACGGTGACCAGGCCAGTGAGTCCGGTCAGCACCTCGGATTCGGCTAAGCCGCGGACCTGGAGGGCTTCTGTGAGTGCGGCGTCAGCATGCCGACTCAGCGCCCCGTGCACACCACTGAGCTCCCGGTAGCGAGACAAGCTCAGTGTGGCACCCGGAGGCAGGTCTTCGGCCAGCTGGCGCAGGATGAAGGCGAGCAGCGGCAGGGCCTCACCGCCACCGGTATCGGCGACCAGCGCAGCCACCAGTCCCTCATCCAAACTCAGCCTGGCTAACCTGGCTGGTCGTTCGATGACCTCGCGTAGCATTTCCTGGTCCAGCGGGGCCACAATAGAAGCCTCGATCGGCCAGCCCGCCAGCGCGGGAAGCGTCCGGAGGTCATCAAGGAACTCCGAGCGCAACACGAGCACCACCTGCACCGGACCACTCAGGGCAGCGCTCAACAGTTGCGTGAACTGCTCCCGGGTACCTGGGGTCATTCGGGTAAACAGTTCCTCGGCCTGATCAACCATTACCAGCAGCCGCCGCTGAGGAGAGCCAAGACTGGCCACCAGGAGGTCATCGGCCAGCCGCCGCAACCCATCCGCACCGGTTTCCAGCCGAGTACGCACGTCGCTGGCTGACCAGGCCAACCCCTGATGGACCGCGGTGACAGCTAGTACCCGTGCCAGTTCTGGTAGCGGATCAGTGCCTGGCACCAGCGTCGGCACCCTCAGCCACGTCGGATCACCATCCAGCAGCGGCGCGAGTGCTGCGTTGAGCAACGACGACTTCCCGCAACCGGAAGGCCCGACCACGGCCAACAGCCCCCCAGCACAGCCCGCGCTGTCCATCACCCGCAGTTGGTTGCCCACCCTGCGCGCATCCGCCGCGCGGCCGAAAAATACCTCGCTGCGCGCCGCGGTGAACGGCTCCAATCCTGGGAAGGGGTTCTCCCCCTCCCGCCAGGCACCGTTACCCTCCACCAGCCGCACCGCCCGGAGCACCCGTTCCTGGGCCTGCTGCGGATCGGCGTGGTAGTCGACATAGTGCAGTTCCCGCATCAGCGGGTGGACTACCTCCACTTCCGCCCGCACCGGGATGAGCCGACAGCCCCGCGCATCCGCGATCCCCACCTCAGCGAAACACCATTCCGAGGCCACAAAAGACCTCGTCACCACACCGATCACCGCATCGACCTGGCGCAACTCGCGGTACAGCCGCCGCTTCCAGTCCTCCCCGAGACTGATCCCGTCCCGAGAGTCATGATCGAGGAACGGCACATGACCGGCCGCCCTCAACCACCCCGCCACCTCATCAGCCACCGCCCGGTCCGCGCTGGCATAACTGATGAAGACACGGGCCACCACAACCCCCAGCCCTAAGCCCAGTAGGCAATGGACCCCGGTTTCGTACCGCCGGTCCGGAACCATAGTCACGCAGTTAGGCACTCGGTAAGTCAGGGGCCAGCGCGACGCACACCGGAGCTGGCCCCTGACCTGCTATTTCTGGTGTCGGGGTGGCGGGACGTTATTCGAACCGTCCTGACCTGCTGCAACAGCTTCGCAAGGTGGCTGCGATCGTGTCGGATGGCGGTCAAGATGGCGGCGCAGGTGCGGAAGTCGCTCCTGCGCGTGTGATTCGCTCGCGGCGTCTGCGTGATCGTTTCTCCCTCGAAGATCTTCAGATGATGATCGATTTGTATAGGTCAGGCGCCGCAGCTAAGCAGGTGGCTGAGAAGTTCGGTGTCAGCCTGCGCAGCATCAAGCGGCTGCTGCACCAGCACGGCGTGCGCCGTGAGCGCTGCCGCGCCTCCGCTAGAACCGAGCAGCGGGGTGTATGGCAGCTGGCGTAGAGGGCGGTTCATCCTGACGCCTTACGGGCTGCTGTTGGGGCGGAGTTCTGGGCGGGGCGTTCGTCGTTGGATTCTGGCAGTGGCACTAAGGAGCAGGCATCATCGCAAGTCGGCCCGCAGGATACTCGCAGTCGTGTGATCGTAGGCTTCCGCCATGACTTTGGAGCAGGTGGAGCGCCCAGCCGGTCATGCCTTCATCTCGTACGTTCGCGAGGACGCAGCCGATGTCGATCGGCTACAAGGCATGCTCGAAGCAGCAGGGATACGAGTGTGGCGTGACACAGAAAATCTCTGGCCTGGCCAGGACTGGAAAACTGAGATCAAAAACGCTATTACCAATGGTAGTCTCGCCTTTATCGCCTGCTTCTCTAAGCACAGCCAGCGGCGTGAAAAATCCTATCAGAACGAAGAATTTATCCTTGCTGTCGAGCAAATGTGCCAGCGAACCCCAGGACGATCCTGGCTAATTCCCCTGCGTTTCTCTGAATGCACCTTGCCGCAATACGATCTGGGAGCCGGGCGGTCGCTCGATTCCATACAGCGAGTGGACCTCTTCGATCAGGGGTGGGAACAGGGCGGAGCGCGGCTAGTTGCCGCTGTGATGAGAACCCTGGGCACATTGCAGGTCGAAAACACCGGTCATTCTCGTAGCTTCCGGCCCACGGTGGGTGCGGCAGCTGTGTTGGCCGCTGCCCGCGCGGTGGGTTTGCTGATTGAGACCTGCCGTCAGCAACGACGCGCGCCTAGTGAAGTCGCGACGGCGTGGCGTGCATGGCGGAAGCAGATAGCGTGGTCTATGCCTGCCTATGATTTGGACGGCAACCGCCTTACCGTCGAGCCACCGATGATAGAAACACGCGCCCGCGAGGCTCAGCTCTCTGCTGCCCTCGCTGAGGCTGTGGCCGCTTTGGAACCTATTGCTGCCACTGTCATCGCTGAACTGCATTCTGTGCGTGCTGCGGACGAGGGGCTTATCCGGTGGTGCCAGTGGGTACAGAGGGCTACGGAGGTGGTGGTTACCGCTGCTGGCCGGTGGCCGGGCAACCCTCCCACTGAGGACGACGAGGTGCTCTCAGACACGCTGACCGAGCTACAACACGCTTCGGCGGCGCTAAGCGCGGCATGGCGCCAAGAGGAAGCCGTCGAACCACCAGAACCGCCGCCTCCTGATCCCGAACCTGTAGAGACCGATCAGCAACGTCGGCTGCGTGAACATCGAGAACTCCTCGACACCGCGCGGCCTTGGGCCAGATCCCAGCGCCGTCCTTACGACGCTGACCTGTGCGCACGTCTGATCGAGACGGCACAGTGTGCGTTAGAGTTGCCACACGTGCCATCACTGTTACCAATTGGCTTGAGGCAACCGCTAGGCTCGCTGCGGCAGTGGCCCGCAACGCAGACGACCCGACTTACCGAGTGTTAATTACCAAGGTCGCGCAACAGTGTCCGCTTGCTGTGTCGGTGAACCTGGTCCGCCAACTCATGTTCACCGCTCAAGAAGCGCAACGAGAAGAACTAGCCGCCGAGGCCACCCTCTCTGTCAACCTGGGCTGAGGCACCCGCCCCCTGATAATTAGTGACCCGAGGGCGGGGATGGAGACTCCCCGACATGACAAGTGCAGTGACCACACTCGACCGGGCGCCTGGGATCGAAGATCCTGGGCGGGTGTCTGGCGCTGGAAGGCAACGTCCCGACCCGGAGGTCCCTGAGCGGGCCCGGCGGCGGACGTTCACCGCGCAGTACAAACTGGAGATCCTGGCCGCTTACGACGCGGCTGCTGATGGTGAGAAGGGTGTGCTGCTGCGCCGGGAGGGGCT
>DATEMN010000064.1:0-16508 GCA_035275565.1 Pseudonocardiaceae bacterium | reverse complement strand
TCTTGCGCTCGCCGGAGTACTCGCCGATCTCCTCCTCGGTCAGCGACGTGCGAGCGATCAGCTCCCGCTTCCACTGCCGACCGGCCACGGTGTTGGTGACCAGGATCAGCGTGGTCGCCTTCGCCTCGGCCATGGCCGCCGCGCCGACCAGCGTCTTGCCGGCTCCACAGGGCAGGACGACGACGCCCGAGCCGCCGGCCCAGAAGCCCTCGACCGCCTCCTGCTGGTAGTCGCGCAGGTGCCAGCTCGACTGGTCGAGCTCGATCGGGTGCGCGGCGCCGTCGACGTAGCCGGCGAGGTCCTCCGCCGGCCAGCCGATCTTGAGCAGCGCCTGCTTGAGCCGGCCGCGCTCGGAGGGGTGCACCACGACGGTGTCGGCGTCCACCCGGGCGCCCAGCAGCGGGACGATCTTGCGGTGCCGGAGCACTTCCTCGAGCACAGCGCGGTCCAGCGAAACCAGCACCAGCCCGTGGGTCGGATGGTGCACCAGCTGCAGCCTGCCGTAGCGACCCATCGTGTCCACGACGTCGACCAGCAGCGGCTGCGGCACCGCGTACCGGGAAAAGCGCACCAGCGCATCGACGACCTGTTCGGCGTCGTGCCCCGCGGCTCGTGCGTTCCACAGCGCCAGCGGGGTGACCCGGTAGGTGTGCACATGCTCGGGCGCGCGCTCGAGCTCGGCGAAGGGCGCGATCATGGCACGCGCCTCACCGGCCGCCGGATGATCGACTTCCAAGAGTAGGGTCTTGTCGGACTGGACGATGAGCGGTCCGGCCTCAGGCGATGGGCTCAACCAGTTCCTCCGGTTTCTCCATGCGTGACGAGCACCGTAATTCGGTTCGAGTGCGAATCAGTGTCGCAGGCGCGGCGACGCAGGGCCGAGGCCCGGTCGATGACTCCGCCAGTGAGCTGCCCTACCGGCGCTTCGGCGATCACTCAGGGCAGTGGCGTACGGCCATCCTGGTTGATTGGTCTCAGCCGACCGGGTGTTGTGCGCTCAGGACACTGGCGCCCTTGGCCATCAGAGAGGACTGTCTACGAGACCCGCGAGAAGGCCCTGCCCAGGCCGTCGTATCGTCCGTATCCCTAGATCGGGCGTATCCGGCTCGGTGCCAGAGGTGCCCCGTCCGTGCGATGCGGACGGCCCACGACCGCGTAGACCTGTGGCGCGAGCCGGAAGCGTCTACCGGCGATCGTCAAAACCCTGGGGAGGGGCCCCACTGTGCCAGCGAGTAGCTCGAGACTCCCGGCTCTGGCCGAGGCGGCGTCATGACCGTCGACGTCCTCCGCCCGGTGGAGACGACGACTGCCCCAGCGACCCACCGATCCCGGTGGCATTGGCGTAACTGGCCGGTGGTGGTCAAGCTGACCGCCGTCCTGCTGGTGCCATCCATCGTCGCCCTCGTCGCGGGTGTGCTGCGGATCGTGGACCAAGCCGAAGCCGCACCCGGCTACGCCCGGATCTCCGAGATCACCCGCGTGCAGCAGCAACTGTCCGATCTGATCGGTGCTGTGCAGCGGGAACGGGACCTGGCCACGGCGTTCGTCGCCAAAGGTCGGGCCGGGGACCCGCAGCCGCTGACCCAACAGTTCGGCGCCGTCGACAGCACGTCACAGGCGGTTTCCGCAGCCGGCGACAAGGTCATCGGCCTGGCAGCCACCGGTTACCCCGCCGCGCTGGCCCGGCTCGGCGCGCTGGGACCACTGCGGGCGAGCGTGATCACCGGTTTCGGGCCGGTCGAGGTGGTGGTCACCGAATACAGCGCCACGATCGACCCGTTGATCGAACTGGATGCTGTGCTGACCCGTCAGCTCGACGACGTCGCCGTCACCGACGCCGCAGCCGCCGAGCACGCACTACTCGTTGGTCGCGAGCAGATCAGCCGCCAGCGCGCGATCGTCTCCGCGGCCCTCTACGCCAACCGCCTCACCCCTGGTCAGATCGAGGATGTGCGGACTGCGGCCGTGCGGCTGGGTGTCGAGCAGGACGTCCTTCGAGGCGCTCTAGCGCCGGCTGATCGCGCTGGCGCTGCCGAGGTCGGTGGGGACGCCGAACAGTCCCGGCAGCGGCTGCTGCAGCTGGTCCTCAACCGCGGGGTCGCCGGCGAGCCGCTGAATACCTCACCGGAGGAGTGGAACAGCCGCAACGCGGTGGTGCTCGGCACTATCGCCACGGTCGAGAAGGAGCTGCGGCAGCGGATCGATCGGACCGCGCTTGAGCTGCGCGACCAGGTGCGCTCGTCGGCGGGACTGAATTCGGTCATCCTGTTCTTCGCGCTGGCGCTGGGTGTGTTGATCGGCATCTTCATCACCCGGGCGCTGTTGCGGCCACTAGGTGTGCTCAAGCGCACGGCGCTCGACGTCGCCGACCGGCTACCCGAGGCGATGGCCCGGATCCGTGACGGCGACATGCCCGAACGTGTGGTTGTCCCGGTGCCGGTCAGTACCCGCGAGGAGATTGGCCAGGTCGCCAGGGCGTTCGACGAGGTGCACAGCCAAGCGGTGCGGCTGGCCGGCGAGCAGGCCCAGCTACGCGCTAACGTCAACGACATCTTCGTCAACCTGTCGCGCCGCACCCAGGGACTGGTGGAGCGACAGCTCAAGCTCATCGACCGGCTGGAAAGCGGTGAGCAGGACCCCAAACAGCTGGACAACCTGTTCCAGCTCGACCACCTCGCCACCCGGATGCGACGCAACAGCGAGAATCTGCTGGTCCTCGCTGGCACCGATGCTGCCAACCGGTCGGGCCGTCCGGTTCGGCTGGTCGATGTGCTCCGCGCAGCGGTGTCCGAGGTGGAGCAGTACCAACGGATCGTGCTGCAGCAGTCACCCGTCGTGCTGGTGCTCGGCCGAGCGGCGAGCGACCTGGTGCACCTGCTGGCTGAGCTGCTGGACAACGCGACCCAGTTCTCGCCCCCAGACAGCCATGTGATCATCTCCAGCACAGTCGGTGCGGATAGCTCGGTCACGATCGAGGTCGCCGACCGCGGAGTGGGAATGACCGAGGCGGATCTCACCGAGGCGAACGAGCGGCTGGCCAACCCGCCCGTGGTGGACGCTTCGGTGTCGCGCCGGATGGGGTTGTTCGTCGTCGGCAGACTGGCTGTCCGGCATGGCATCGAGGTCCGGCTGCGTCGCGGCGACGATGGCGTGGGTGTCTGGGCCGCCGTCATCATGCCGTTCCGGCTGGTTCGGCTGGTGCCGGAGGAGGACGATCCGCAGGTGTCGAGCGGCGCCGAGCTGGCCGCGCACAACGGGGCTGCCGCAAACGGATCTGCCCCGGGCGAGGCCGCGCCGCCGGCCGTCAGCTCCAGTAACGGTGGCCCGGTTCCCCAGGTGGGCAGCGATCCTGCAGCTGTGCCCGCAACCCACGGTGTACCGCACACCAACGGTGTGCCCGAAACCAAGGTCAACGGCACTAGGCCGCTGGCCCCGAAGGCGTCGCCGAACGGCTCGAAGCTGCCGGTCCGGGCCGGTAAGCGGTTGGTGCCGCCTGGTCCGCCGCCTGCTCCGCCTGGTCCGCCGGACAGCCCTCCGGTGGACATCTCGGTGGAGGTCCCCAGCGGCGACTCCGGCGCGGATCTCTTCCGGCCGGCTCGGGCCATCACGGTAGGTCCGGGCGGACCGGGAAACCGGGTGACGCTGCAGAACTCCACTCCCATCTTCGACGACGTGGCGTCTGCGTGGTTCAAGGAGCACGAGGCCGTCCCGGTGCGCTGGACTTCGCCGCCGGCAAACGGGTCGGCTACGCCGGCGCAGGAGGCTGAGCCAACGCAGGAGGCTGAGCCAAGGCGGAAAGCTGAGGCAACGCGGAAAGCTGAGGCAACGCGGAAAGCTGAAGCAACGCGGAAAGCTGAAGCAACGCGGGAGACTGGAACGATGCCGCAAGCCGCGCCGCCGATCTGGAAGGCTGCCGTGACAGGTGAGGCTGCGGCGACTCGGGGAGCCCCAGTGACGCGGGAGACCCCCATAGCGCCGTCCGCTGCGGCCGGCTCCGCCCCCTTGCTGCGCCGACAACCAGGCAAAGCGCTGGCCGAGTCTGAGTCCGGCGATGCCCGCACGTCTCGCTCCCCGGTTCCACCGCCGCCGGCACCGGCGTCCACGCGTCCGGCGGAGGCACCGGCTGGGGACTGGGGTGCCGCAGATGACGGCTGGCGGGCGGCAGAGGCGCTGGCCGCGCCGGTGAGTACGGAGTTGACCCCCACGGGGTTGCCCCGCAGGCAGCCTCGGGCACTGCTGGTGCCCGGTGCGGTGTCGTCCCCGGACGGGCTCGAGCCCGCAGAGCCCACGAGTTCCCCGGTACGTAGCGCGGAGTCGATCCGTGGCCGGCTCGCTAGTTACCAGCAGGGCATCCGTGAAGGCCGCCAGACCCGGCACAACCCCGCCCAGCGGGCCGACGGGTCGCCAGCGCAGCAGGATGGAGAAGAGGAGACGACGTGACCGTTCTCCAGAACCAGCCGGGGAGGTGGTGAGGTTGCGATGAGCACACCGGCCGGCGGGGGCGGCGATGAGCGGTCGTTCGCCAACGTCCTGAACAACCTCAGTAGTGGTCCCTGGCGCTCGGGGTTGCGTCGCACGCGGTCCACGGAGTCATCGACCACACCGGAGCCGGGTTCGTGGTCGAGGCCGGTCGGAAGACCTGCGGGTGTCGAGGAGTGGGGTGAGTCGGATGTGCCGGTCTCCGCGGCGCGGCCCTACACCTGGACGGGTGGTCGCACCTCGTCGGTGGTCCACCTGGCGATCGAGACGTTAGTGTCCACCAGCACGCATGGTCGCGACGTGGCAGCGCTGACCAGTGTGGAACATCGGGCCGTGGCCGAGCTGTGCCGTGACCCCCGATCGGTGGCCGAGGTCGCCGCTCTACTATCCCTGCCGCTGGGTGTCGCCCGGGTCCTGCTGGGTGACATGGCGGGCATCGGCTTGATCGTGGTGCACCGCACAGCGAACGCCTCGGGCGACGCGCCGGAGGTAGCTTTGATGGAAAGGGTGTTGAGTGGACTTCGTCGCCTCTGATCGGGCTGGCTCCCCATCGGCCCAGTTATCTTCATCGACGCAGTGGGCACCATCGGTCCAGCCACGGGACCCCACGGGCGGCCCCAGCACGATTTCCGCGAAGATCGTCGTGGCGGGTGGCTTCGGCGTCGGCAAGACGACCCTCGTCGGCTCGGTGTCCGAGATCGCGCCACTGACCACCGAGGCCGTGCTCACTGATGCGAGCACCGGGGTGGACGACCTCGCGGCCACCCCGGACAAGTCGACGACCACGGTGGCGATGGACTTCGGCCGCGTCTCCCTTGACGCAGAGCTGATCCTCTACCTGTTCGGCACCCCAGGGCAGCACCGTTTCTGGTTCATGTGGGATGATCTTGTGCGGGGCGCCATCGGTGCGGTCGTGCTGGTGGACACCCGTCGGCTGGCTGATTGCTTCGCTGCGGTGGACTTCTTCGAGGATCGCGGCCTGCCTTATCTGGTCGGGGTGAATTGTTTTGACGGCGTGCTCAGCCACAGCGTCGAGGACGTCCGGGAGGCGCTGGCCATCGATTCTGCGATACCCATCATCCCGTGCGACGCCCGGGAGCGGGAGTCGACCAAGAACACCCTCATCGCGCTGGTCGAGCACGCCATGCGCAGCTCGGTGGCTGCTCGAGCCTGATCCAGAGAGCGCAGTGATGTACAGGTCGCGAGTGGGGGCGAGTTGGGAGAGTGCGCAGCGTGGCCGCCCACGAAGGCAGGGCAAGACCCCCCACTGGCCGCTCCGGCAGTGTCACGTTCCGTGATCAGATGACTGCGCTGAGCTTCGGTAGCGTTTCTGCTGGCGCCACCGTCGGAAATGATGGCGCCGGGTTGCGGCGACGTGGTGGCCGGTGGCGGCTGCGGGACTGGCGGCTGCGCACCAAGCTCACTGCGGTGCTGCTGGTGCCCTTGGTGCTCGCTGGGGTACTCGGCGTGCTGCGGGTCACCGATCTGGGGCGGGAGGCCAACGCCCTCGCCGTGGTAGCGCGGCAGGTCGGGTTCGCTCAGCAGGTCGCCCTCGTCGTGCACGATCTACAAGCGGAACGGCAGTTGGTGGCTGCGATGCTTGCCACGGGTCGCCCGGCGGATCGTGCCGCGCCGCAGACCCAGGCCCAGCGGGTCGACGCGGCTGTCACCATGCTGCGCACCGCCGACGTCGGTGCCGCCGCACTGGCCCCGGCCGCGAGCGCGGCGTACCGGGCCGCCCTCGACCGGCTGTCCGGACTTGCCGCTGTGCGGCAGAACACTCAGAGAGTCGACGGTGTCTCGCCCAACGCTGTTACGTCCACAGCGGTCACTGCCTATTCCGAGGTCATCGCGGCGCTGCTGAACCTCCATCGCAGGGTGCTGGATGGCACCCGCGATTCGCCGGCTCAGCACGCCGACGGCCTCAAGGCGCTCGCTGCCGCCAAGGAGCAGGCATCCCAACAGCACGCGGTGTTGCTTGCGGCGATCTTGTCCGGCGTGCTGCCGGCGGAGCAGCAAATCGCGCTACGCGCCGGGCAAGCCCGATTCGACGTCGCTGCGGGCGAGTTCGACCAAGCCGTACCCGGTGCACAGCTGCTCCGCACCAAGGTGGTCATCGACCGCCAGCGGCTGCTGGACGCCGCACTGGACCGGGCGGCGCGGGCAGTGCCCCTCCAGACGGCCCCTGGCGACTGGAGTTCCGCCGCCGCCGGCACGGTCGAGGGGATCCGCCAGGGGGAGATCACTCAACTCAACGAGTTGCGGACGGCCACCGCGGCGCGCAGCGACCGAGCGTGGAACCAGGCAGTGGTCAATGGCGCCACGGTCGCCGCGCTTTTGGTGCTCGCCGTGGTGACGCTGCTGCTCGTGGTGCGCTCGCTGCTGCAACCGTTGCGTACGCTGCGCACCGCCGCGTTCGACGTCGCCGACCGCAAGTTGCCCGAAGCGGTCGAGCAGCTGGGCAGCACCGACGATGCGTCCGGTCAGACGACGGTCGATCCGGTACCGGTGCACTCCAGGGAGGAGGTCGGTCAGGTCGCCAGGGCCTTCGACACCGTGCACGCCCAGGCCGTTCGGCTGGCAGCTGAGCAAGCCGTGGCGCGTAACAGCCTCAACGACACCTTCCGCAACCTGTCCGGCCGTAACCAGGACCTCGTCGAGCGGCAGCGGAAGCTGATCGATGAGTTGCGCAGCAGAGAACACGATCCCGAGCTGTTGAGCGGTCTGGGCCGGCTTGACCACCTCGCGGCCCGGATGCGCCGCCACAGCGACAACCTGCTGGTGCTCGCTGGGGGGAGGCTGCCCCCCAGCGAGCACCAGCAGGTGGCGGCGCTCGACGTGGTGCGTAGCGCGGTGTCGAAGGTCGAGCAGCACCAGCGGGTGACGGTGTGCCGACCTCCAGCGGTCATGGTGGCCGGCCCCGTCGTCAACGACGTGGTGCACCTGATCGCCGAGTTGCTGGACAATGCTGTCAATGCCGCGCCGCAGGCAACCACGGTGACCTTGAGCAGCACGCTCACCGAGGACGAACGCCTGCGGGTGGAGATCGTCGATTTGGGGCCCGGGCTGTCGCCGGACGAGCTGCGGTCGATCAACGACCGGCTTGCCTCATCACCTGCGGTCGACGCGTCGGTCTCCCGTCAGATGGGGCTGTTCGTGGTGAGCAGGCTGGCCGCGCAGCATGGCATCGCGGTGCGGTTGCGCCGGCGTCTCGGCCAGGTCGGGATCGCCGCCGAGGTGTCGGTGCCCCGCTCGCTGGTGTCGTTCGATATCAACGCGTCGAATGATGGGAGTACCGAGGTGCTGGGCAGCACTGACTGGAACGGGACTGACGGGCAGCTTCCGCTGCAGGTGTCGGTAGTCGATGAGACCACCGTGGCGGACCTGTTCAGCCCGGCCTCGATCGGGATCGTGACGTCACAGCGCAGCAGCCCGCGCACTGCCGAGCAGGACTGGCTCGAGCTCCTCGGAGCCGACGAGTCCGCACCTGAGCGCATTCCTGATCCGCTGGGTGGGGGTACCGTCGCGGCCGGAGACGCCCTGGCGAGTCCGCTGCCGCTGGGCAGCGCCGGGGGGGCCGGGCAGCCGGAGGTCCGCGAGGAGATCTTCGAGATGGT
This sequence comes from Pseudonocardiaceae bacterium, assembly GCA_035275565.1. Lineage (GTDB taxonomy): Bacteria > Actinomycetota > Actinomycetes > Mycobacteriales > Pseudonocardiaceae. Next base: position 8,412 of record DATEMN010000064.1, on the reverse strand, counting down.
CTCCGCCTGGTTCCGTGAGCGACAGTCGGTGTCGCCGAACAACTACGAGCTCGGTGACACCACCGAGATGCCCGCGCTGCGCAATGGGTCCCCACCCCGCGCCAATGCGCACGAGTGGCGGACTCCGCTTGATGAGGGGTGGCAGGCCGCGCAGGCGCTGCGCACCCCGGCCGACCACGGCGTCACCCACGCCGGGTTGCCCAAGCGGCAGCCGCTGGCGCGTCTCGTGTCCGGTGTGGACGGCGTCGCCAGTCTTGGTCCGGCGCCGATGTCAACCGGTCCGGCTCGCACCGCCGATGAGGTGCGCGGCCGGTTGAGTAGATACCAGCAAGGATTGCGCGTCGGACGGCACGCCCGGATCGGCCCTGACGAGCAGCCCACCGTGAACGACACCCTGTATGGACGTCTCGAGGAGGATCAGTAGTGACAACGGTAGCGCCGCAGCATCCGGTCCAGCCCGGTCAGTTCGGCTGGCTGGTGGACAGCTTCGTAGAGCGGGTACCCGGGGTGGCGCACGCTGTCGTCGTCTCTGCCGACGGACTGCTGCTTGTCGCGTCCTCGGGATTGCCCCGAGATCGCGCCGATCAGCTCGCTGCGGTTACCTCGGGTCTGGTGAGCCTCACCCAAGGCGCAGCGCGTTGCTTCGAGGCCGGTGGGGTGATCCAGACTGTGGTGGAGATGGAGCGCGGCATCGTCTTGACCATGGTCATCAGTGACGGGTCCAGCCTCGCTGTGCTGGCCTCGCCGAGCTGCGACATCGGCCTGATCGGCTATGAGATGACGTTGCTCGTCGACCGGGCCGGCAACCTCCTGACCCCCGAGCTCCGCGCGCAGCTACAGGGCCGCCTGTAGCGCACCCCTCCCAGCGCCATTCGGAGCCGAATCGCGTTTCTGAGCGCCCCTCCGAGTGCCATTCGGAGCCGAATGTGACTGTGCTGCACAGCAAATGGCTGCACGCCAAGACTCCGGTGCGGGTTCGCAATGGACTGGTGACCGCCCGTCACCCGCTCGCCGCCGAGGCGGGCCTCAGTGTGCTACGCCAAGGTGGCAACGCGCTGGACGCTGCTGTCGCCGCCATCCTCGCCACCGGCGTGGTGCAGCCCTTCGCCACCACCATCGGTGGTGGCGGCCTGCTCACGGCAGTGCGGTCGGATGGACGGGCATACACGCTTGACTATCGCAGCGAGGCACCCGAAGCCGCTACTCCCAACATGTACGGTGCCGCCAACGCCACTCCCGGGCTGTTCGGCTGGTCAGGCGTGCCGGGTAGAGCCAATGAGATCGGCCACCGTGCGGTCGCCGTGCCCGGTGCGCTTCCCGGCCTGGTCACTGCGCACCAGGAACTCGGTCGGCTGCCCTGGTCGGAAGTGCTGGCGCCAGCGATTGCGCTGGCCGACGGCGGGTTCGAGACTGACTGGTTCGGCGCGCTGATGCAGGGCACGTATTTGGATCTCCTGCTTGGTTTCCAGGCCACTGCACGAACATTCCTGCGTGAGGGGTGTTACCCGCATCGGCCACCGGTGTACGGCTCCGGCGACCTGTTCCGCCAGCCCGCGCTGGCCGCCACCCTGCGCGAGCTCGCCGGCAGCGGGCTCGCTGCCTACCTGGACGGTGCGGCCGGGCCGTCACTTGTTGGCGAGATGTCCCGGCACGGCGGTCTGATCACCGCAGCCGACCTGGCCGGGTACCGGCCACGGTCCGCTGCGGTGCACACCGTCGCGTACCGGGCCCACACGGTTCTCGGACCTGCTCACGGTGGCGTGTACGGGTTGTTGTTCGCGGTCCTCGACCAGTTCGACCTGGCAGAGCATGATCCGCTTGCGCCCACCCGGTTGCACGTGGTCGCGGAGGCGGTCCGCAGGTGCCGCCGGATCGAGGAACTGCACGCCGGGGACCGGCGGGTCGCGCTGTGGGCCGACCATCCCGATCTGACCGGGGAGATCGCCGCGAGTATCGACCCGCAGCGGTGTGACGACGGCTGGCGGGATGCCTGGTGGGCACAGGGGCCCACCGTCACCGACGTCGGCCAGGAACAGACCGCTCATGTGTGTGCGGTGGACTCCGCAGGCATGGTGGTCAGTCTCACCGAGACGATCCTGGCAGCGTATGGCTCGATGGTCACCACACCGGCCGGGATGCTGATGAACAACGCGATGTTCGCGTTCGTCCCAGCGCCCGGCTACCCGAACTCGGTGGCGCCCGGCCACCGGCCACACTCCAACATGAGCCCGGTGATCGTGGTGGACCGCACCGGCCGTCCGGTGCTGGCTGCCGGCGCGTCCGGCGGCCGACGGATCTCCGCCGCCGTCGTGCAGGTGGTCGCTTATGTTCTCGACCACGGTCTACGCGCTCAGGATGCGGTAGCCACGCCCAGGCTGGACGTGGTGGGAGACACGGTGCTACTCGACGGCAGGTCGCCTGACGACACCGCCGCCGCGTTGGAACGCCGAGGCCACCGAGTAGAGCGAGCTGAGGAGGACCTGTCCACCTTGCATTTCGCGAACCCGTCCGTCGTGACTTTCGCCGACGACGGAACCATGCACGCCGGTGTCAACCCGCTACATCTCACTACGGCGGCCGGCTGGTAACCAGATAGCTGACTGCCTGCTCTACGTCCATTGACTCCTGATTGCATAAGCGCTTCAGGGCTGCCCGTGCCTCTTCCCGGTCCAAGCCGGTAATCTTCCGGACCTCTGCATTCGTCAAGCGGCGCGGCATCGTTAACTGGCTAAATTCCCCCAACCCCTCGTCGGGTAATAACTCGAGCTTCAAAACCGGTTCACGCCGCGCGGCGTGAACAAGCAGCAGCCGCTCTGTGGGCTCCAGCGTGCCTCGTTCTTCGAGGTCTTTCAGCCAGGCGCGTTCCTGCGGCGTGATCGGTCCTTTGATCGGTAACGTGACGCGCACGAATTCACCGAATTCTTCAAATATCGGTGGATCGAGCATCTCATCGCGCATCACGTCCTGCATCACATCGACACCGCGTCCCGCGTCCTCGGTCAGTCGGAACTGGCGCAGCACTGCGATCACGCTGGGATTCCGAGCTGCCTGCGCGTGCCGCAGGGTGGCGACCGTGACGCCCTCAGGCAAAGGACCTGGCGACGTCACCACCACCTGGTGGGGTCGAATCTCGATAATGATCGCGCTCTGGTCACGTTCATAGGATCGATGGGCGACCGCATTTGCGATGGCCTTGCGAACAACCACGGATGGCAATCGTGGCAAGTCGCGCCGGTGAATGCCAGTGACGACGAGGTCGCTGCCTAGTTCGTCGATCACGAGTTGCGCGGCGGTGCTCACCTGCTCGGGCAGTGAACCCCCGATGTTCATCCGGCGACGGGGGTCTGGACCCGCCGTCATACCAGCGAATCTCCACGACCAGCTTGCTCGCCTTCAACGTCTGTGCAGGATCGGTAAGCACAAGCGCCCCGGCGATCGTCAGCTCGTCGTCATCACGCAGCAACCCCCGCTCACGCAACCGATCTGCAAGGTCAGCCACGGTAAAGTCCCAGTCATACATTGTGCACACGCGTCTGAGCGGCTCGTCGTCGACTTGGCCACGTTGTACACTCGCCAGCGAACGCTCAAAGCGTCGTAGTGTTCGCGAGGAAGCCAGCCGCCATACTTCGTCCCCGATCAGGGGTTGGTTCCGGGGGCCACGCCTGACGAGTATTCGACCGTCACTCGTCTGAGCAAACCCGTCCTCGCGCCGGCTCACCTCCACGGCGACTACCGGCAGCTGGCCGACAGTGATCTGTTGGACGCGGTAACGGCCCACGTTGTGGGCGTCTACCGCCGCCGCCTGATGGATCTTCTCGTCCGCGCTCTAATCCAGCGAGCGTCCGACAACCTGACGGTCATCCTTATGCCATACTTGCGAAACTCGGCCGCAGTTCTCCGCAAGTTTGGCATAACCGCCAAGGTGCGCCAGCGAAGCTCGCTTGTCAAGCTATCGCTGCAGGTCAGGTTCGCCCTGCAGCTACCCGCGCAAGGCTGTCCCCCCGTTTTCCGGGCTCAGCACGTGCTACCAACCGCTTGCACAACCCCACGGACGACCACGTCATCCATCGCCGCCGACGCCTCGACGGTGATACCTGCGACGTGCGGGCTCCACAGACCGCAGTCGCCAATGATCGCCACAATGCCGTCGTCGGCCAGCCCGAAGTCGTCTACGGCGAACCGCAGATCCGGCCGTTCGGCCACGATCACCCGCAAGCCCTCCAAGTCGATGATCTCCTTGCGGGCCACGTTGACCACGAGCGCGCCGGGTGGCAGCAGGCGCAGCAGCCGGGCGTCCACCAGTCCACGGGTTTGTGGGGTGAGCGGCAGGTGGACACTGACGATGCTGCACCCGCCGAAGATCTCCTCGAGCCCGGCCGTGGGGAGGTCCGGGTGCCGGTCCGGACGGCGCGTCCACACCATCACGTCCATGCCGAGCGCCCGCAGCAGCGGGACCAGCGCGCGGGCCGTTGTGCCGGCGCCGAGCACCCCCACCCGGCGCCCGCGTACCTCGATCGGTGGGTCGATCATGCCGGCGCGGTCCTGGCCGGCCACGACCGCGGCGTGCGCCGGAAGCGCGCGTTTGGCGAGGGCGAGAATCATCATCAAGGCGTGTTCGGCGACCGACACCGCGTTGACGCTGGGGGTCGTGATGACCCGCACGCCACGATCGGCAAGGGCTACCAAGTCGAGGTGATCCGTGCCGGCAGCCAGCGAGCCCAACACCCTGAGCCGGGGCAGGGCGACCAGCACTTCGGCGTTGATGCGTTCCCTGATTCCGATGATGGCCGCGTCCACGGTGTCGCCGAGCGCGGTCAGCTCGGTGACCGCGTGTTCGCGGGCGGTCGCGACCACGACCGTCGAAAAGGCCCGTTCGAGCGTGGCACGGGCGTCCGGGTTGTCGATCACGTCGGCCAGTGCGACGAACACGGTCATATCCACGCACCAGATTATTGCCCGAGCGGCTGCCCGATGCTGGACCTCCTGATCCGCTGGCCTATCCGGCGGGGTTGATGATGGTCCGGGTGGCGCTGCGGGGGACACTGCGGGCGGTGAAGTGCTCGATCGCTTCCCCGATGCGGTCCGCTTCGACGGCGTCTCGGTAACGAGCCGAACCCAGCATGCGCCCCAGGTTGGTGAGCCGCTGGACCACGGCCTCGGTGCGTCGTTCCGGGTCCAGCGCGAACACCGCCACGAGCGCGTCCTCTGCTCCTGCGAGGTCACCGCGCAGGGTCCGGGCTGTGGCGAGATCCACTCGCGTCCCAAGCTCGCCGGCCACCCACCGGGCTCGTTCGGGGACTTCGCCGAACAGGGCCAAGGCGGTGGTGGCCTCGGTCTCGGCTTGCTCACCGTCGCCGAGGGCGACAAACGAAGCGCCAGCGCACAGCGCTCGGCGGGAGTGGTCGAATCCGCACTCGCCGCCGATCTCGTCCATGAACTGATCATCTCCCGCACGCTGTAACTCGTCGGCTGCGGCGTCCAGCGCGGCGCGGACCTCCTGCCGCGCACCGATCAACGCCAACGAGCGGGCGTGTGCGGAGTGCAGCCGGGCGCGGGCCGTGCCCACGGGTGCGGCCTCCAGGGCGGTAGCTGCCAGGCTCGCGGCGCGGCGCGGGCGAGCGGTCCAGAACATGACGGAGACCTGTAGTGCCCGAGCCCAGGCACGCAGCGAGGGGTGGTCGATCACGTTTCCGTAGGTGTGCGCGGCACGTGCCTGCTCCTCGGCAACCTCCGGGTGGCCCAGGTCGAAGCTCACCGAGGACAGCAGGCCGCAGAATTGCCCGGCGAGTAGGTACAGCTCGGCTTGTTGGCGCGGCTTGTGCGTGCGGTCCAGCTGCTCATACACGGTGTCACGGAGGCGGACCAGATCGGTGAGCATCACCAGCGGCGGCGTCACGTAGTACGCCCGGGCCGCGCGCTGTGCGGCGTCGTGGAGATGCTCCAGCGCGGACGGGTCGAGCGCCGAGGCCGCCTTGATGGCGTGGTCCACCGATTCCCGACCGGCGTTCACGATCAGCTCCTCCGCACTCACGAAGACATCGATCCTACCGCTGTCGGGGGGTCCGAGCAGGCGGGACACCGGCTCAGCCCACCAGTGTTCGAGTATTCGGCAGCACACCGAACGTGGCATGTCCGAGTCCCCGGCAAGCCATCGTTTCGCCTGACGTTCCGAGATATGGGTCTTGCCCTCTCCGCACTCGATCGCAGCATGGTGGAAACGATCGACGAACTCCCGGACGGACAGGTGCGCGATCTGCGCGTGCTGTTCCAGCCGGGTCCGCGGTACCTGAGCCATCGGTTCCCCTCCTGACGGGCGCCAGCACACGGTAACGACCGAGCTGATCAGGCGGGACTGATCTCGCCGGGATGTCACCGCAGTGGCCGGTAGCGGCCCGGCTGCTACCTCCTGGGGCCTTGCCCCAGTGGCGATGGTTACCCAGCAACCACCGCGATCAAGAAGGGGGCCACCGTGCCGGTAGGAGTAACCGTGCTCGCGAGGAACAAGAACGTGCAGCAGACCGAGCACGGCCTGCTGCGTGAGACATTGCGCAGGTTCCTGATAACTGAGGTGCAGTCCTCGCGCGGGGTGAGTCGGTGCGGCCGGGTGGCGTGCGGTGCGGTGCGGCGCTGGACTCACTACTTGCTGCTCATCCGTTGGACCGTCGGGGTCGGTGCCGGTCGTGTCAGCGTCGCGGATGGCTAGGGCGCCGACGCCGGGTGTGTCCGGTCTTCCTGGAGGCTCGCTACTGGTTACAGCAGCCCATCGAGCGAGTGCAGGCCCATCTAGCCAGCGAGTTGGGCGTGGACCTTCCGGTGCTCCCACCGTCGTGCTCGAACTAAGGGGGCTCCTTGCCGCTGGTCCCCCCGATCAACCACCCACGGCCGGGGACGGTGTTCATGCCAGGGCGCAAGCTCACCGTTAAAGGCTGGGGCCCGGATGGTCGTGTCGTCTTCACATTGGAGGCATACCAGGGGAAGGTATCGATCACTTCTTACGACTGCCCGTTCACCTGCGAGGCGCTCCTCAATCCGGCGCAGGCTGACAGCTTGATCGACCTGATTCACCAGACCGCCAAGGAAGCTCGCGAATACAGGTTATGAGTCTTGGCGCAGCCATGCCGACTGCGGCAGTAGGGCACCGCCGTCGGGCGCTTCAACGGACAACTGGGAGACGGGTCGGTCCGGAGCGCACGAGGCGTTATCGTGAAGCCATCGGGAAAAACGTGAACGGAGGCTGATCGATGGCGGAGCCGGTGCATGCCTCGCTGTTCCTCAGCTGGTGTCATCAGGACGCCCGGGCCAAGGAGACGCTACTCGGCCTGCTGCACCTTGACGTTCTGGCCGGGGTGTGTATCAGCTGGTGGGAGGACTCGCACCAGCTGCTCGGTGTGGACTGGCGGCGGCGGATCCTTGCTCAACTGGACGGTTGCGACTATGGCCTGCTGCTGCTCAGCCCGGGCTTCTTCGGCAGCCGGTTCATCCTCGAGGAGGAGCTGCCCCGGCTGTTGGGGCGCGATGTGGACAAGGTGTTGCCTGTCATGCTCAAGCGGGTGCCGATGGATGGCTCGCGGGACCTGCACGGGGTGGACACCCGGCAGATCTTCCGCGGTTCTGGTGGCCGTGGTTTCACCGAGACCCAGGGCCCCGGGCGGGAGCGTTTCGCGCTCGATTTCGCGACGAAGATTCGCGAGCGGGTGCTGAGCGACGCCGCCTGATGCAACGGTTACCGCGGCGGGCGGTGCTCCGGCACCTCAACCGGCTCGCCGATGACCTCACTCCCCGGCAGCTGTCCCGGCTGCGGGTGCTGGCTGATCTGATCGGTGACGACGGCCGGATCCCGCTACCAGGGGCGCTGGACGCGGCCACACCCGGCGGCGACGACACGAAGGCGCAGGACGCGTTCCGCAAGTTCCGGGCCGCGCTCGACGACGCGGCGCACGCAGCGGGCGTCGACCTGCGGCTGGTGAGCGACCAGCGCAAGGTCCCGCCCGGGGACAGGTTCTGCTGGTTTGAGGGCGCGGACGTCACCGGTGACGAGGTGGCCGAGCTGTCCGGCCGGGAGGCGGACCGGCTGACGCCAGACGCGACCGTGCCGCCGTTCGTGGCCGAGGTGCTGCGTCCGGTCGTGTACGTGGAGACCGCCAGGGACGGGTCCGAGGCGCTCCGGCGACGCGAGCGGGAGTTCGTGGCACTGCTGACCGAACAGCTGTCCGCAGTCCCCGGCTACCGGGTCACCAGCGCGCTCGACATCCGACTCGGGGTCGATCTCCAGGTCGAGCGGCAGCGGCTGCGGGAGACCGCGGACGTGGTGGTGGAGCTCGACAGCGCCGCCGCCCGGCAAGACGAGCATCCGGGCGCAACCGTCCGCCGGCCGATCCGGGTGGCGCTGGAGGGGGTGGCGCGCGGCGCGGA
>DATEMN010000063.1:0-5119 GCA_035275565.1 Pseudonocardiaceae bacterium | reverse complement strand
TGGCCCGGACCGTGGTCGACACGCTCGGTAAGGGGGCCCTGCGGGTGGTGGGTCTCACCGGCTCGTCGGGCAAGACCTCCACCAAGGACATGGCCGCCGCGCTCCTGGCTCCCTTGGGTCCCACCGTCGCGCCGCCGGGATCGTTCAACAACGAGATCGGTCACCCCTGGACCGTGCTGCGCGCCGACGCGACCACCAGGCACCTGGTGTTGGAGCTGTCCGCGCGCGGGCCCGGCCAGATCGCCGCGCTGTGCCGGGTGGCGCCACCGTCGATCGGGGTGGTGCTCAACGTCGGCTCGGCGCACCTCGGCGAGTTCGGCTCGCGGGACGCGGTGGCCACCGCCAAGGGTGAGCTGGTCGAGGCGCTGCCGGTTACCGGGGTCGCGGTGCTCAACGCCGACGACGCCGCAGTCAGCGCGATGGACCGGCGCACCGCCGCCCGGGTGGTGCGTTTCGGGCGATCCACGGTGGCTCAGGTGCGTGCGGTCGGCGTCGTCCTCAACGACCGCGGTTACCCGTCGTTTCGCCTGGTCACCCCGGTCGGAGAGGCCCCGGTGCAGCTGACGGTGCCCGGCGAGCACCAGGTGTCCAACGCGCTGGCCGCGGCTGCGGTGGCCGTGGAGCTCGGTGCCACACCGGCGGGGATCGCTGCGGGGTTCGAGCGCTACCGGCCGGCGTCGCGCTGGCGGCTGGAGGTCACCGACCGCCCCGACGGGGTAACCGTGATCAACGACGCCTATAACGCCAACCCCGAGTCGGTCGCCGCTGCGCTGCGAACCCTGATCGCGATGGCCGGTTCGCGACGGCGCAGCTGGGCAGTGCTCGGCCCGCTCGCCGAGCTCGGTGAGGCGGAGAGCGGGGCGTACCGGGAGATCGGTGCGCTCGTGGTGCGCCTCGGCGTCGACCGGCTCGTGGTGGTGGGGGAGCGCGCCCGGCTGCTGCACTCGGTCGTCCCGAACTCGATGCTGGTGCCCGACGTGCCCGCGGCGCTGCAGTTGCTTCGCGACGAACTCGCCACCGGCGATGTGGTGCTGATCAAGGCATCCCGGGCGGTGGGGCTGGAACGGGTTGCCGAAGGATTACTCAGCGTTACCGGCTCGATCGGCGGGAGTGCCACCAGGTGAGCACCATTCTCGTCGCCTCCGGGGTCGCCCTGCTGGTTTCCATCCTGTGCACCCCCTACCTGATCCGGTTGTTCACCCGGAAGGGCTTCGGGCAGGAGATCCGGCAGGAGGGACCGCAGAATCACCACAGCAAGCGGGGCACACCCACGATGGGCGGGGTGGCCATCCTGCTGGCCATGTGGAGCGGTTACCTGTTCGCCCATCTCACCGTCACCCGGCACGGCATCACCGCGTCGGGCCTGCTGGTGCTGGGGCTCACCACGGTGCTCGGGGTGGTCGGCTTCCTCGACGATCTGATCAAGATCCGTCGACAACGAAATCTGGGCTTGAACAAGACCGCCAAGCTGGTCGGGCAGCTGGTCGCCGCAGTGCTCTTCGCGATTCTGGCGATGGGTTTCCGGGACGTCGACGGCATCTCCCCGGCCTCGACCCAGCTGTCGTTCGTGCGAGACGTCGCCGTGGTGTCCTTCGGTGTCGTCGGCTTCGTGGTTTTCAGTTACCTGCTGGTGTCGGCGTGGTCTAATGCAGTCAACCTCACCGACGGCCTAGACGGGTTGGCGGCGGGGTCGGCCGCGATGGTGCTGGCGACCTATGTGATCGTCTCGTTCTGGCAGTACACCCAGGACTGCACCGTCCAGGCGGTGCCCGGTTGCTACACCGTGCGCGATCCGCTGGACGTGGCCGTGGTGGCAGCCGCCGCGGTCGGTGCGTGCATCGGGTTCCTGTGGTGGAACGCCCCGCCGGCGCGGATCTTCATGGGTGACACCGGGTCGCTGGCTCTCGGTGGGCTGCTGGCCGGCCTATCCGTGGTCACCCGGACCGAACTACTCCTCGTCGTGATCGGTGGACTGTTCGTGGTGGAGGCGATGTCGGTGGTGATCCAGGTGGCGGTGTATCGCACCACCCAGCGCCGGCCGTTCCGGATGGCACCGTTTCACCATCACTTCGAGCTGGCGGGGTGGGCCGAGACCACGGTCATCATCCGGTTCTGGCTGCTAGCGGCGATGTGTTGTGCGCTGGGTGCCGGGGTGTTCTACAGCGAGTGGCTGACTGCTGCCGGAGGGTGATGTCGATGCACACACCGCGCAACGGCGTGGCTGACCTCGCCGGGGCCCGGGTGCTGGTGGCCGGGGCGCGGGTCACCGGAGTCAGCGCCGCCCGGCTGCTGATCGAACTGGGCGCCGTGGTCACCGTTACCGACTCGTCAGCGGCCCAGGTGGCGGCGCTGGCCGGCATTCCGGGCGTGGCCGGCGCAGGGCGGCTGGACACCCCGCCGCCGGGCACCGATCTGGTGGTGACCAGCCCGGGTTTCCGGCCGGACGCACCGCTGATGGTGGCCGCACACCGCGCCGGCATACCCGTGATCGGGGACGTGACGCTGGCCCACTGGGTGGACCGTGCGCGATCGGTGCCAGCCGACTGGTTGGTGATCACTGGCACCAACGGTAAGACCACCACGGTCGGAATGCTCGAGTCGATTCTGCGCGCCGCCGAGGTAGACGCGATCGCCTGCGGCAACAATGGGCTCCCGGTCCTGGACGTGGTGCGCGCCGGGCACCGCGTGCTCGCTGTGGAGCTGTCGTCGTTTCAGTTGCACTGGTCACCCGAGCTGATGCCGCGGGCCGCGGCGGTGCTCAACGTCTCCGCCGACCACCTGGATTGGCACGGCTGCATGGACCGTTACGCAGCGGCCAAAGGCAGCGTGTATGCCGAGGGCACCACAGCGGTGTTCAACGTCGACGACGAGTGGTCGACGCGGCTGGCCACCGGGCGCGACGGGATCGGGTTCACCACCGGTGAGCCGTCAGCAGGCCAACTGGGGGTGGTGGGCAATCAGCTGGTCGACCGGGCCTTCGCCGGTCAAGGGGACAGCGCAGTGCTGGCCCAGCTCACCGACGTCCGCCCGCGCGGTCTGCACAACGTGGCCAACGCGCTGGCGGCGGCTGCGCTGGCCCGCTCGGTGGGAGTGCCGCCGTGGGCCGTTGCCGCGGGACTGCGCGCCTTCACCCCCGCAGGACATCGCGGTGCGCCCGTCGGCACGTACGCCGGGGTGTGTTACGTCGATGATTCGAAGGCCACCAACCCGCACGCGGCGCGGGCCGCTCTGCTCGCTCACCAGCGGGTGGTGTGGGTCGCCGGCGGATTGCTCAAGGGTGTCGACGTGGACTCCCTCGTCATTGACACCCGGGATCGGCTGGTCGGCGCGGTACTGCTCGGCGCGGACCGCGCGGTGATCGCCGCCGCGTTGGCGCGACACGCACCCAACCTCCCGGTGCGGGTGGTGGATTCGGGAGACGATGGCGCCATGATGGAGGTGGTGACCGAGGCCGCCGGACTGGCCCGTCCGGGTGATGTTGTGCTGCTCGCCCCGGCGGCGGCGTCGCTGGATATGTTCACCGACTACACCCAACGTGGTCGGGCCTTCGCTGCTGCGGCGTCTTCGCTGCACTCAGCTGGGGGCGGGGGGTCCGGTGAGTAGCGGTTCCCCCCGGCAGCCGGCGCTCACTACGGCGTGGTGGACAGCGACCGGAGACCGGGCCCGCGAGGCGCTCACCACCTGGCTGGCCCGGCCGCTCACATCGCTGCACCTGGTGCTCGCCGTGTTTGGTCTGCTGACCCTGTTCGGCTTGGTGATGGTGCTCTCGGCGTCCAATGTGGAGTCCTATACCCGAGCCGGCTCGTCCTATGCGGTGTTTGTCCGGCAACTGGCGTATTGCGGTGTTGGGCTGGTGTTGTTCTGGCTGGGGTTGCGGACACCGGTTCGGCTGCTGCGCGGCACCAGCGGACTGTTTCTGGTGGTGTGTGTGGTGCTGCTGGTCGTGGTGCTCAGCCCGGCTGGCACCGAGATCAATGGTGCGCAGAACTGGCTGCGGCTGGGTCCACTGTCTTTCCAGCCCTCCGAGCCGGTCAAGCTCGCCCTGGCACTGTGGGGCGCGCACGTGCTGATCACGAAGCGAGCGCTGCTGCACCAGTGGCGGCATCTCCTGGTTCCGGTGGTTCCGGTGGCTGTGCTGATTTTTGCGCTGGTGATGTTGGAACCTGATCTCGGCACCACCATCACGCTGGCTGTTGTGCTGCTCGCCCTGCTGTGGTTCGGCGGCGCGCCGGGCGAGCTCTTCGGTGTGATCGTGATCGCCGCGGTGTCCGGGGCGCTCGTCTTGGCCGGCGTCGCCAGTTACCGGTCGGCCAGGATCGAGTCCTTCCTGCATCCGGGCGCCGACGCCCAGGGCGCAGCATACCAGGCCCGCCAAGCGATATTCTCGCTGGCCGATGGCGGTTGGTGGGGGGTGGGGCTCGGCCAGGGCAGCGCCAAATGGGACTACCTGCCCAACGCGCACAACGACTTCATCTTCGCGATCATCGGAGAGGAGCTGGGCTTCCTGGGCTGTGCGGTGGTGCTGCTGCTGTTCGCCACCCTGGCCTACGCGGGGATCCGGATCGCGGCCCGTAACACCGACCCGTGGATCAAGCTGGTGTCCGCCACCGTTACCACCTGGCTGGTCGGTCAGGCCGCGATCAACATCGGGTACGTGGTCGGCCTGCTCCCGGTCACCGGCATCCCGCTGCCGCTGATCTCGTCGGGGGGCACCTCCATAGCGCTGACGATGCTGGTGTTCGGGCTGCTGGCGAACTTCGCCCGGCACGAGCCGCAGGCGGTGTCGGTGCTGCGGGCGGAGATCGGCCAGGACGAGCGTGCGGGTGTGGTCTCCCGGCTGCTGCGATTGCGCCCCCCGGTGCCCTATACCCCAGTGTCGCGACGGCACCGGTTCCCGTCGCCGGCCCGGCCGAGGAGCAGCGGATGAGCCTGTTGCCGCCGCAGCTGGCACGTGCCCACCTGATCGGAATCGGGGGGGCCGGGATGAGCGGGGTGGCCCGGATCGTGTTGGCCCGCGGTGGTGCCGTGTCCGGTTCGGACGCCAAGGACTCCCGGGCACTGCCCGCGTTGCGGGCCTTAGGCGCCAAGGTGGCCGTCGGGCATGCTGCGGCCAACCTCG
>DATEMN010000062.1:0-4446 GCA_035275565.1 Pseudonocardiaceae bacterium | reverse complement strand
GCCGGCTGCCCCACGGTGTTGCCCTTGCCCAGCAGCGCGATGTTCACCGGCAGCTCGTCGAGGGACTCCAGCATCCGGGCTAAGTACCAGGCACCGGGGGTCACGGTAGTCGCCTTGGTACCCTCGGCGGGGCCGGTGCCGCCGCCGATCAGGGTTGTCACCCCCGACCCGAGCGCCTCGGGCACCTGCTGCGGGCTGATCAGGTGCACGTGGCAGTCCACCGCACCGGCGGTCAGAATCATCCCGTGGCCGGCGATCACCTCGGTGCCCGGACCAATCACCAACGCTGGGTGCACCCCGTCCATGATGTCCGGGTTGCCGGCCTTGCCCAGGCCGACGATCCGGCCGTCCCGTACCCCGATGTCGGCCTTGACCACACCCCAGTGGTCCAGCACGACCGCACCAGTGATCACCAGATCAGGAGCTCCGTCGGCGCGGGACGCCCGGGCCTGGCCCATCGACTCCCGGATCACCTTGCCGCCGCCGAAGACCACCTCGTCGCCGCCGTGCGGCCCGCGGCAGCGATCCTCAATGACCTCCAGGAGCAGGTCCGTGTCAGCCAGCCGGATCCGGTCACCCTCGGTGGGACCGTAGAGCTGGGCGTAACGGGTGCGCTCGATCGTCCACCTGCCACCACCGACGGCTGCGTGCGCTGCGCTATGAGGATCCCGGACATCGAGACGCAGCCCGGGCACGGTGCGCGTGCCACCCAGCGGCACCACCCGCACCACCCGTTCGATACCGGGCTCGAAACGCACTGAGGTACCGGCCGGCACCGCCAGCCGCATCCCGGTCGCGGCTGCCCGGTCCATCTCCAGCGCCGGGTTCGCCGCGGCAAGGTGATAGTGCGACCCCACCTGGATCGGCCGGTCACCGATATTGCGCATGGTCAGCTCCTGGCCGGTGTGCGAACCCAGCACCACCGGCTCGTTACAGAGCAGCAACTCTCCTGGGATGATCACTGCACCGGCCGATGCACGGTGACGAGCTTCGTGCCGTCCGGGAAGGTCGCCTCCACCTGCACCGAAGTGATCATCTCCGGTACCCCGTCCAAGACGTCGTCGCGGCTCAGCACCCGTTGTCCCCCGGCCATCAGCTCAGCGACGCTGCGCCCGTCGCGGGCTGCCTCCAGCACCCAGGAAGTGATCAGCGCGACGGCCTCGGGATAGTTCAGCCGCAACCCCCTCGCCCGGCGGTCCCGGGCCAGCTGGCCCGCCACGTGAACGAGAAGCTTCTCCTGCTCGTGCGGGGACAGCAACATGCCGGTCCTTTCCCCTCGCTCAACGCTGCTCGGCGCAAGACGCGCCGAGCACACGAATGGTCGAATTGTCCTCAAGCAGGCCGCGCACCTGCTCGGCTGGTGACGCCGCACCGCGGTGGTGTCGAGTGGTCGACGGGAGCCGGTCCAGGTAGTGATCACAGAAACCTCCGGTAGCGGTGGGTCGTACAGTGTGCCGAATGTCGGAGGACGAGCCCTTCCTGCGGGCTGGCGACGAGGCGATGGCTCGCCGGTTGAAGGCGCTCGCCTGCACAGCGCCCTTGCACCAGCTGGATAGCCGCAAGACCCGGCTGGACTGGCTCGAGGGCACCGACTATCAGATGGCGGAGATCGCGCTGCAGGCTATCGACCAGGTCACCATCGCGATGGATTTCGACCGGGGCGCGGCCCCGGAGCAGGTGGTACGCCGCCTGGTGCCGTTCATCGCCGCGCAATGCCCGGGCCGGTCAGATCCGGAGTACCCGCGGGTGGGGCACTGGGTCCTGGAGAACCTGATCAACGTGGGAAGCCTCGACCGGGGCTTCCGCGCCGTGTATGGCACGGTGGGGTCCGGTGGCCGCTACGAGCGCCGCCACTTCGACTTCAAGCTGCTGGTGGAGCTGGCCGGCTCCGACGGCGAGGTCTACCTGCGGACCACCGATGAGGCGATCAACGTGCTGGTCGGTGCACTAGACACCGATGTGGAGTCGGCGCAGGTCGCCGCCGAGGTCAAACTGGAGAACCTGATCAAGCGGGGCCGCTTGGGCGATGCCCGGCTGGCCGCCGAGCAGGCGCGGTACCGCACGGTGCAGTACGCCGAGATGTTGCGCCGCCAGCTCGACGCCACCCGCCGAGACGTGCGTTCGGTGGACTGGCTGGCCACGGTTCCCGATCTGATCGAGGAGGCGCTGACTCACATCGAGACCCGCTACCGTGCCGAGAACGCGATCATGTCCAATATCGCGAACACCCGCGACGAGGCGACCGACATCGACCGTCGGCGGCGCGCCGCCGAGCTGCTCACGATCGTCCAAGACTGCGTCCGGCGGCACACCCAGTTACAGGCCCGGCTGCAGGAGGCCGGGGCCACGTTTCGCGCCGAGCAGGATCGTCAGCAGTTCGCCGGTGTGCCGCAGCGGGCCGCGATCGACCTGTTCGGCCAGTTGATGGCGCCGTGCCTCGATCTGGATATCGCGTCGGCGACCGGCCCGGTCTCGACGTTCTTCACCGCTGGCGCTGGGCTGCGGTTGCCTAGCGTGGTGAGCCTCGGCGGGCTGGTGGAGACCCTGCTGCTGCCGCCAAGCGACCGGGATCCGCTCGGTGCGCCGATCCCCGAGCCGGATCTGGCGCCGTTGCCGGACAGTGACCGGTTCACCGACGAGCAGTGGCGCCAAGCCGACGCGCTGCTCGACCTCGGTGAGGTGCCCAGACGCCTGTCCGGGCTGCTCGCCCACGCCCGCAGCACCGACCCGGAGCTGCCCGAGCTGGTCGCGCTGCGGGTGTTGCACGCGGTGGGCTCGGCGGTGTCCACCGCCCGCCAGCAGGGCGATCAGGCGGTGCCGTTGGCGGTGGACGACGGCACGGTGCTCGACGATCCGGAGTTCGGCGGCCGGGACCTGCTGGTCACCCTGGCACAGATCACACCGGACGCGGTGAGCACGGAGGAGGTGGCGTGAGCGAGCCAACCGGGCTTGCGGGCGATGTGGAATTGGCGGCGTCGCTGATCGCGCTGGGTATGCGTCCCAAGCTGCTGCCAGCCCGGGATCCGGTGTACGCCGACCTGGTCCGCCGCTACGGTGCCGACGAACGGTTCAAAAATCTGGTCAACCAGGTCGCGGCCGGGTTGGGCCTGGTGGTGTTGGCGGTGACCAAACAGAGCGGCGCGGTGCTCGCAGCCACCGAGGACTCGATATTCGAGATCAAGATGGACGAGTACGCCCGCCGGACCGCGCTACAGAGCCGGCAGATCGAGAAGATGTTGCACGGCCTGGCGCACCTAGCCGTCGCGGCGCTGGCCTTCCCCCGGCCGGACGACCTGGGCAACGACTCCTACGTGGGTCGGGTGTCGGCGGAGCAGGTCGACGGCGCCGTGCGGGAGGCATGCCGGCTGCTGGACGAACGCGCGAAAGCGGCCGAGCAGAATAACGACCCGCGCTCCGACGCCCCGGAGCTGGAGCGGGTCTGGCGGGCCTACCTGCGCCGCCCGGCGGCCGCGGCGACCAAGGACGGGCGGGTGGCGTCGGACACCACCCGGGGCATCGTCGGTAAGGCGCTGCGATTCCTGGCCGATCAGGGCTTTCTGGTAGCGACCGGCGGCGACGGTGGGACCTACCGGACCACGCCGCGCTACCAGGTACAGGTCCGGGAGCTGGCTGCGCAGCGCACCTTCGATGAGTTGCTGGAGTTAGGTGTGCTGCCGGTGACCGGCGCCACCGGCAGCCTATCGACCAACAACCGGGACACGCTGTCCTGAACGCACTGGGGGAGATCGATGTACGAGCTGTCCCGGGTCCGGCTGTTCTCCGTCGGCCCGCCCGGTGCCCGCTACCAGGACGTCTGCCTGGACCTGCGCGGCGTCGGACCGGTGATCCAGGCCGTGGTCCAGGAGGATCTGTTCGCGGCCGACGATCTCGACCGCGCTCCCCGGCGGCCGTCGCCGGCGTCGGTGCTGTTCCTGGAGAACGGCGGCGGCAAGTCGGTGCTGATCAAGCTGATCTTCTCGGTGATGCTGCCTGGCCGGCGGCAGGTGGTGGGCACCACGAACACCCGGGTGCTGGAGAAGTTCGTGCTGGCCGCCGACGTCGCGCATGTGGTGCTGGAATGGATGCACACCAGCACCGGTGATCGGCTGGTCACCGGCAAGGTCTCTGAGTGGCGCGGGCACGTGGTGTCGTCGGACTCGGCCAAGCTGTCCGACGCGTGGTATTCCTTCCGCCCGACCACCGACCTGCACCTGGACTCGCTGCCGTTCACGGTGGATCGTCGTCGGGTCACGATGAGCCGGTTCTCCGAGAGCCTGCACGAGGCGCACCGGCTGGCCCCGGAGCTGCAGCTGGTCTGGGAGACCGGTCACCGGGACTGGACCGAGCACCTCGTCGATCTCGGTCTGGACCCGGAGCTGTTCCGGTACCAGCGTGCGATGAACGCCGGGGAGGGCGAAGCCGCTGAGGCGTTCTCCTTCCGCACCG
>DATEMN010000061.1:0-4874 GCA_035275565.1 Pseudonocardiaceae bacterium | reverse complement strand
GAAGATGTCTGGTTGATGATGCGCCAGGTACATGCAGGGAGTGACGATGGTGCCTGCCGGTAATGACTTGCCGAGCAACTCACCAGCCACGGTCAGCATCCGCTTCCCGGCAATGATCGCAGGTGGAAAAAGCCGCAGAGCCTCTTGAGTGACGGCATGCAGTAACGGAACCCGTGCGGGATCCGAACCGTCGTCGGAGGTGGCGGTCAGCTCCGCGATGACGTCGTAGCGCATGCTTTCGTCGCGGCCTAACCAGAAAAGTACCCATGCCGTCGCTGACGCGGTGGTCTCATGTCCGGCGAACAGCAGGGATACGACCTGATCCCGCAGTTCTTCATCATCGAGCATCCCGAGTAGTCCGTCACCAGCCAGCAGCAGGGCTGCCAGCGCAGAAGACTGGACAGTCGCGGCAGCTTTCGCACTTCTCAGTAACATTTCACCTAGTTCACGGCGACCCCGGAGGGGCACGTGGAGATAGCGGTGGGCTAATGCCCGAGTACGTGAGCCCAGCGCACTGTCGACATACGTGCTGAATGATTCCAGCAGCCGGTAGTCTGCGGCGCCCAGGATAATCCGAGCCGTGGCGTGGAGGGTGACCTTCCGGATCCATCTGACCAAGCTGATAGCAGCTCCTGGAGCCAATCCATCGATCGCGGCATGGACCGTGCCAGAAATGATGTTGTGGCAGACCTGCAACTGATGACCACGCAGCGCGGGACCGAGCACTCGCCGGTATGCGGCGTGCCGAAGACCCTCGGCCCACAGCAGGGACCTTTGTCCGAGCAGGGAGCTCAGAGTACGGCTGGGCATATGATGCAGCTGGCGGTCGGTCCGGAAGATCCAATCAATCCCCTCCGGGTGCCATACCAGTAATCGTGGCGTGGGTCGCGCACGGAGTTCGAGAACACCAGTAGGGTCACCCCTGTGGGAATCCAAGAATGGCAACTTCCGGAACGCGAAACGGAACTCTTTTCGGTTCATCGAACCTCACCCCGTCGCCTCTCTCTCGGATTCTACTGCGGCCCAGTAGTCAACGATCGCGGCAACGTGGGGATTGGCATATGCCAAGTGCAGCGCGGCCAGCCCTTCGGCGCGCACCACTCTGATCGGTGTATACAGGTCCTTGTCGTGCCACAGCGGTGGGTGCTGGTGGCCTGCTGCCGATCGGCGCAGGAATACGCACCCACGGGCGGCCGCCTGCTCGACCGCGCTGTCGGGCCGGGACGCACACGTCTGCAACAATGTTTGCACCGCATACGCGGTTTCCTCGTGGGTACCGCACCATCGTCCCCATGACCCATCCTCACGTTGGCTGTCAAGCAGCCACGTCACGGCCCTGGTAAGCGCGGAGACGGATGCGCTACGGCTGTAACGGTGGAGCGCTGTAGCGCAACGCGCGGTCGGATAATAGGGTGAAGCGTGCCATTTGTCCCACCAGCTTCCATCAGCCTCCTGACGCTCGCGTAACCACCCCGAGAGCTTGTCCATCACGGTGTGGTAGCGCCAGCGTTGCGGCCCGTCATGCTCCAGATACCTGCCACATGTCTGGAGAACGTGGGCGTTGGTGCTGATCGACGTCGTGCGTTCCTCAGGGAAGCAACTGAAATATTCATCCGTCTGATAGACGAACAGGCAGTCCAGGGCGCGGGGGCTACCCAACTGCGCCAGCGCATACAAAGCGGCGGCCGTGTCGTCAGAGTCCGGAGGGAGACCGGGGCCGGCGGCAACACCACAGTCACCGAATGCAGCATGCAAGCTATCCGTCAGCCCGCGCGGCACCGTCACGTCGATACCCGCCCCGGTGAGTGCAGCCAACACCCAGGCCCGCTCGAAGACGGTGATAGGCGTGACCCCTGGCACCGGGCCCCCACCCCGGTATTGCACGGTTTCCAGATACCTCACCGCTGCCCGGCAGGCCGTGGGATCTGCCAGCCAGGCCGCAGTCGCCGCCGGTGAGCAGCCCACCGAGCCGTGCACCGGGTGGACGAAGGGAGCGCCCCGCACCGCGGGGCCAAGGGTTTCCAGCGAATGCAGCAGCTTGGTGGGTAGCGACTGACCTTGAAGGACCTGATGGCCCAACCGTGCCAGCAGCCCGTCATCCATCCCCTGGGGCAGGACGAGACGGCCACTGCCGCGCCAGTTATCCAGCCCGATCACCGGTTCTGGCCCGAACCTGTCCAGGTGCGCATTGACCTGCGCGACCAGGGCAGGTATCACGATCTCTGCCGCTATCGTATCCGGGAGCACAACTCGGGCGCCGGCGCTGAGCCACCCGAACAGTGCTCGCAGCCCACGGTCGGCTGCGCTGACCACTTCTGCGTAGCCGAGAACCTGCCCGTTGCAGTCCTGCTGCCACCGTCGCAGGCTCGTCAGCAACGCCTCGGTGGCACTCAGTGTCGGAACAAGGCCGTAACCATCCAGACCACCCCACCTGCCGTCTCGACGCTGGCACCGCAGGAGAAACCGCACTCGTTGCCGGTGCCCGGCAAGCCACGGAGCCAGCGTTACCAGACGAGCGGTCTCGTATACCGACGGCGAGACCGCACCGTAGAAGTCGAACGAGATCTCGGACACGAGGGCTGCAACCGCCGTGCCCCTTTTCTCGGTCCTCAGATCACGTAAGCCCATAGCCGCCCCCGACGACGACAAAGGCTGCCTACCAACCCCACGGAACTCGCGGCGGCAAGCATGTATCAGTTAACCATTCAACTATCCAATTTAACAGATACTCCTAGCATCAGCCTACCCCGATTAGGTGAGGCACACCACAATACAGTAATCCCGTTCATCCGGTCTGCACGTTCGACGGAGCCAAGCCCGACCATGTATCGGTGAGTGCGATCCGGACGTCTCGTTCGTGACGGTGTGACCACCGAAAGAGTGAGTCCGCCGGTCGATATGCTTACGATAGAAGAGCTAAAGAATGGTTTTGACTCCCCGCACGTGGATAGGTCACCACGGACGGGTATCGGATCGGGACAGTCGGACCGAACGCGGATCCCTGGTCGCCCTCACACATCAACCCGCTCCTTCGACGCCTGGAGCGTCTTCTATAGCGGCCCGTCACCGAACCAGCTCGAGGGAACCGTGGCCGACCTGATCAATCATGGGTCGGTGGGAGCATGAGGTTGCGCCGTTCCTCGGCGGTCAGCTCCCGGGAGGTACGGCGGTGCGCGTCGGCCACCAGATCCTCAATGCTGATCGTCGTGTCCCAGATCCGGCAGGTCCCGTCCCGCGATGCGGAGGCGATTCGCCGGCCGTCCGGAGACCACGACACGCTGTCGACCCCCTTGAGGTGAGTTCCGACGACAATGATCTCGATGCCGGATTCGGCGTCCCAGATCCGGACCGTGCGGTCACCCGACGCAGTGGCCAACCGCGTACCGTCCGGTGACCACGCCACCTGGAGAACCCAATCGTCGTGGCCACGGAGAACAGCCCGCACCTGAGTCGCCACGAGAGCGGCGGTCAAAGCCCGGACGGCGAGCGTCGTGGGGGCGCATTCCTCGATGGCGGCGAGCGCCAGTAGCAGGCTGTAGTCGGGATCACGGTTGACGGTCCTGAGCGCTTGCCGGGCGATGGTCTCGGAAAGGCGTTTCATGGTGGAGTGGTCGGCCTAGTCGGAACAGGCCAGGAACTCTGCTACCAGAGCAAGGCCAGCCATCACGTCACCGTCTGCGGCAGCCCAGCGTTGGGCGGCTTTGAGGCGTTCATCGCGGAGCAGGTAGGCGTCCTGGCGGCCGGAGCTCTCCCAGTCTTTGGCCCAGCGTTCCAGGTCGGCGCGCCAGCGGAGCTGGTCGGTGGATGTCTGGATGGCTTGCCACAAGGGTGCCCAGTGCCGGAACAGCGCCTCATGGGCCACGTCGAGGACGGCGTCGCTGGTCAGTAGTCGGGCGGCGATGAATGCCTCGGCGACCCGCCACTGGGTGTCGGTCAGTGCGCTGCGGCGCACCCGGCGTCGGGTGGGCTCGTTCTCGCCGATCGTGACGAACTTCAGCAGCGTCGCCAGCACCGGCCCGTCCGCGCCCCCCAGCTCGGTGGTGACCTTGTCGGCTTGGCGGGTCACACCCCGGTCACACCGCCGATGCGCTGGTAGGCATCGGCGGTCAACGGTTTTCCCGGCCCGAGGGACCGAACACCGTGACCAGCCGGTGAGCTTGCCCGGCGACCACTGGATGAAGACGGTCCAGCAGCTCAGCGATCTCGGCGTCACGGCCGAAGAACACCGCCGAGTCCTCTTGGGTGAACGCCTCCAGCCCCGGGAATGGCGACCGCTCCGAGTCCCAGTCTGGACGCGGCGGCAACTCCAGGCGCTTCTCTGTCCGGCGTTGCCATGCCATCACACCGACGTACAGCACCATGGTGACCGGGACCAGGAGCAGCGACTGCTGCCGAAGAAACTCCATACCCCACGGCAGGGCCTCCGTACTGTTGGTCAGATTGCTGATGGCAAATCCGAGCAAGGCCGCCAGCAGGAATTCGAGCACCTGAACCGGCAACGGTGAGCGCTTGCGGAACATGCTCAGATCTCCCAGCCTCCCTCGTATCGAGGCTGGTGCGGCACAATGTGCCCAGGCGGGCCCCTCACCGGGCACCTGCCAGAATACCGGGCTATGGTGGCCGCCACCGATATCATGACTCCGCTGTGGCGCGGCGTGGTGGTCTTGCGAATCGTCACGGCCGCTTTCGCGATCGCGGCGATCATCGTGCATCACGACGGTTACGTCCGGCCGGGCCTGGGGTGGGCGGTGCTCGCCGGGATCGCGGTCTGGACCGTGGTGACCTGCCTGGCCTACAGCAGCGACGTCACCCGCCGGATCCACATCATCGTGCTCGACCTGATGGTGACCCTGATGTTGATGAGCTTCTCGGTG
>DATEMN010000060.1:0-11694 GCA_035275565.1 Pseudonocardiaceae bacterium | reverse complement strand
GAGGCCAGCGCGGAAGGCTCGCCGTCGGCGAGTGCCGCGCCCAACGCCGCAGCGGCCTGCCCTGGCAGGGGGTGACCCAGCAGTAGGGCGCCGCCCGCGCACGCGAGGCCGGCGTCCACCGCGTTGAGTTCCGTGACGTGCCCCTTCGCCGTACCAGGCGTGGACACCGCGGACGCCAGCAACGGCAGCGCGACGGTGTCCATAGTTCCCTCGAACAGGGCACCGGCCCGGTCACCATCGGCGGTGCCGGCCAGCAGTTGCCCTGTCGCGACCGTGCCGAAACCCTGCCGTTCCAGCACTCGAACCACTCCGGAGGGACGACCCTGCTCGGCCCAGCGGCGCAGTGCGTCACCCGCTTGCTGGCGGTACCGCGTTTCCTCAGTGCTCACCGTGTCCACACCCACCATGTTCCCAGAACGGACCGGGATTCAGCAGCCGACCAGCCGAGCCGCCAGATAGGAGTCGACCTGGTCCATTGCGACCCGCTCCTGGGTCATCGTGTCCCGCTCGCGCACCGTCACCGCGTGGTCGGTCAGCGAGTCGAAGTCCACCGTCACACAGAACGGGGTGCCGATCTCGTCGTGCCGGCGGTACCGGCGACCGATGGCGCCTGCATCGTCGAAATCGATATTCCAGTTCCGTCGCAACGCAGCGGCCAAATCCCGGGCTTTCGGCGTGAGATCAGCGTTGCGCGACAGCGGCAACACTGCGGCCTTCACTGGCGCGAGCCGGCGGTCCAATCGGAGTACGACGCGACGGTCCACTCCGCCCTTGGCGTTGGGCGCCTCATCCTCCGCGTATGCCTCCAGTAGGAAAGCCATCATCGGACGGCCGACGCCGGCGGCGGGCTCGATCACATAGGGCCGGTAGCGGGAATCGGTGGCCTGATCGTAATAGGACAAGTCCACCCCGGAGTGGTTGGAATGCGTGGTGAGGTCGAAGTCGGTGCGGTTGGCGACGCCCTCCAGCTCACCCCACACCTGACCGGAGGAGAAGCCGAACCTGTACTCCACGTCCACGGTGCGTTTGGCGTAGTGCGAGAGCTTTTCCTTGGGATGCTCGTAGTGCCGCAGATTGTCCCGTTTGATGCCCAGGTCGACATACCAGTCGGTGCGGGTGTCGATCCAGTACTGGTGCCACTGTTCGTCGGTGCCCGGCTCAACGAAGAACTCCATCTCCATCTGCTCGAACTCGCGGGTACGGAAAATGAAGTTACCTGGGGTGATCTCATTACGGAAGCTCTTGCCGACCTGCGCAATACCGAACGGCGGCTTCTTGCGGGCCGACATCATCACATTCTGAAAGTTGACGAAGATCCCCTGCGCGGTCTCCGGACGCAGGTAGTACAGCCCCTCCTCGGTCTCCACCGGACCGAGGTGAGTCTTGAGCATCATATTGAACTCGCGCGGCTGAGTGTATTCGCCACGGGTGCCACAGTTCGGGCACGGGACGTCTGACAGGTCGCCCTCCAAGACGTCCTTGCCGGTGCGTTCGGAGTACTCATCGACGAGTACGTCGGCGCGATACCGCTTGTGACATTGTTGGCACTCGACCAGGGGGTCGTGAAAAGCCTGGACGTGGCCCGAGGCAATCCACACCTGGCGGGGCAGGATCACTGACGAGTCCAGGCCGACGACGTCTTCCCGGCCGGTGACCATCGCCCGCCACCATTGGCGTTTGACGTTCTCCTTGAGCTCCACACCCAACGGGCCGTAATCCCAGGCGGAGCGGGTGCCGCCGTAGATCTCCCCGCTCGGGAACACGAAGCCACGGCGCTTGCACAGGCTGACGACGGTCTCGATGCGATCCGCGGACACTGAGGAACTCCCGGTGCTGGTTCAGTGGTGGATGGACCACATTAGCGAGCGCCGGATCCGAACCCGCGCTCGGCGTCGGGCGCAAGCAGGCTGCCGTGGTCAGTCACCGCACCACACCGGCCAACGGCCAGCACCTCGTAACTCCCGGGTTCGCCAGTCAGCGCCTCGGACAGCAGTGGCACCACGTGCTCGCGGACGTCAAACGGGGACAGCGCGCGCCGGTAGGCGACCACCGACTCGAACCGCACGGCGAGCACCCATCGGGTGATGTCGTCCGGGGAGCGGCCTAACTCACCGCCCAAGCAGCCCTGCTGCGCCGTGAGCAGGCCCAGCGCCCGGCGCGCCCGGGTCAAGAAACTCTCGGTGGTAGCAGTGTCGACGACGAAACGACAGATCAGGATCAAGGACGTCCTCCGGCAGCGGTGGCAGGATGACAGTAACGACTCCGGGTGCGCCTACGATGGACACTTGATCGAGAGGAGGAGGGCATGGTCGGTGTGACCACAGACGCGGTATCGGACCCGACCGTCGTCGATGAACACTCGCCCGGCCGGCCGCCCCCCGGTCCGGCGGCGATCCGCCCACGGGAGACCCTGGTGGCGGCTGGGGAGCTGCTGCGGGCGCTCGCAGCGCCGGTGCGGATCGCCATCGTGTTGCAGCTCCGGGACAGCGAGCGCTGCGTACACGAGCTGGTCGACGCATTAGGCGTGACCCAGCCGTTGATCAGCCAGCATCTGCGGGTGCTCAAGTCCGCCGGTGTGGTGCACGGCGAGCGACATGGTCGGGAGGTCGTGTACCGGCTGGTCGATGAGCACCTGTCGCACATCGTGGTGGATGCGGTGACACACGTGGAGGAGTGGTGAACGTGAGCGCCCCCCGTCCACCCGCGCCGGTGCATCGGCTGCGTTCCACCCGGCAGCGGACGGCGGTGGCCAGGCTGCTCGATGACACCGACGACTTCCGGTCCGCCCAGGAGATCCACGAGGCGCTGCGCCGCGGCGGTGAGGGAATCGGCCTGACCACCGTGTACCGCACGCTGCAGACGCTGGCCGACGCCGGTGAGATCGACGTGCTGCGCACCTCCACCGGCGAGGCTGTCTACCGGCGCTGCTCGGCGCACCACCATCACCACCTGGTGTGCCGAGACTGCGGACGTACCGTGGAGGTTGAGGGCCCCACCGTGGAGCTGTGGGCCGATAAGGTCGCGGCTGAGCACAATTTCACCGATATCAGCCACACCGTCGAGATCTCCGGGACCTGCCCCGCCTGCGCCCCTTAAACCTTGCGTGCAGGGGCGAGCAGTTCGGTGCGGACTTGGGAGGCGGTGGAGACCACCAGCATGAGCAGGGTGCCTAGCGGCATGGTGGCCAGGCCGGCTGCGGGGAACGCGTAACGCAGCGTGATATCGACACCGCGTTCGGCGCGGACCAGCCCTAGGGTGCCGAACAGACCCTGCCCAGCTCGGGTAGCCACTCGCTCCGCCAGCTCACCACCGTCCGGGACGTCCCAGGCGACCACGCAGGTTAGGTTGAGTACCAGCAGCCCCTCGGCGAGTTCCACCGCCTGCACAGCGCAGGGCACTTCGGAGTGCTGGAAGGTCAGGGAGCCGTCATCATCTACCTTGACATCCTGATAGCGCTCCAACGCCGTCCGGGCGGCGTCGAGCAGCCCCCGGGTGGATTCAAGGCTTGTCGTGCCCTGGTCAGGGCTCACCGGATCGTCCTCCTCAGTTCTGGGGTATCAAGTGGGCCGGGCGCTGCCGAATCGGCGGTCCCGGGCGGCGTATGCCTCACATGCCTGCCAGAGGTGCCTGCGGTCCAGGTCCGGGAACAGAACGTCCTGGAACACTAGTTCAGCGTAGGCGGACTGCCAGATCAAGAAGTTCGAGATGCGCTGCTCGCCGGAGGGCCGCAGGAACAGGTCGACGTCGGGCATGTCCGGCTCGTCGAGGTGACGGGCCAGCATCCGCTCGTCCACCCGCTCCGGGTCGATCTCACCGCGGGCCACCCGGCGGGCCACCTCACGTGCCGCGTCGGCGATCTCCGCACGACCGCCGTAGTTCACGCACATGGTCAGCGTCATGACGTCGTTGCCGGCGGTCAGCTCCTCGGCAACCTCCAGCTCCCTGATCACACTGCGCCACAACCGGGGGCGGCGCCCGGCCCAACGCACCCGCACCCCCATCTCATGCATCTGGTCGCGGCGGCGGCGGATCACGTCGCGGTTGAATCCCATCAGGAAGCGCACCTCGTCGGGGCTACGCCGCCAGTTCTCGGTAGAGAACGCATAAGCCGACAGCCAGCTCACACCCAGCTCGATGCAGCCGCACACCACGTCCATCAACACGGCCTCACCACGGCAGTGGCCCACCGTGCGGGGAAGCCCGCGCTGCTGCGCCCACCGACCGTTGCCGTCCATCACCAGCGCGACATGCCGGGGCACCCGCTCAGCGGGGATCAACGGTGGCCGAGCCCCAGACGGATGCGGATCAGGTGCGCGAACCACCGACCCATCCTCCCGCCTTCCACATTCAGCCCGCTCTCAGGGGTTATCGACGGCCCGCTGAGTGCGCAGAGGCCGGCCTGGTGCGCTCGACCAGGGGGAGGGAACGAAGTTGGCGTTCCAGGTGCCACTGCAGGTGGGCGGCGACGAGGCCGCTGCCTTCCCGGCAGACAGCCGCTGGGGTCGCTTCGGCGAGCTGCCAGTCTCCCTGCATCAGGGCGTCGAGCAGCTCCAGCGTCTGCGGGGACGGGGTGGCCGCACCGGCCGGGCGGCACCCGGGGCAGACCACACCCCCCGCGGGAACGCTGAACGCTCGGTGCGCCCCCGGAGCCCCACAACGGGCGCATTCGGTCAGCGCGGGAGCCCAACCAGCGGTGACCATCGCGCGCAGCAGGAAGGCATCAAGGACCAGCGGGGGTTGCCGCTGCCCGCCGGAGAGCGCCCGCAGGGCTCCCACAACCAGCAGGTACAGCCGCAGCACCGGCTCGCCTTCGGCACTGGCCAGCCGCTCGGCGGTCTCCAGGACCGCGCAGCCGGTGGTGTAGCGGCCGTAGTCACCGACCAGTCGGCAACCGAAGCCGTCGACGGTCTCAGCCTGGGTGACGATGTCCAGGGTCCGCCCACGGTAGAACTGCACGTCGACGTGCCCGAAAGGCTCCAGCCGCGCCCCGAACCGCGATGACGTTCGCCGCACCCCCTTGGCCACCGCGCGCACCCGCCCGTGCCGGCGGGTCAGCAGCGTGACGATGCGATCGGCCTCGCCCAGCTTCTGCACCCGCAGCACCACCCCGGTGTCGCGGTAGAGGCTCACCCGCTCATCGTCGCACCGGCCGGGCCGGAATCGGACCCGACGCGCGCAAACGCCTCAGAAACCGAGGCGACGCAGCTGCTTGGGGTCGCGCTGCCAGTCCTTGGCGACCTTCACCCGCAAGTCCAGGTACACCGACGTGCCCAGCAGAGCCTCGATGTGTGTCCGCGCGCGGCTGCCCACCTCCTTGAGCCTCTGACCACCCCGTCCGATCACAATCGCCTTCTGGCTGTCCCGCTCGACGTAGAGGTTGGCGTAGACGTCGATCAGGTCGGCCCGTCCCTCCCGGGGGCTCATCTCCTCTACCACGACAGCCAGCGAGTGCGGCAGCTCATCGTGCACCCCCTCCAGAGCCGCCTCCCGCACCAGCTCCGCCACCAAGGTCTGCTCCGGTTCGTCGGTGAGCTCCCCGCCCGGGTACAGCGGCGGGGACTGCGGCATCCGGGCCAGCAGCAGGTCGGCGAGCAGCTCTACCTGGAAGCCGTCGACGGCGGACACCGGCACCAGCTCGGCGAACTCACCGAAGCCGGCGGACCGGGCGAGGTCGGCCAACCCGGCGAGCTGCTCGGCCACCCGCTGCGGGCTCACCAGATCGGTCTTGGTGACGATGCCGAACACCGGAGTGCGCACGGCCAGCACGGCCAGCTCGGCTGCGATGAACCGGTCCCCAGATCCGATCGCGGCGTCGGCGGGCACGCAGAAGCCGATCACGTCCACCTCCGACCAGGTCGCCCGTACCAGCCTGTTGAGCCGTTCACCGAGCAGCGTGCGGGGCCGGTGCAGGCCAGGCGTGTCCACCAGGATGAGCTGCCCGTCGGGCTGGTGCACGATTCCCCGGATGGTGTGCCGGGTGGTCTGCGGCCGGCTGGAGGTGATCGCCACCTTCTGGCCCACCAGCGAATTGGTCAACGTCGACTTGCCGACGTTGGGTCGACCCACCAGGCAGGCGAAACCAGCCCGGAACACCGTCGAGTCCGCCGCCACGAGCACCGGCCTAACCCACCGCGCGCAGCACGTCGGTGAGCGCGCCGCGCCGGTCAGCCAGCAGCACGGCGGCCCGCGGCCCGAGCTCGCGAACCGCAGCTAGCGAGGCGGTGTCCACCGACCCCGACCCGGACACCACCGCAGCCGCCTCCAGGCCGGTCGCCCCGCTGGCTACCGCTGCGGCGACCGCCGCCTGCAACGCGGTGAGCGCCAGGGAGGGCAGCGAGACCGTGCAGCCGGTGTAGGTCCGCCCGTCGGTATCACGCACCGCGGCACCCTCGTCGGCACCGGTGCGGGCCAGTGCCGAGCGGGCCAACGTCACGATCTTGGCGTCCTCCGGATCCAGGCCGGCAGAGTCCAGGTCGGTGGTCTCAGGCACGGGTGTCGCTCTCTTCCTGCGGCGGGTTGGCCGCAACGGGGTGCAATTGGGGTGGGATGTCCGGCTGCGGATAGACCCGGGATGCAACGACGGTCGTGATGCGCAGCCGCCCACGACGATCGTTGCCACCCTCAGCCAGCAGCCGCAGCCCGGCCACCTCAGCTTCGGCCCCGGGCAGCGGCACCCGACCCAACGACTGCGCGAGCAGCCCACCGACGGTCTCCACGTCGGTGTCCTCGAGATCCACCGCGAACAGTTCACCCAGATCGACCACCGGCAACCGGCTGATCACTCGAACCATACCGTCACCGAGGTGCTCGATCGGCGGCCGCTGCTCGGTGTCGGATTCGTCGGTGATCTCGCCGACGATTTCCTCGAGGATATCCTCGATCGTCAGCAGACCAGCTGTGCCACCGTACTCGTCGACAACGACAGCCATGTGATTGTGCGAGATCTGCATCTCCTTGAGCAACCCGGTGAGCAACTTGGAGTCGGGGACGAACGTCGCGGGCCGCATCACCTCACTGACCGTGCCACCAGTGATGCCGCTAGTGGAGTCGCCCTCGGCACCCGGGACCCCGGGCACGGTCCGGGCCACCAGATCCTTGAGGTGCACGACGCCGACGATGTCATCGACACTGTCCCCGATCACCGGGATCCGGGAGAATCCGGAGCGCAGGCCCAGCGCCACGGCCTGGCGCACCGACTTGCCCTGCTCGATCCAGACAATCTCGGTCCGGGGCACCATCACCTCGCGGGCCACGGTGTCACCGAGCTCGAACACAGAGTGGATCATCTCAGCTTCGCCGGCCTCGACCACGCCGCGTTCCCCCGCCATGTCCACCAGCTCGCGGAGTTCGACCTCGGAGGTGAACGGCCCTTCCGGGAATCCCCGACCGGGCGTGATCGCATTACCGACGAGGATGAGCAGCCGTGACAGCGGGCCCAGGATCCGGCCCAGCACCCGGACCGGTCCGGCCACCAGCAGGCCCACACCGTAGGGATGCTGGCGCCCGATGGTGCGCGGACCCACCCCGACGACCACATAGGTCACCACGACCATCGCCAGGCCGGCGACCAGCACCGCCAGCCAGGTCGGTTGCAACGCCCGTACCGCCGCCACGGTGACCAGCACAGTGGCGGTCAGCTCGCAGCTCAGTCGCAGCAGGAGCAGCAGGTTGATGTGCCGAGGCCGGTCAGCCACGACGAGTGCGAGTTGGCTGGCGCCAAATCGGGCGGAGCGCACCAAGGCGTCGACCCGGGCCCGCGACACCGTGCCCAACGCGGAGTCGGCCGCAGCGAAAGCCCCGGCGGCCAACACCAGGGCGGCGGCCGACATCAGGAGCGGAAGCGACGACGTCAGCACCGGTCAGCGCCCGCGGATCATCTGGACGGGCCGGAGTCCTCCGGCCCGTCCAGACCGACCGCTCCGAGCAGTCGGGTGTCGGCTTCCCGCTGGGCGGACCGGCGCCGGCTAGCCCGGGCAGCACGCCGGAACTCGTCGAGAATCCGGTCCTGCAAGGTGAACATCTCACGCTCCTCGGCGGGTTCGGCGTGGTCGTAGCCCAGCAGGTGCAGCACGCCGTGCACGGTGAGCAGGTGCAACTCATCAAGCACCGAGTGACCCGCTGCGGCCGCCTGTTCGATTGCAACCTCCGGGCAGAGCACGATGTCGCCGAGCAGCGCGGGGCCGCCCACTGGGCTGTCTGGCCTGCCGCCCGTCAGCAACCCACCCTCGTCGGTGTCGTCCATCGGGAAGGCCATCACATCGGTCGGCCCCGGCTGGTCCATCCAGCGCTGATGCAGATCGGCCATCACCCCGGTCCCGACCAGCAGCACGGACAGCTCGGCCAACGGGCTCACGCCCATCCGATCCATCGCGAAACGGGCTGCCGCCGCGATAGATGCCTCGTGGATGGCGGTGCCGGACTCGTTGGCGATCTCGATGCCCACCGGGAGGTCACCGCCTCCGGCGACGGTCGCTGCGGTTGGGCACCGGGCGCGCCCCGGTACCCTCTTGGACGGCGTCCCACCGCGCATACGCGTCCACGATGTCGGTGACCAGCCGGTGCCGGACCACGTCGATGCTGGACAGTTGCGCGAAGTGCACGTCCTCCACGCCGTCGAGGATGTGCTGCACGATCCGCAGCCCGGAAACCTGGCCACCCGGCAGGTCGATCTGGGTGACGTCACCGGTGACCACGACTTTGGAGCCGAAGCCCAGCCGAGTGAGAAACATCTTCATCTGCTCCGGCGTGGTGTTCTGCGCCTCGTCGAGGATGATGAACGCATCGTTGAGGGTGCGCCCGCGCATGTAGGCCAGGGGGGCGACCTCAATGGTCCCGGCGGCCATCAGCTTGGGAATCGACTCCGGGTCGAGCATGTCGTGCAGGGCGTCATACAACGGTCGCAGATACGGGTCGATCTTCTCGTACAACGTGCCGGGTAGGAAACCCAGTCGCTCCCCGGCCTCGACCGCGGGCCGGGTGAGGATGATCCGGTTGACCTGCTTGGCCTGCAGTGCCTGGACCGCCTTGGCCATCCCAAGGTAGGTCTTGCCGGTACCGGCGGGCCCGATCCCAAAGACGATCGTGTAGCGATCGATGGCGTCGACGTAACGCTTCTGGTTCAGCGTCTTGGGCCGGATGGTGCGGCCGCGCCGGGACAAGATGTCCAGGCTGAGCACCTCAGCGGGATCCGCCTCCCCCTGTTCGAGCATCGCCAGGGTTCGACGGACCGCGTCCGGGCCGGGCTGCTGGCCGCGCTGAGCCAGGATGAGCAGCTCGCCGAAGGTCCGCTCGGCGAACGCCACGTCCGCCGGGGTGCCGGAGAGGGTGATCTCGTTGCCGCGTACGTGCACGTCAGCGACGAGCAGATCCTCGATCACCCGCAGGTTCTCGTCACGGGACCCCAGTAGGGCCAGCACAGCAGCATCCGGGATGACGATCTTGGACTGAACCGGCTCGGGCCGCGTCGTCTCCGAAGTCGTCTTCGAACCGGACGAGGAGGCGCCCTCCACTGGGGTTGGGGTCACGTGTGCGTGGATCCTGCTTCCTGCGCGCTCGCGCATCGTCGGTCAACCGGCAGGCTCGATGTTAGTCGGAGAGCGCAGCCTGCGGGGCTGGAGGATCGCTAGTGTGGAGAGGAAGAGCCCGGTGAGTAGCTAAACGCCCTCGCGGCGTGAACGGTGACCACCGTGACAGTTTATGGGGACCGTTGGCTACATATAGCAGGAGAACGTCCGGATGACCTGGGTTGCCGCGCCGCAGCGGAAACTGGGGGCCATCCCGCTACGACGCGGCGGCCGCCGGACCGAGGGGGGAGGTGCCCGGCGGGCCTCTCCGGGCTCGTGAGCCCGGAAGCATTTATACCCAATCAGGTGGTCGTCTTCGTTATTTCCTACTTAAGGTAACCCTTATCGGGCCAAACAGCATCAGATCTCACTCGAATGGAGCATAAACCACCGTGGGGACAGGGCTCCAATTGCGCTGAGAGCTACCATTCCAGCACTTGATGAACGCAATACCCCCGGACCCAGCCGCACCGGTCGACCTCCCGCAGCGGTCAACGTGGCCAGTTCAGCCTCGGTGATACCGCCCTCCGGACCGACGACGAGCAGCAACTCCCCCTCGGCAGGCAACGGCACCGAAACCAGCGACTCGGTGGCCGCCTCGTGCAGCACCAAACACACCACCGCAACGGCGCAGCGTTGCGCGAGCTCGATGGTGCTCACCGGCGCAGCCACCTCAGGGAACCATCCCCGACGGGCCTGCTTGGCCGCCTGGCGAGCGGTCTCCCGCCAGCGGGACAGCGCCTTGGCCCCGCGCGGCCCCTCATCCCAGCGGGCCACACAGCGGCTCGCCCGCCAGGGCAGGACCGCGTCCACTCCGGCCTCGGTCGCCAGCTCCACCGCCAGTTCACCACGCTCGCCCTTGACCAACGCCTGGGCCAGCGTCACCCGCAATGCCGGAGCCGGCTCGTCGCGGCGGCGCAGCACCCGCAGTCGCAGCTGGTCCCGCCCAGTATCGAGAACCTCACAGACAGCCAACCCGCCATGGCCGTCGGAGAGCACCAGACCCTCTCCGGCACGCAGTCGTCGCACCGTCGCGGCGTGCCGACCCTCCGGTCCGTCCAGGATCGTCTCGGTACCCGCACGCGGCAGCTGCCCGGCAAAGAACACCGGCAGGCTGCTCACCCCACCTCACCTGCACCCGTCAGCGTCCGCCTAAGGAGTCCCGCAACCGGGAGAACAAGCCGCCAGCCCGACCGTTCGCCGTGAGCTCGGCCTGCTCCTCACCGCGCAGCATGGCAAGTTCGCGCAGCAGCTCCAGCTGCCGGGCATCCAGCCGGGTCGGGGTCACGACATCGAGATGGACGAACAGGTCACCCCGACCCTCGGCACGACCCGTGCTGCGCAGCCGGGGCATCCCCAGCCCCCGCAGGGAGAGCACCGTCGCGCACTGGGTGCCCGGCTCGACCCGGACCTCCTCGATACCATCGAGGGTCTCCAGCGCGACGGTGGTGCCCAGCGCGGCGGCGGTCATCGGCACCCGCACAGTGCAGTGCAGGTCAGCGCCGTCTCGGGTGAACGTCTCGTGCGATACTTCCTGCACCTCGACGTAAAGATCGCCCGCAGGGCCCCCACCGGGGCCGACCTCGCCCTGGCCGGCCAGCCGTACCCGCATCCCGTCGGCCACCCCGGCCGGCACCTTGGCGGTGACGTTGCGGCGGGCGCGGATCCGTCCGTCCCCACCGCACTGACGGCAGGGATCCGGGATGACCTCGCCGATGCCGCGACACACCGGGCACGGCCGCGAGGTCACCACCTGGCCGAGGAAGGAGCGCTGCACGTTCTGCACCTCGCCGGCGCCGCCACAGGTGTCGCAGGTCTGCGGTCTGGTACCCATCGCGCACCCGGAACCGTTGCATTCGCCGCATAGCACCGCGGTGTCCACGGTGAGCTCCCGGGACGCCCCACTGGCACACTCCTCGAGGGTGAGCTGCAGCCGGATCAGCGCATCGGAACCGCTCTGGACCCGGCTGCGCGGTCCGCGCCGTCCACCGGGTCCGCCGGTAGCACCGAAGAAGGCGTCCATGATGTCGCCGAAGCCGAACCCGCCGAACGGGTCACCGCCGGCCCCGCCGCGCCCAGGCTCCAGCGGGTCGCCGCCGAGGTCGACGATCTGACGCTTCTGCGGGTCGGT
>DATEMN010000059.1:0-2774 GCA_035275565.1 Pseudonocardiaceae bacterium | reverse complement strand
CGTCGTGGTGAGCGTGCACTCCCACGAGCCCGGCCCGACGCCCGAGACACCGGGCGAGTTCCTGCGTGCCTTCGCCCACCGGATGATCGACGAGGGCGCAGACGTCGTGGTCGGGCACGGCCCGCACTTCCTTCGCGGTGTCGAGCTGTATCGGAACAGGCCGATCTTCTACAGCCTCGGCAACATCGTCAGCCAGATCGAACTGACCGACCGCGTCTCCGCCGAGGACTACGCCAAGGTCACCACCGACCGACCGCCCACCCTGGGCCGCTACTACGACCGACTGGGCGGCCACGGCACCCGGTTGTTCGCCCCGCACCGCCGCTACTGGCAGTCGCTCCTGCCGGTCCTCACCTTCGACGACGGCACCCTCGTGACGGCCCGCCTCCACCCGGTCGACCTCGGCTTCGGCCGACCCGTGCACCGCAGGGGCCGCCCCGCCTGGCCGACGAGGCCGAGGCCAAGGAGATCCTTACCGATGTCGCCCGGCTGTCGGAGTCGTACGGTACGGCGGTCAGGGCGGGGGGCGACAGCACGGGGGAGCTGCTTCTGGACGTGGTGGCGTGAAGAGCCGTACGAGGCGGGCGAGTTGACGAGAGAGCTTGCTAAAATGTCACATATCACCAAGCTTTGCAAGCGAACGAGGAACCGGGGAACACGCATGGCCGAGGCGGTCCGGGTACTGATCGCGGACGACCAGGCACTGCTGCGCGGGAGCTTCCGGGTCCTGGTCGACTCCACGCCCGGCATGGAGGTCGTCGGCGAGGCGGGCGACGGCGCCACGGCGGTCCGGCTCGCGCGGGAACTCGCCCCGGACGTCGTCCTGATGGACCTCCGTATGCCGGTTCTCGACGGCATCGCGGCCACCCGGGAGATCTGCTCCGACGAGACGCTGACCGGTGTCCGGGTGCTGGCCCTGACCATGTTCGACATGGACGAGTACGTCTACCCGGCCCTCCAGGCGGGCGCCAGCGGCTTCATGCTGAAGGACGCCTCACCGTCCGAACTGGTCGACGGCATCCGGGTCATCGCCACGGGCGAGGGCGTACTGGCCCCGACGGTCACCCGGCGCCTCATCGCCAACTTCTCCCGCCGCCGCGAGACGACCCGCCCCGCCCCACGACTCGTCGGCCTTACCAAGCGGGAACAGGAAGTCCTCGTCCTGATCGCCAACGGCCTGTCCAACGCGGAGATCTCCGAGCGCCTGGTCATCAGCATGCCGACCGTGAAGACACACATCGGCAGCCTCCTGGCCAAGCTGCACGCCCGGGACCGCGCACAGCTGGTCATCATCGCGTATGAGAGCGGCCTGGCCGAGCGGGGAATGCCGACATGACCCCGGCGACCAGGGCTCACGGCGCGTCGCCCGGCTGGGCAGCGGCGTAGGAGTGGCCGTCGTCGCCGACGGCGGTGACGATCAGTTCGTCGCCGTGGAAGCGAGCCCGGACCAGGACGCGGGCTTCGTGCGTGCGCGATGCGTGAGCGGACCGTTCGACACGAACCGTCACATGGGGGACCGAGTACGCGGTTGCACGCTGCTGACCAGTGAAAACAACACCGATTAGCAGCGTCGGGCACCACCCGGCAAGGATTCGATCCCACTCCTAAAGCGGGTGTCGCAGGTTCGAATCCTGCCGGGGGCACCACAAAGGTGCAGGTCAGCACGCTGAAGGTCTTCCAGGGAACCCATGAGAATTTGTCAAAACCTGTGGATCACGCGTTCTATACACTCGCCGGATGACCAGCGATCTTCTCTGCCTCACCGTCCTGGGGTGTGCGACGCCCTATGCGAGCGTGGACAACCCGTGCTCCGGCTATCTGGTATCCAGCGGCGAGACTCGGGTCTGGGTGGACGCGGGCAGCGGGACGTTGGCGCAGCTGCAGCGGCATGTGCGCCTTGATGAGGTAGACGCGATCTGGATCTCGCACCTGCATGCCGATCACAGCGCGGACCTGCTCACCGCCTATTACGCGGCGCTCTTCGCGGACATTCAGCTTGTCGCGCCCATCCCCCTGTACGGGCCACCGGGCATCGCTGACCGGCTGGCCCACTTCCTGACCAACAGCTCGACGCGCAGCCCGGTCGAGTCCGCCTTTGCCGTCCATGAGCTGCATGACGGGCACCAAGCGCGCGTCGGCGCCCTCACTTTGACCAGCCGTGCAGTAGAGCACGGCATCCCGGCCTTCGCGGTGCGCATCGAGGCCGAGGGCCAATCGCTGGTCTACTCCGGGGACACAGCACCGTGCGCGAACCTCACGCAGTTGGCCCACGGGTGCGATGTGCTGCTGTGCGAGGCCGAGAGTACCCAGGCGCCGGCTGGCGGAGGCGTCATGGCCAGGCTGAAAGAAGGCGTGCGTCCGGAGCCCACACAACCACCAGCAGCGTCAGCGCTGGGTGGGTGGCGGCCACGAGGGCACCGTGGCACCGCTCTCTGGGAAGGCATCCTGGCCGTGACGTTGAGAGGTATCCACCGGAACTCACGAGGCCACCACCCGCCAGCTGGGTTGCGCAACCGTGCTCGTCGGAGACCTTGACGGCCCGGTGGAGTGCAGGCGTCACAACCTGTTCGAACCAACTCACCGACTGGCGAGAGCCGGTGAGTTCGATCTACACCGGCTTAATCCGTCATGGTCCTGTTCCGGCCGAGTTGGACGTCCGGCTGATCGGGCGCATAGGTTCGGGACATGGGAGATGCCTCGCGCCGACGCCTGATCCTCCTCGACGGGGCGGCCGCCCTCGGGTTCGCCCTGCTTCCCCAACTGACGCTGGTACG
>DATEMN010000058.1:0-3236 GCA_035275565.1 Pseudonocardiaceae bacterium | reverse complement strand
CGGTACTAATCGCCACGCCAAAGTGACGGAACCGCTCCCGGCGGCTGCGCACCAACTTCTCTCCCGGCATGGCCCGCAGCTCGCGCAGCGCGTGTACCACCGCCCGGCGCACCAGGTCACTGGCCACCACCGGATCCCGATGCGCCCCACCATCCGGTTCGGGCACCACTCCGTCGACAATCCCCAGCTGCAGCAACGATCGCGCGTCCAGCCGGAGCGCCTCCGCGGCGGTAGCGGCCGCCTCTGGTTTCTTCCACAGGATCGCGGCACAGCCCTCGGGGCTGATCACCGAATACGTTGCGTTCGCGCACATCAACACCCGGTCGGCGACACCCAGT
This sequence comes from Pseudonocardiaceae bacterium, assembly GCA_035275565.1. Lineage (GTDB taxonomy): Bacteria > Actinomycetota > Actinomycetes > Mycobacteriales > Pseudonocardiaceae. Next base: position 2,898 of record DATEMN010000058.1, on the reverse strand, counting down.
GCCAGCGCTCCGCCGCTGCCGCCCTCCCCGGTGATGACGCTGACCGACGGCACCGGGACCTGCCCCATGGTTCGTAGGCACTCCGCGATGGCGATCGACTGCCCCTGCTCCTCCGAAGCGGCCCCGGGGTAAGCGCCCGGAGTGTCGATCAGGCAGACGATCGGCAGCTGCAGCCTCGCTGCCACCCGCATCAGCCGGGCGGCCTTACGGTAGCCGGCCGGTACGGGCATCCCGAAGTTGCGGCGCACCAGCTCGGTGGTGGTGTGCCCCTTCTGGTGACCGATGACCATCACCGCCAGCCCGTCGAGGTGACCGATACCGCCGATGATCGCCGGACAGTCTCCGCCTGCGCGGTCACCGTGCAACTCGACGAAGCCGTCTATCCAGTGTCCGATGTGGTCCCACGTGGTAGGCCGGTGCACGTGCCTGGCCAGCGCGACCACGTCTGCACTACACCGGTCGGACAGCATCGCAGGATCACGCTGCACTGGATCATCCTTCTCAGCTCCCCAGTCCTGGGTGGGTCGCACCGCGGTGGCAAACAGCCAGCTCAGCGTGTGCCGCAACTCGGCGCGCGGCCGGACATCGTCCACCAACCCCCGATCCAGCAGAAACTCCGCGGTCTGGAAGCCCTCCGGCAGCCGCTGCCGGAGGGTCTGCTCGATCACCCGCGGCCCGGCAAACCCCATTCGGGCCCCAGGTTCAGCGAGGATCACATCGGACAGCGTCGCGAACGACGCGGCTACGCCGCCGTAGGTCGGGTCGGTCATCAGCGTCACGGTGAGCAGGCCGGCCTCGTCCAACTCGGCCATCGCATTGCTGGTCTTGGCCATCTGCATCAGCGAGAGTGCACCCTCCTGCATCCGCGCCCCGCCCGACGCGGTAACCACTAACAGCGGGACTCCGTCGGCGAGCGCTGCCTCCGCTGCTGTGGTGATCGCCTCCCCAGCCGCAACCCCGAGGCTGCCGCCGAGGAAGCGGAAGTCCATCACTGCGATGACGGCGGGATGGCCGTGGACCGTGCCGCGGACCACGTAGACGGCATCGAGGTGTCCGGTCTTGCCCCGAGCTGTGGCCAGCCGATCGGAGTACGCCCGCTGATCGACGAAACCCAAGGGGTCGTACAGTGTGGCCGCGTGACCGACCGGCTCTGCCGACCCAGGGTCGAGCAGTTGGTCCACCCGTTGCGTCGCGTCGAGACGAGCGTGCCAGCCACATTCGGGACAGACTCGGAACAGCCGCACGAAGCGCTTGCGGTAGATCAGGCACCGGCAGCGTTCGCACAGCAGCCAGCCGGCTCCGGCCACTGGGGTGCCGGTGGCGGGGTTCGCGGTGCTGGTCATCGATGGTCCTCATCAGTAGGTGGCAGCGACTCGGTATCAGTTGGTCGCCGAAGCCGTGATCAGAGCAGGGCGGCGAGAGCGGCGCAGTTGACCAGCAGTGCCAGCACAGCAAACCCGGTGCGAACCTGGTTCCAGGCGCCCCAGCTGCGGCGGGGGTCACGATCGGCGAAGTCGGCCGGCAGCAGGTCAGGGTCCATCGTGCGGATCCACCGGTTGATCGGGACGTTCTTGACTATCGAGATCATCACCGTGCTGGCGGCGAAGACGGCAGCAAGGGCAAACAGCACTCGCGGGCCGGTGCTCGATGCCAGCACTGTGAGCAGTACGTCACCGAGTGCAGTACCGAGGAGACAGACTGGCATGAACGGGTCATAACGGGTTGAAAGGAATGCGTGCGCCTGCACGTAGCGCTCCGGCGGCAGTGTCACCAGCAGCGGCCACCCACCGAGTTGGGTGCCCACCAGGACACCTGCGCTAAGACCGTTGGCCAGCATCACCAGCGGGACGAAGACCTGCAGCACGGAACCTCCCACCGCCATCAGGCCGAACGTGCGGTTCGTGCCGCCGCCTCGATCTTGTCCTTGATTAATCTCAGCTGAACCGCGGTGTTGCGGTTGAGGTGCTCGGTCATCCCGGCGTCGTCCACGGGTGCCTGCGGTTTCATCTGGAAGTCTTGCACCCACCGCATTCGCACCCCGCCGATGACGTCGGTATACGCCCAGAAGATGTTCATGTACTCGAACGGCCCGGTCTCGACGCGGTGCGCGCGCACCGTGCGGCTCGCCTCGTCCGGCGTGCGCTGGGAGATCCAGCTCCACACCCGCCCCTGCTCGTCAGGGTGCATGATGAGCCGGAACGTCACCGAGCCGCTTTCGCGGGAGAGGATTTCCGCTGAGGCGTACTCGCTGAACAGCTGCGGCCACGATTCGACATCGTTGGTCATCGACCAGACCAGCTCCATCGGAGCGTCGATCACGATCGCATTGTCGGTGTGCCCCGCCATGTCACACCCCCGCCTCAGCGAGACGGGCGTTGATATAGGCCAACGCGGCCTGCGGGGTCGGCATATGCTGCTGAGCATCGTCGGGCATCGGGACGCGGAAGTCGCGCTGTACGTGGATGGCCAGCTCCAGTACGGCCAGCGAGTCGTAGCCGAGTTCCTCGAAAGGTGTATCCAGCACGTCACCGTCCAGGTCGACGGACCCGTCGACACCAGCTGATGCGCGCAGCGCTTCCTTGAGCTGTTCGAACGTGAACTCCTGCATGGGTCCCTCTCCTCAGGTTCGGTGTGCTGCTCTGACGAGGTCGTGAATGGACTCGGGGCCTGGTTCACTCGCGGCCGAGGACGACCGCTGCTGTGAACCCGCCGTGACCACGAGCGACGACCAGCACCGTGTTCACCGGCTGCTGCCGCGGTTGGCCGCAGACAAGGTCGATGTCGCATCCCGGCGCCAGGCAGGTCGGCCCAGTGGTGTGTGGGATGACCTGGTCACGCAGGGCCAGCAGCGCGGTCGCGACATCCAGGGCGGCACCACCGCCGTAGAGCCGCCCGGTG
>DATEMN010000057.1:0-2004 GCA_035275565.1 Pseudonocardiaceae bacterium | reverse complement strand
GAAGGCCGCCGCACCTACCCCGTTCGAGAGGGCCCGGCTAATGTCCCGCCCCGGCATCCACCGGCGCGTTCCTGTCGACCATCATCCGGCTCGTCACGAAGCTGACGACGACCAGGACCACCGCCACCCAGAACGCCAACTGCACCGCATGCAACGCCGACCCCGCGTCCCCGGAGTGCGCGCTGCCCAGATACACGCTGCCCAGGATCGCCACCCCGAGCGTGGCACCCAACTGCTGCACCGCGTTGAGCAGCCCGGCGGCCGAGCCGATCTCCTGCGGCTGCAGCGGCTTCAGGGCGATGGTGAAGAACGCCGGGCTGAACAGTCCCACCCCGAGTCCCACCACTCCCAGCGCGAACAGCAGCGGGGTGGGGTACTTCTCCGGGTCCGCCGCGTGGTACACCGCGATCGCGGCCAACGCACCGACCAACAGCACCGCCAGACCGAGCGACATCATCCGGTGCCCGTACCGCTTCACCAGATGCGCACCCGCGATCCAGGACGCGACCGCCAGCCCCACCGACCACGGCGCCAGCGTCAGACCCGCCTTCAACACGTCCGTCCCCAGCCCCAGTTGGAGCTGCAGCACGATCACCATCATCAGTCCGTTGGTGACGGCGAAGAAGGTCGTGGAGGTCACCAGCGCCGCCGGGAAGCCGCGGTGACCGAACAGGCTCGGCTCGACCAACGGGCTGCGCCCGCCCGCCGCCACGCCCCGCTGATGCACCGCGAACACCACCATCAGGCACAGCCCGGCCACGATGGCCCCCCAGCTCCACCCCGACAGCGCGGCGAGATCCGCACCGATCAGCGGGTAGACGACGAGCCCGATCCCGGCCATGGCCAGCAGCGTGCCCGTCACGTCGAGCGTGGGCCGCTTCGGCGCCCGGTTCTCCATCAGCTTCGGCGAGATCGCCAACACCACCAGCGAGACCGGCACGTTCACCAGGAACGCCGCCCGCCACGACGAGCCGAACAGGTCGGCATGGGTGAGCACACCGCCCAGCACCGGCCCGCACACGGCCGCCAGACCCATCACGGGCCCGATGCTGCCGAGCGCCTTGGACATCTCGGGCCCGGCGAACATCGTCTTGATCAGACCGATGGTCTGGGGAATGATCACGGCCGCCGCCGCTCCCTGCACCACCCGGAAGCCGATCAGCAGCCCCACCGAGGGCGCCACGGCGCACGCGGCGGACGCGAGCATGAATCCCGTGACACCGGCCACGAACAGCCGCTTGCGGCCGGCGATGTCCCCCAGCCGGCCACCGGTGATCAACAGCACCGCGAACGGCAGGGTGTACGCGGTCGTGAACCACTGGATGTCGGACACCGACCCGCCGAGGTCGGCATGGATCGCCGGTGCGGCGACCTGCACGATGGTCGCGTCCAACAGGTTCATCGCCTCACCGAGCAGCAGGGCGGTGAGCGCCAGCCACCGCCATCGGTACGCCGTGGGAGTCGGCGTCAGCACACGCTCAGCAGTCATCGGTATTCCTCTCCACCGTTGTCGACACGCCGGCCCGGTCCCCTTCCGGCGGGGCACCCCGGCCGACCACGACTCAGCGTGGAGGCGGCGGAAGAGGGTCCTCCAGCCACAGCCGGGAGATGGCGGATTCCTTCCACCGGCCGCCTCCGCGGTGTCGATTTCCCACACCACCCCCGGCGCGCGTACGTCCCCGCCGAAACCACAGGCCGGACGTCCCGCCCCACGCGCCGTGTCAGGTTCCTTCACCGGGACGCCCCGGATGGAAGAAATGCTCCAGTCCACCGCCGCGACTGGAGCGGACGGACGTGATCACTTCACGCTGGAGTCCTCCGGTCACCCCCTGTGTTCCGGGGGTTCACTCCCTTACGTTCATCCTGTTCAGGAGCGTGCATGGCAGTCCTGCCCGCCACCCAGAGAGAAGTCCGCCTGCTCGCCAAGCCGACCGGGCTGCCCCGGCCGGAGCACTTCGGCGTCGTGGAGACACCCGTCGTACCGCCCGGAGAGGGCGAGGTGCT
>DATEMN010000056.1:0-5767 GCA_035275565.1 Pseudonocardiaceae bacterium | reverse complement strand
AGCATCGCGATCAACTGCTCGTCCGACACCGCCTCCGCGGCCGACTCGACGACCGGCTCTTCCACGGTCTCGTGCTCGGTGATGGCCTCGCTCATCAGGCGTCTCCTTGATCATCGGATCCGCCGTTGATTAGACACTCCCTCCGCCTTCGCAGCCGAGGTCGTCGAACGGCTGGCGGACGCTGAGTGAGGTCGCCGATACCCCATGGCCGGTCGATACAGCGAGTAAAAGGAGCGGAGTCGTTGAGGATTACGACGTTGCGGCTGAGTAACTTCCAGTCCTTTGGTTCGAAACCGACGGCAATCGATCTCGATGATCTGACGTATGTCCTCGGTCCGAACGGCTCAGGCAAGACCACTGTCCTTGAGGCGCTGTCGCGGCTGTTCAGTCCGCTGGAAGCTCAGCGCAAGATCCGCCTTGAGGACTTCCACGTGCGCGTCGACCAAACCGCGGGCGAGTTGCAAGCCGGGGAGCCGACGCTGTGGCTGGAGGTGGATGTCGAGTTCCCGGAAGCAGGAGCCGACGGGCAGCATGCGTCGGTTCCACCGAATTTCTCGCATATGGCGATCGACACCGCTAACGGGGTTCCCCGGACCCGTGTCCGGTTGACAGCGACGCTGGCCCCGGACGGTGTCATCGACGAGAAGATCGAGTACGTACTGGAGGCGGATGAGGCGGGTGAGCCGACTCGCTGTGCCGACATGTCACGGTATGACCGTGGGCACATCGAGGTGCACTATCTTCCGGCTCGTCGGGACCCTGCCGACCATGTCTCGTACACGACGGCGTCGCTCATCGGACGCGTCCTGCGAGCCGCTGACTGGACGACAGAACGCGAGACGCTGAGCGACCTCACTGCACAAATCATCGCATCCCTCGTCGCGAACACCACAGTAGCGAGCCTCGGCGTACGACTGACAAACGAGTGGCACGGGCTGCACCAAGGCGCGTACTTCAAGGACCCGTCGATCGCTTTCGGGCGGGGTGAACTAGAGGGCGTATTGCGCCTGCTCACTGTGACCTTCTCGCCCACACATGACGGGTCACCACTGCCTTACGAGCGGCTGAGCGACGGCCAGAAGTCCTTGCTTTACATCTCGCTCGTGCTTGCCTGGCAGTCCCTCGCTCGGCGAGTCCTCAACGGCGAGGAGACCTCCGTCGACGCCGACCGCCTGCGCCCGCCCGTGCACACCGTCATCGCGCTTGAGGAGCCCGAGAACAGCCTCGCGCCGCAGTACCTTGGTCGAATCATCCGCCAACTACGCGGTGCGTGCGCACACGGTGACGTGCAGTCCCTCATCGCCACGCATGCGCCCACCCTCCTGCGTCGCGTCGATCCCCGCACCATCTGCTTCCTGAGGTTGAACGCTGCCCGGGAGACGACCGTCCACCGCATCGTCCTGCCCGAGGGGGAGGAGTCGGCTGCCAAGTACGTACGGGAGGCGGTGGAGGCCTACCCCGAGCTGTATTTTTCTCGGCTGGTCGTGCTTGGTGAGGGTGACAGCGAACAGGTAGTCCTGCCACGTGTCCTAGCCGCCGTCGATCTCGCGGAGGACGACGCATCCGTATCGGTGGTCCCCCTGGGAGGTCGGCATGTCAATCACTTCTGGCGCCTCCTCAACGAGCTGCAGATCCCGCACGTGACACTGCTCGACCTTGACGCCGGCCGCTACCAAGGCGGCTGGGGACGTGTGCGCAACGCACTGAAGCAGATCAACGCAGTCCGCCCGAACACCTACACGGAAGAGCAAATCAGCAAAGTTCCCAAGTGGAATGATGACTGCGACTTCCCAAACCTTGTGGACTCCATCTTCAAGGACGGGCACGGCCCTGTTGAGGCGCTGGAAGGGCAAGGGGTCTTCTTCTCCCACCCGGTCGACCTTGACCTGATGTTACTGGCGGCCTACCCCGACGCCTACGGCGTCAGTCCTACCGAGCCGGGCGAGTCGACTGAGCCAGACGAGGCCACCATCGTGGCTGTGCTCGGTAAGAGTCACGTGAACGAAGACCGCCTCCCCGAGGATGTCCGCGCGCTCTTCGACGACTACCACAACAAGTTCGATCTCGGGAGCAAGCCCGCTGCGCACCTGGCCGCTCTCGCTGACCTGAATGACCAGCAGTTGCTGCAAAACCTCCCCGACGTACTCGCTCGACTGGTCGAGCAGGTGCGCACGAACCTAGCTGAGTTGCCGGAATGATCCGCCCCGATCAGTGGCACCCCGTCGACGACCTCGTCCTCGAACCAAACGCGATGTCGGCCGTCACAATGTCGGACAGGAACGTGGTCGTCGCCGCTGGACCGGGGGCCGGGAAGACCGAGCTGCTTGCCCAACGGGCGGACTTCCTGTTGCGCACCGGACAGTGCCCTTATCCGCGCAGGATCCTGGCGGTTTCGTTCAAGGTCGACGCCGCCCGCAATTTGCGAGAGCGAGTTCGCCGTCGCTCTGGTCCGCGGCTCGCCGCGAGGTTCGACAGCTTCACCTTCCACGCCTTCGCCAAACGCATAATCGACAATTTTCGGCCCGCACTGACCGGATATAACACCCTGAACCCGGACTACCGGATCGATCCCAAGACCCGTATCGAGGGCGAGCAGATCACCTTCGACGACCTCGTGCCCTTGGCGTTGGAGATCATCGAGGCCAACGCCTACGCCCGAGGAGGCATCCGCCAGACATACAGCCACGTCTTCCTCGACGAGTTCCAAGACTGCACCAGGCAGCAGTACCGAGTGATCAAGGCTGCATTCGGCCACACAACGGCCATCCTGACCGCGGTCGGCGACACCAAGCAGCGAATCATGGCCTGGGCCGGCGCACTGGACGGAGTGCTGCAAACCTTCGCCGACGACTTCACGGCCCAACCGCTGCCTCTGTACCAGAACTTCCGCTCCGCACCCCGACTGCGACGGATGCAGAACCGCATGATCGCTCAGATGGACCCCGGAGCGGTCAGTCCCGACGAGGAGCTGAGGGGAGACGACGGCGTCATCGAGGTGCTCCCCTTCGACACCGAACACAACGAGGCACAAGCCGTCGCGGAACTCATCGACGGGTGGCTCCGCGAGGGCACGGCACCAAGCGAGATCGCCGTCCTCGTGCGCCAGCAGCCGCACCTCGTCGCGGCGGCCCTCGGCAGCGAACTCGCAGACCGCGGCATTCCCTTCCGCAACGAACAAGACAGCCAGGACCTCACCGCGGAACCAGTAGCTGCGCTCGTAATCAACTTCATTCGCGTGATCGCCGACGACAGGCAACCCGACGCATACACCGAACTTATGAGGATCGCCAACCGATCGAGTGCACCCGAGGACGAGGCATCACGCTTAGACGGCCAGTTGAAGAGGATGATCGGCGAGGCCCGAGCGATCGTACGCGGCCCCACGTTCAGTACAGGAAAGTCCGTTGCATGGAGGACCCTCGTCCACGAGTTCCTGCAGCTGGTGTCACGCCCGGTGCTGACCGCGCTGTCAGCCGGGTACCAGCAGGGCACCCGGCTCGATGATCTGATCGAGCAGGCGCTTGATGCTTTCGACCGGCAGCTTGCCGTTGACGGGGACGCCGTCCAGGCGCTCCGAAGCCTTTCGGAAGTGGACGCTATCCGGTTCTTGACCATCCATAAGTGCAAGGGCCTGGAGTTCGAGAAGGTCGTGGTCCTCGGGGTCGAAGAGCAGCTCTTCTGGGGCAATCCCAAAGCGGCGATGTCCGAGTTCTTCGTAGCGATTTCCCGCGCGAAGGCACATCTAGTGTTGACTCACACCAAGCACCGCGATCGACCCGCAGGAGCCACCAATAGATGGGACGAGCGGCGTACGCCGCACCAACGGTTCTTGGACTTCGCCCACGAAGACTAGAGCCAGCCCTCAGACCTGCGTGAGATCGTAATGCCGTGATCGAAGTGGTCGTCGATCTCACTGACTACTGACAGGAATGCGGCCCACCGACGTCGCGGTAGCTGCACATCCCTGACCTCTGGCGCCGCCAAAAGGTTCGCGAGAGATCCTGGCTTCTGCGCAAGCGGGGCGACCTGCCATCCTCGGATGAGGCAACTGCCGACGGGCACTCCATTTCAGGCACGCAGGCGGCATCACGGTGGGGCGTCCTGTCGCCTGTGCACCCAGTTCGGGTCCCGCACCGGCGCCGGAGCGCGTTCGGGCTCGGCTAGATCCATGTCCGACACCTGCATCATTCGGTCGAACAACCAGATGAGCCGCGGATAACGTAATGCCGCGAACGCAAGGGCGTACTCGAACAGGAAACGTACGGAAAGCGGGTCGTGCTCGCGGTCCAGGGACAGGGCGGCCAACAGCACAAGGCAGCACCACGCGGTGCCCTGCAGAAGGCTGCGCCAACTGCGTCGCAGCTGGCCTTGATGCTGACGGCGCACTGTGCGCAGCCGCTCTCCGTTGGCCGCTGTATAAATGGAGATCGCAATAGCACTCAGGCCGCCGATCGCCGACACCACACCAGCAGCAGCCGCGTACAGGTCCGTCCGCTGCGAGGAGCCGATCCATTGCATCCAGTCCCCGGACCCGGTGAGCCGGATGACCAAGACGTGGACGACAACTGCCGCCACCGCGGCGACGTGATCGATCCACAGGTGTTCCGCCCAGGCGTCTTCGATACGTGTTCGCGCGCCCACACGTCCCCCTGTCGCCTGCCCCGGTTCACGGCTCCGCTACATCTACCGCCAGCTGTAGTGCCTCCTGGTGCTCTACGGCTGCTGACAGGATGGCATCGACCGCTGACACGATCCGGATCGAGTTCCCCTCGGCATCCGTCGCAGGCACACGCTTTTTGGCCGTGATGCTGTGCTCGACCAGTTCCACGAGCTGGCTGCGCTCCGGACCGTCCGGGTCTGTGAAGACCAGCCGGGCACGGGCGCGTTCGGCACCCGAGACCACGTCGGAGATCTCGTCGAGATCGGCCAGTAGCCGCTCACGGTGCTCAGCGAGTTGCTTGCCCCGCGGAACGGTGATGATCATCGTCACGCTGATCTCACCGTAGGCGTCAACAGCCGTCCGCAGACTGCGCGCAAGGCCGCCACGCCTATTGCCTTCTCTCAGGGCACCCATCTTGTTGGCCATGACCTTCACCTCGACGCTGCTTGCGCCGGATGCGGCCTTGAGACGCTCGTACTCCGCATGCGCGACGACCGGGCGCACTTCGAACTCGGTGCCGGGAAACAAGTGGATGCCGTTCAGCCAGGTTTGCAGGCCCTTCTGCGTGGGGGCCGAGCGAGCTCCCTGCATCATCCCCACAATGTTCCCGAAAGGCAGGAAGCACACCACCGAGGTGTCCAGATACCCCTCGCGCTCGCTCTGCTCCAGCTCGCGCAGGTCACCGGTGTCCCAGTTCATGACGGACAGCCACTCTCCGCCGTCCTTGACCCTGTGCAGCAGAAGATGGTCCTGCATGTTGTAGGTGGCGATGGAACCGACGAGCTGTGAATCGCCCTCGACCGTGCGCTGCGCGACCGGCACCCGGGACACATCCGCCAATGCGCCGTCCCAGTCCAGCTGGCGAGTCCGGGTGGCCTGACCGTCCGCTACCGTGACGATCTCATAGAACCAGATGGTGCGGTCTTTCATGTGGCCTAACGTGGCCAAGGTTGCCCCCTGACGTGATCACTGGCGGGACAGGGACTGCCTCAACAGCCGTGACTCCCGCATCACTTGTACTGACAATCGTAGGATGCGTCCGGCAGCTGAACAGCACCAAGGGGAAATGTCCTCCCCTTCCGCCGCCACCGGACGAGAGTGCTCAAA
>DATEMN010000055.1:0-4614 GCA_035275565.1 Pseudonocardiaceae bacterium | reverse complement strand
CGGCCCGGCCGCGATCCTCTACGCCCGGCGGGGCAATCTCGGCATCGCTGCGTCGCTGGTCGACTGGATTCTGGAGCATCTGATCGACCCGGGCACCGGCTTGGTCCTCGACGGGGCCCGGGTGAATCCGGACGGGTCGGTGCGCACCGTCGAGCGGGCGGTGTACAGCTACTGCCAGGGTGTGCTGCTCGGTGCCTGCCTCGAGCTGGGTGCCGCCACTGGCCAACCGCGCTGGTTCGAGCAGGCCGACCGGACGGTGTTCGCGGTCGCTGAGCACCTCACCGACGGCGGCGTGTTGCGCGGCCACGGCGGTGGTGACGGTGGCTTGTTCACCGGCATCCTGGCCCGCTACCTCGCACTGGCCGCTGATCGGTTACCGGCTGGGTCGACTGCGGTGCGCCTGGTGCTGGACTCCGCCGAGGCGGCCTGGTCCCATCGGATCATCGCCGACGGCGGTCCGGTATTCGGTCCGCAGTGGACGGTCCCGGCACAGCCGCCCCGGCCGGGCCTGCCCGAGCATGACCTGTCGGTGCAGCTGTCCGGTTGGATGCTGCTCGAAGCCGCCGCTGCGCTGCCAGAGTCGGCCGGACTAGGCTGACCAGCCATGATCGATCTCAAGGTGCTGCGGGAAGACCCCGACCGGGTGCGTGCCTCACAGCGTGCCCGCGGGGAGGACGAGGCCGCCGTCGATGCGCTGGTCGCCGCTGACGAGCGGCGCCGCAAGGCCGTTGCCGCCGCAGACTTGTTGCGCGCCGAGCAGAAGGCGCTGGGCAAGCAAGTCGGCCGAGCGCGCGGTGTTGAGCGCGATGAGCTGCTCGCGCACGCCAAACAGCTCGCTGCCGACGTCAAATTCGGCGAGGCCGAGCAGGCGGTGGCCGAGGAGGCACTCGAGTCCGCGCACCGCGCGGTGTCCAATCTGGTCGTCGACGGGGTCCCCGCTGGCGGGGAGGACGACTACGTCGTACTCAAGCATGTCGGGCAGCCGACCGAGCTGGGTTTCGACCCGCAGGACCATCTGGAGCTGGGCACCGCGCTGGGACTGATAGACATGGAACGCGGCGCGAAGGTCTCCGGGGCCCGGTTCTCCTTCCTGACCGGGCTCGGTGCGCAGTTGCAGCTCGGGTTGTTGCAGCTGGCCGCGTCGCAGGCCGTCGCGTCCGGTTTCACGTTGATGATCCCGCCAGTACTGGTCCGCCCGGAGATCATGGACGGGACCGGGTTCCTCGGCGCGCACACCGCCGAGGTGTACCGGCTGCGCGAGGACGACCTTTACCTGGTGGGTACCTCCGAGGTCGCGCTGGCCGGGTTCCACGCCGGGGAGATCATCGACCTATCCGGCGGGCCGCTGCGTTACGCCGGCTGGTCGTCGTGCTTTCGCCGCGAGGCCGGCTCCTACGGCAAGGACACCCGCGGCATCATCCGGGTGCACCAGTTCGACAAGGTCGAGATGTTCGTCTATACCCGCCCCGAAGACGCCGAGGCCGAACACCAGCGCCTACTGGCCTGGGAAGAGCAGATGCTCGCCGCGATCGAGGTGCCCTACCGGGTAATCGACGTCGCGGCCGGGGATCTGGGCAGCTCAGCGGCGCGCAAGTTCGACTGCGAAGCCTGGCTGCCGTCCCAGCGGGCCTACCGCGAACTGACCTCGGCCTCGAACTGCACCACGTTCCAGGCTCGCCGTCTGGGTATCCGCTACCGCGACTCCGACGGGCGCCCGCAGGTCGCCGCCACCCTCAACGGCACGCTGGCCACCACCCGGTGGATCGTTGCCATCCTGGAGAACCACCAGCAGCCTGATGGCTCGGTGCGGGTTCCCGAAGCACTACGCCCTGCGCTGGGTGGCGCCGCACTGATCACGCCTCGCTGAGGGCGGGCCGTTGGATCATCGACTGGGTTCCCGCCAGACCTGTCATGGATGTGGATGAGCGGGGTGCAAGCTGAGCTGATGCGTCGTCGTCCTGCCCGAGTGCCCACGTTGAGGTCTGGTTTCCTGCAGCGGTTCACCCCGCTGCTGATCGACGCGGCACGACCCTGCCGGCATACCCCTGGTGCCCAGTGGTTCATCGACGAAACATACGTCAAAGTGAACACCGACTGTGCGCCCACCTACCCGCCAGTGCTCGACGAGATGCTGCCCGCCGCCTGTCATGTGATGAAGCAGTATGCGAACAACCCGATCGAAGCAGATCACGGCCGCTTGAAATCCTGGCTGCGACCGATGCGCGGACTGAAGTGGCTACGCTCAGTGCGAGTAGTCAGCACTGGACCCGCCTTCGTCCAGAACCTCCGCCAAGGCCACGACGAACTCGGCACGGACGTCGATCCGAGGCACCCACTTCCAGCGGCCTTCACCGGACTTGTGCTCACTATCTAAATACAGCACCGCCACGGCTGAGCCCAATCGACCGGCTCACCTTATGTTACTTCCCATACGGGGATTACAAATAATTCAATGCGAACAAAATTCAACCCGAAACCACGACGTAGGGCTTGACGCCAACCAACGGGCAGACAGACCCTGTCGGTGCCTGCCGATAGAATTATCCGCACCAAGGCAGCCCTGGCTGCGGGACCGAGATCAGCAGCTCGCTGGTGAAGGATGGACGATCGATGGGCGCAGCACAAGCAGATGAAGCCGCTGCCGCGTTGACGGCGCGGGCCGAGGCTCGGCGCGTCAGCGCCCTCCAAACACTCTCCAGTGGTCAGCAGGCGCACCTCGGCCAGTTCTTCACCCCAGAGCGTGCGGCGGCGCTCATAGCCGACCTGCCGCGCCTCCCGAAGGCAGGTCGATTCCGTGTACTCGACCCAGGGGCGGGCTCAGGGGCACTTGCAGCTGCGCTGGCCGCTCGAGTGCTTCGAGAGTGTCCGGCGCTGAAGCTGGAGATCGTAGCCGTCGAAATCGATCCCGAAGTAGGACACTACCTCCAAGCGACCTTAACTGATCTCACCGAGACCGCCAGTGCGACAGGGGTCAAGGTAGCTACTGAGATCGTGTTGGGCGACTACATCGAGCTTTCGACTGGCTTGATGACAACGCCAACTGCACTCGACAGTCCGTTTGACTTAGTCATCATGAACCCGCCGTACCGTAGCTGGGACTCAATTCTGTACACCGCCGGGCGCTCCTCCATGAGGGTGTCGAATGTCCAAATCTCTATGCCGCTTTTCTTGCTCTCGGTGCGGCAGCTCTTGATCCTGGCGGGCAGCTTGTCGCGATCACTCCACGCTCATTCGCGAACGGACCCTATTTCGGGCAATTTCGCCGTTTTCTGCTCAACCGGTTGTCACTTGATCGGCTACATATTTTCGAGTCTCGCTCAACTGTCTTCTCTGACGCGGGTGTGCTCCAGGAGAACGTCATTTTCCCGGTACGCGCCAACGCGGGAACGGCAGGGTGATTTTGTCTGTAAGTCACGGCTACACGGATAAGCCAGTCGAACGTGTCGTGAGCTATAGTGAGGTGGTGCGTCCTGGTGACAGGCAGCGTTTTATTCGCATCTTGGCTGATGACGGCGATGCCGTCATTGCGGAGACGATGGGCGCTTTGCCTACGACGTTGCCTGATCTTAGCGTCCAGGTTTCGACGGGCAAGGTCGTCGACTTTCGTGCGCGAGACAACCTGCGGAAACTCCCGGAGCCGGGCAGTGTGCCTCTGATCTACCCTGGCAATGTGCGGAGCGGGGTTATCGAGTGGCCACGCGAGATCCGCAAGGACCAGGCTTTTGCTGCAAGATCCGAAGCTGAACAAAAGAAGTTCCTGCTGCCGGCTGGTTTCCATGTCGTTGTTAAGCGTTTTTCCGCCAAAGAAGAACGGCGACGGGTGGTAGCGGCGGTTTGGGATTCTTGTCGGAACACCTCGGCCGTCGCCTTCGAAAACCATCTCAACATCTTCCCGCAATAATGGGGCCGGACTCGACCGCGATCTAGCAGTGGGATTGAGTTACTGGTTGAACAGTTCAATTGTGGATAATTTCTTTCGCACCTTTTCTGGCCACACGCAGGTAAACGCTACGGATCTGCGAACACTCCGCTTCCCGTCGCTCAGCGCACTCAGAGCCCTCGGGCAGGGACGGGAGATGCTACTGCCCAAGCAGGATGAAATTGACCAGCTGATCATAGGTATCGTTAGCGTCATGGATGGTGCTGCTTGAGTTCGTCGATCACCGGCCGCACCGCGGAAGCCCAGCAGCTACTAAAAGCGTTGGGCTTTGACCGTGAGCGCACGAATGAGAGATCCGCGCTCGTTTTGCTTTCTCTGCTAGGGCTAATGCCGGACGCTCCTTGGGAAAAAGCGACCAATCCGCTCCTCGGGACCAGGTCGATCATGGATTGGATACGGGACTGCTACGAGAAGGATTTCCAGTAACCCTTCCGGGCGGCGGTGCGCTGGCGTTAAGTCCTGGCGGACAGAACATTCTCATCAAGCAGATGATTGAAGATTTTTGCACTTATTTTACGCCGGGCGGAGAAGTGCTTTATGTAGGCGACGCCGATACAAAGTGGGCCGTTTTCGAAGAGGACGTCCTCCGGTCTCTGGGTGTTTCCGTCGATCAGCACGGCAAGATGCCCGATCTTGTCGTGTACCTACGTGACCGCAACTGGCCCGTCCTTCTC
>DATEMN010000054.1:0-6313 GCA_035275565.1 Pseudonocardiaceae bacterium | reverse complement strand
AGAGGACATCCCGCCGGAGAACATCCCGCCGAAAGGCACACCGCTGGAGGGCATCGAGCTGAACCACGGACTGTGCTGCTGGCCTCCCCGCGGTCGTTCTGCGCCGGGGTGGAACGCGCCATCGCGGTCGTGGAGCAGCTGCTGGAGGCGCGCGGTGGCCCGATCTATGTGCGTAAGCAGATTGTGCACAACACCCACGTGGTCGCCGATCTCCAAGCACGCGGCGCGGTGTTCGTTGACGAGCTGGACGCCGTTCCGGACAGGGCCACCGTGGTGTTCTCCGCTCACGGAGTGTCCCCCACGGTGCGCGCCGAGGCCGCTGGCCGGGAGCTGGAGGTGATCGACGCGACGTGCCCGTTGGTGACCAAGGTGCACACCGAGGCCCGCCGGTTCGCTGCCCGCGGCGACACCGTGATCCTGATCGGACACGCCGGGCACGAGGAGACCGAGGGCACCCTCGGCGAGGCCCCGGACCAGACGATTCTGGTCCAGACCGCCGCTGAGGTCGCCGAGCTGAGGGTCGCCGACCCATCCCAGGTGTCCTACCTGACCCAGACCACCCTCGCCGTGGACGAGACCGCCGAAGTCATCGACGCGCTGCGGGCCCGCTTCCCCGCGCTGCGCGGCCCCACATCCGAGGACATCTGCTACGCCACGACCAACCGCCAGGACGCGCTCACCGCCATCGCCCAGGAGTCGGATCTGGTCCTGGTCGTCGGCTCGGCGAACTCCTCCAACTCCCTTCGGCTGGTGGAACTCGCCCGTCGCCAGGGCATCCCCAGCTATCTCATTGACGGCCCCGGCGACCTCCGCGCGGAATGGTTGGACGGGGGTGGGGTGATCGGGTTGACCGCGGGCGCCTCCGCCCCGCCTCGACTCGTCGATGCCGTCATCGCGGCCCTCGCCGAGCTCGGGCCGGTCACGGTGGTCGAGCGTGAGACCACCCGCGAGAACATCCACTTCACGCTGCCCGCCGCGGTGCGGCAGTCATGAGCCTGGTGAGTCGGGTCACCAGCCCGACCGATCTCCAGGAGCTGTCGTTCGCAACGCTGGGCGCCCTCGCGCAGGAAATCCGGGCGTTGTTAATTGAGAAAGTTTCAGCTCTCGGTGGACATCTGGGATCGAACCTGGGTGTGGTCGAGCTGAGCATCGCCGTGCACCGGGTGTTCACCTCGCCGGCTGATGTGCTGCTGTTCGACACCGGGCATCAAGCCTACGTGCACAAGATCCTCACCGGCCGGTGTGCCGAATTCGATTCCCTGCGCCAGGCCGGCGGGCTCTCCGGCTACCCCTCCCGTGCTGAGTCCGTCCACGATGTCATCGAGAACTCGCATGCCTCCACCGCGCTGTCCTACGCCGACGGCCTGGCCAGGGCGTTCGCGCTGCGGGGTGCCACCGACCGGCGGGTTGTCGCGATTGTCGGGGACGGGGCGCTGACCGGTGGCATGTGCTGGGAGGCGCTCAACAACATCGGCGCGGCTCCGCACCGGCCCGTGATCATCGTGCTCAACGACAATGGCCGGTCCTACTCCCCGACCATCGGCGGCCTCGGTTGCCACCTCACCGACCTGCGCCGGTCCACCGGGGACGCGCACACGCTGTTCGATGCCCTCGGTCTGGCCTATCTCGGGCCCGTGGATGGGCATGACATCGCCGGTATCGAAGAGGCCCTGCGACGAGCGGATCGGCTGCGCCACCCGGTTGTGGTGCATTGCATCACCCGCAAGGGCCGTGGGTACCCGCCCGCTGAGCGGGACGAGACCGACTGCCTGCACACCGTGGGCGTCATCGACCCTGCCACCGGCCGTCCCCGCTCGGCCGGCAAGCCGACCTGGACCTCGGTGTTCGCCTCAGAGATCACCACGATCGGTGCCGAGCGCGAGGACGTGGTGTGCCTGACCGCGGCGATGCTGCACCCCACCGGGCTGGGTGAGTTCGCAGTGCGGTTCCCGGACCGGGTGTTCGACGTCGGGATTGCCGAGCAGCACGCCCTGACCTGCGCTGCGGGTCTGGCCCTGGGCGGGTGTCATCCGGTGGTCGCCCTCTACTCCACTTTCCTCACTCGGGCCCTCGACCAGCTGCTCACCGACGTCGCCCTGCACCAGCTACCGGTCACCGTCGTGCTGGACAGAGCCGGGATCACCGGTCCGGACGGGCCCAGCCATCACGGCATGTGGGATGCCTCCATCCTGCCGGTAGTGCCCGGCCTGCGACTGGCCGCGCCCCGGGACTGCTCCCGGCTGCGCGAGCTGCTCCGCGAAGCCCTCGACGTCACCGACGGGCCCACCGTGATCCGCTACCCGAAGGCGGTCGTGGGCCCGGACATTCCCGCGCTACGCCGGATCGGGCACTGCGACATCCTCCGCCACGACCCTGCCGCGGTGGGCCTGCTGGTCGCCGTCGGAGCACTGGCAGGCGCCTGCCTGGCCGCCGCTGATGAGCTCGCCACCCACAACGTGCCGGTCACCGTGATCGACCCACGGTGGATCGCACCGCTGGATGAGGACCTGCTCAAACTGGCAGGCGGGCACCGCCTGGTGCTCACCGTCGAGGACACCACCACCACCGGAGCGCTCGGCGGTCGGATCGCCCAGGCGCTGGCTGCCACCGGGTCGGACACCTGCGTCGCCACCTTCGCCTTGCCGCCCCGGTTCCTGCCGCACGCCTCCCGGGATCAGATCTTGCACGCGCACGGCTTGGACGGCATCGGCATCGCCACCGCCGTGCTCAAACGACTCGCCAGCACGCACCGAGCGAAGGTCAGCGCCAAGGAGATCTCATGACGGCTGTCGAGCTAGGTATGCCCACGCCACCAGCGGTGCCCCACTCGCTGGCCTCGCCAGCGGCGGGCCGTCGGGTATCGCGACAGGTCATGGTGGGCAACGTGCCGGTCGGCGGGGACGCGCCGGTCTCGGTGCAGTCCATGACCACCACCCGCACCTCCGACATCGACGCCACGCTGCAGCAGATCGCCGAGCTCACCGCGGCGGGCTGCCAGATCGTGCGGGTCGCGGTGCCCAGCCAGGACGACGCCGACGAGCTACCCGCGATCGCCGCCAAGTCGCAGATCCCGGTGATCGCCGACATCCATTTTCAGCCCCGGTACGTCTTCGCCGCCATCGACGCTGGCTGCGCCGCGGTCCGGGTCAACCCCGGCAACATCAAGAAATTCGACGACAAGGTCAGCGAGATCGCCCGAGCCGCCGCTGGTGCCGGCGTGCCGATCCGCATCGGGGTCAACGCCGGCTCGCTGGACCCGCGGCTGCTGGCCAAACACGGCCGCGCCACCCCGGAGGCCCTGGTCGAGTCCGCATTGTGGGAGTGCTCCCTGTTCGAGGAGCACGGGTTCCGCGACATCAAGATCTCCGTCAAGCACCACGACCCGCTCGTCATGATCGCCGCTTACCGGCAGCTGGCCGCTCGCTGCGACTACCCGCTGCACCTGGGTGTCACCGAGGCCGGGCCGCTGTTCCAGGGCACCATCAAATCCGCCGTCGCGTTCGGGGTGCTACTGGCCGAGGGGATCGGTGACACCATCCGCGTCTCGCTGTCCGCCCCGCCCGTCGAGGAAGTCAAGGTCGGCAGCCAGATCCTGGAGTCCCTCGGCCTGCGGCCCCGGCGCCTGGAGATTGTGTCCTGTCCCTCCTGTGGGCGAGCTCAGGTTGATGTCTACACCCTCGCCGAACAGGTCACCGCCGCATTCGACGGCTTTCCCGTCCCGTTGCGGATCGCCGTCATGGGCTGTGTGGTCAACGGGCCCGGCGAAGCGCGCGAGGCCGATCTCGGCGTGTCCTCCGGCAATGGAAAGGGCCAGATCTTCGTCCGCGGCGAGGTCGTCAAGACCGTCCCCGAGCACCAGATCGTCGAGACCCTCCTCGCCGAGGCCCGGGCAAGGGACTGGTCACATCCGCTGGACATGAGAACCCAAGAACCGCCTAGTGCCTCGAAGTGAGTAAGGAGATCCCGTTATGAAATTTCAGGTAGTGATCGTGTTGATGCCCGGCAAGCACGCACCTCTGCGCTTCCAGCACAGCGGCGGCGAGCTGCTGACTCTGCGCTACTGAGGAGCCAAAGACCATGTCGCAGCCATTTGAATTGCCCGAGTTCTATATGCCGTATCCGGCGCGGTTGAATCCGCATGTGCAGTCAGCCCGGCTACACTCCAGGGTATGGGCGCAGGAAATGGGCATCCTCGGCTCGGAGCACAGCGTGTGGAGCGAGCAAATGTTCGATTCGATGGATCTCGCTCTGCTTAGCTCCTATACCCATCCTGAAGCACTCGAACCGGTGCTGCACACGGTGACCGACTGGTATGTCTGGGTGTTCTACATTGACGACCACTTCCTGGAAGTCTTCAAGCGCGGCGGCGACATGGCGGGCGCCCAAGCACATTTGGACCGGATGCCACTGTTCATGCCCGTGGAGCTGCGCGACGGAATGCCGGAACCAGCCAACCCGGTTGAGCGCAGCCTGGGTGATGTATGGCAGCGTACGGCGTCTGTCATGTCCGCCGCCTGGCGGCGTCGCTGTCACGACAGCAACCGGCAGTACATGGAACAGGGACTGATCTGGGAGCTGGCGAATATTAACCAGAACCGGATCGCCAACCCGATCGAATACATGGAGAACCGGCGGAATGCGGGCGGAGGGCGCTGGTCGGCTGCCATTGTCGAGTACGCGATCAATGCCGAGGTACCCGAGGTGGTGTTCGGAACCCGGCCGATCCGGGTGCTCACCGATACCTTCGCCGACCAAGTCCATCTCCGTAACGATATCTTCTCCTATCAGCGGGAAATAGAGGAAGAGGACGAGATCAACAACGCGGTGCTGGTGGCGGAGCGGTTCTTCGGCTACCCGGCGCAGCGCTGCGCTGAGATCGTTAACGATGTCATCACTTCCCGGGCTCACCAGTTCGAGACCACCGCTCTGGCGGAGCTTCCTGTTCTCTTCGAGGAGTTCGGTCTGGACCCAGGCGATCGGGCCAGGATACTCGGCTACGTCAAGGGCCTTCAGGACTGGCAGGCGGGTGGCCATGAATGGCATCTGCAGTCCAGCCGCTACATGAACGCGCAGCCGCCGAGGCCCTCGCTCAGACGTTTTCTGGCAGGCCCCACCGGGCTGGGTACCTCGGCAGCGCGCATCACGTCGTTCCAGCAGACTTTCACTCGTCCGGACATCGTGATGCCGTTTGCCGTGCGCGAAAACCCACACGAACACGCGGCGCGCGAACATGTCACGGCGTGGGCACAGCGCATGAGAATGATCGACAGCATCATCTGGGACGAGCGGGGGTTCGGCGCGGCCGACTACGGACTGTTCGCGGCGTTGACCCACCCGGACGCTGACCGTGAGCAACTCGAGCTGATCGCGGACTGGCACGTCTGGGGGTTCTACTTCGACGACCTATTCGCCGCGGAGTTCAAGCGGTCTCGCAATCTCGCCGGTGCGCGGGCGTTTCTGGCCCGGTTGCCGGCGTTCATGACGGCCAGCCCGCCCGCGCCACTCAACCCTGTGGAGCGCGGCCTCGCGGACCTCTGGGCTCGAACGTCCCGCATGATGTCCGTCGCCCTACTTGACCGCTTTCCCAGGGCGGTCATGGAATTCGTCGGTAGCTGGCTATGGGAGCTCTACAACCTCATCCTGGACCGGACGCCTGATCCGGTGGACTACATCGAGATGCGCCGTCGCACGGGTGGCGCGGAATTTTCGATCACACTAGCCGCGCATCTGCTCGCGGAACACATTCCCGCCAAGGTATTCACCACCCCGCCGATGCGCGCCCTCGCGCTCACCTTCGCCGACATAGGGCCCCTGCGGAACGACCTCTTCTCCTACGAGAAGGAAATCGAACGAGAATTCGACATCAACAACGGTGTCCTGGTCATTCAACGGTTTCTCGGCTGTGGTCTGCAACATGCGGCTGACGTGCTAAATGACTTGACGTCGGCTCGGCTTGCGCAGTTCCAGCTGGCGGCGACCGAACTGGCTACGTTCACCCTGGACACCCAGGCTGAGAGGGCGCTTGGGAACTATGTCCGGTACCTCCAGCATTGGATGGCGGGAGACCTTGCCTGGTCTCTGGTCACCGGTCGCTACGAATCCCATAGTGTTGTACGGAGGTAAACTAGTGAATGAGGACCGGAACGCGGCAGAATTGCTCGTTGGGATCGTTCCCATATCAACCCTAACCGGATTGTTCCGCCCACCCACCATCAGTGACCCAGGAACGACTCAACCAGGGTCGACAGGTGCGGGCTGGAACGCGGCAGAGCTGCTGGCTGGGATCGTTCCCATATCAACCCTAACCGGATTG
>DATEMN010000053.1:0-11517 GCA_035275565.1 Pseudonocardiaceae bacterium | reverse complement strand
GCAGGTTGCCATAACGGACGTCGGTCTCGGACTGCCTCAGCAGATTGAGTTCCTGGCTGACCTCCGCGGAGGAGACGAACTGGTTCTGCACCTGCTCGGGACCCAGCGTCTGAGACTCGCCGGGCAACTCGAGTACCCGGATCTTGCCGTAGTCTTCCGGGTCGGACCCCACTGAGATGTAGGCCGCCAAGAATGGTCGACGCAGGCTGACCAGCGCACTGGTGAGCTGGTACTCCGCCGGTCCTTGCCCGTCAGGTGGCCCGGCCAGTACGTAGTAGGGCGGCTGGTCGACGCCCTGCTGGTTCTGCGTCGGGTCAGGGGGAACATTCCAGAAATCATCGTTAGTGAAGAACACCGACGGATCATTGACGTGGTAACGGGCGAGCATCTCGCGCTGCACCTTGAACAGGTCCTGCGGGTAGCGGAAATGCTCCCGCAACTTGGCGCTGATCGCACTGCTAGGCTGCACGGTACCCGGAAACACGTTCATCCACGTCCGCAGGACGGGGTCACTCTCATCCACTGCGTACAGTGTCACGGTGCCGTCGTAGGCGTCTACGGTGGCCTTGACCGAGTTACGGATATAACTGATCTCGTCGTTCGGCAGGCGGGACACCCCGGATAAGGAGTCGGTAGTCGCTGCGCCCAATACGGTCCGCTGCGCGTACGGGTAATTGTCCAGAGTCGTATAACCGTCTAGGATCCACTGAATCCGACCTTCGACCACGGCCGGATAGGGATCGCCGTCGACGGTGAGCCAGGGCGCGACCTTCTGCACCCGATCCCTCGGGTGCTGGTTGTATATGATCTTCGAATCAGTCCCGATCGCCTGGTTGAACAGGATGTTACGCTCGCCATAGTACGAGGCGAACAGCAACCGGCTCGCCCAGCTTCCGATCGGTACCCCACCCTTGCCTTCGTAGGTGTAATTCTCCGGACGGCCGTCGAACTCTCGGGGGCGGGCTCCGGGGTTTCCACCGACGATCGCGTAGTCGTCGATCAGTTCACCGAAGTAGACCCGCGGCTGCTGCACGGGGATGTCACCTTGACGTGAGGTGTCCGACACGGTGAACAACGGGTAGCCTCCTTCCCCCGAGCCGGCATCCTTCAACGCCGAGTTCACGGTATTGGCCGGGGCCGCGACGAAGCCATTGCCATGGGTGAAGGTGAGGTGCTGGTTGATCCAGGTTTTTTGGTTCTCGGCCAGCGACTTAGACTCCAGCTCCCGAACCGCTACCACGTAGTCCTGCTTCTTACCTCCGACGGTGTAGCGATCGACGTCGAGCTTGTCCGGGAAACCGTAGAAATTCTCCCGTTGTTGCAACTGAGTGAAGGTCTGCGACAGCACGTTGGGGTCCAGCAGCCGCACGTTCGGGACCGTGACAGTGTCAGCCCGAACATCAGCCAACGACGCCTCACTACGTCCGGAATATTGGGAATACGTGACCTGCCGGTCGGTGATGCCATAAGCCTCTCGAGTCGCGGCGATATTGCGCTGGATGGGCGGCGCCTCGCGCTCGTTGGCGTTCGGGCGCACCACGAACTGCTCGAGTATCGCCGGCCACGCCGCACCCACCAGAACGCTGGAAAGCACCAGAAGCGCAATGGAGATCGCCGGCAGCTGCAGGTTGCGCAGCTGAGCGCCGACGAAAAAGACCACCGCGCAGATCACCGCGATGCACATCAGGATGATCTTGGCGGGCATGACCGCGTTGAGATCGGTGTAGCTAGCCCCGGTGAACAGTGGATTGCGTTGGGAGAACAGCAGCCCGTAGCGGTCCAGAAAGTAGGCCAACGCTTTGAGTAATACGAAGACGCCAGCCAGCACCCCGAGCTGGACCCGAGCCGGGCCGGACAGCTGCCCCCCACGACCGGCCAGCCGCAGCCCGCCGAACAGGTAATGCGTGACCAGCGCCCCGAGGAAGGCGAGCACCACGGCGACGAAGGCCCAGCCCAGCAACCTGCGGTAGAAGGGCAGCTCGAAGGCATAGAAGCCGACGTCGTTGTTGAACTGCGGGTCGGTGACGCCGAAACTGGTGCCGTGCAGGAACATCTGCATCGTCTGCCAGTCGCCCAGCGCGGACAGACCGGCGAGTAGCCCGATCAGTGCCGGCACACCGATGCCGACCATCTGCAGCCGAGCCACGATAGCGGTGCGGTACCTCGCGACTGGATCGTCGGGTCCCGCCACCGGCACGAACACCGGCCGGGTGCGGTAAGCGATCACGATGTTCAGCGCGAGCAACCCACCGACCACCACCCCGACGACGAGGAACTGAATGATGCGGGTGATCAGGACGGTGGAGAACACCGAGCGGAAACCGACCTCGCCGAACCACAGCCAGTCCGCGTAGGTATCAACCAGCCGCGATCCGACGATCAGCACCACCAGCGCAATAGCCCCGACAGTGATCAGGATCCGGGCACGACGGGAGAGGGCGGGAACTCCGACGGGGGGCCGACTGGCCACGGGACACGCTCCTCCGACGACGATGAGGTGATGAGGCACGGACCCCCACGCCGCAGCCAGCCTGTGCTCGTCCACGCCGGGTTGAGTCCCTCCTGTCACACTCTACGGAGTGCCCGAGGGTTCGGATCCCAGTGGCCGCACCGCTGCGGGCGGTACCGGCAACCGGTGCGACCATGGTCGGGTGAGCGAGCCGCAGCCATCCCCGTTCCCCCCGTCTCAGGCGTTGGCAGTCACCGCGCGGGAGGTCGAGGAGTTCGTTGCGGCCGCCGGGTGGGACCAGCGGCCGCAACTGTTCGCGCTGGTAGCCACCCCGATCCTGCTAGCCAGCCAGCCTGAGCTGGCCGGTCAGCTCGACGCTGCCGCCGCGCTCACCCCAGTGGCTCAGGAGGCTCTGCCCGAAGGTGAGCTGGACGTCGCGCTGGCCGGGATCGAATGGCCGGCGGCAGTCGCCGGTTGCGCGTTGGCCCAGGAGATCGTCGTGCTCCCCCCGGCGGCTCAGACCAGCCTTAGTGAGTTACCCGACGATCCAGTGCAGGCCCGCCGCGCCGCCGCCGGGCATCCGCAGCGGCGGGAAGGCAGGCTGGTCGCGGCGGTGCTTAGGGACGGCGTCGGGGCCTGCGTACTGCGACTGCGCTCCGGAGACGACCAGGGGCACGACGAGGTGGTGGAGGACCCGCAGCTCGCCCCGAACCTGCTCCGCGCACTGTGGGAAA
Organism: Pseudonocardiaceae bacterium; assembly: GCA_035275565.1. Lineage (GTDB taxonomy): Bacteria > Actinomycetota > Actinomycetes > Mycobacteriales > Pseudonocardiaceae. The sequence continues at coordinate 8,334 of DATEMN010000053.1, read as the reverse complement.
CGTTGCGCTGACGCGCTGTCAGCAGCCAGGAGGCTGCCTGGCGGCTCGCAGGTCATCCAACGCGTGCACCGCCTCCGCCAAAGTGCTCACCCGCACCAGCCGCAGCCCCTCTGGGGCCCGCTGCACCGCCTCGGCGCAGTTGCCCGCGGGCACCAGGAACACCGTCGCCCCCGCCTCGCGAGCACGAATCATCTTGAGCGGGATGCCACCGATCGGACCAACCTCACCGCCCGGGGCGATCTCGCCGGTGCCCGCCACAAAGGTGTTCCCGGCCAGCGCCCCCGGCGTCAGCTTGTCCACGATGGCCAGCGCGAACATCAGACCCGCCGAGGGGCCACCAATGTCGGCCAGGCTAATGATGATGTCGAAGTTCACGTCGGGCCGATCGATCACCCCGACGCCGAGATAGCCGCGACCTGGTTGCTCACCTGTACCGAGCGTGATCGCCACCTCCTGCGGCGCGGCGCCCGGACGTTGGAAGCGGACCTGCACGGGCTGTCCGGGATGGCTACCGGCGAGCATGTCCACGACCTGCTGCCCGGTGCGCACCTCCCGGCCGTCGACGGTCAGCAGTCGGTCCCCGGCGGCCAACTTCCCGTTCGCGGCACCGTCGGCAGCCACCGGGTCGACCACGACACGGGTGGGATAACCCAGGTAGCCCAGCGCCGCAGTCTCGGCTTTGGACTCCGAGTCCTGAAACATCTGCTGGTTCTGCTTTTCGACCTGCTGCTCAGACAACCCTGGCGGGAAGATCTCGTCGCGGGGGATCAACACGCTACGACCGGATATCCACAGGCCAAGCGCCCCGTACAGGGTCACGTCATCGATCACCGAGACCGTCGTCAGGTTGAGGTGGCCGCTGGTGGGGTAGGTCTGGGCACCTCTGATCTCCACCACGGTCTTGCCCGCCACCTCCCCCAAGGTGTCAAAGGTCGGCCCCGGACGGAGCGCGACGTAGGGCACCGGTGCCAGCCCGCCCAGGAGCCCGAGCAGCAGGGCGAAGCCGAGACTGACCAGCAGGGTCCGGGTTCGACGGCTCACAGCCGATCAGCGTACGTGTCCCAGGTCCGCGTAACGTGGGGTCCATGACCGACCTGCCCTTCGGTTTCGGCTCCGAAGATCCGCGAGATCCCCGGGACCCCGATCGGAGGAACCCCCCCGAAAACACCGGCGGCGGTAGTACCGACCCGGCCAACCCGTTCGCGGCCTTCGGGATCGGTGGGTTGGACGTCGGCGCCCTAGGCCAGATGCTCACCCAGCTAGGTCAGATGCTCAGCCAGGGCGCGGCCAGCGGCGGTGGCGGCCCAGTGAACTACGACCTGGCCAAACAGATCGCGATGCAGAAGCTTTCTACAACCGGGCTGCCCTCGGCCCAGCAGGCCAGCGCGATCGCTGACGCGGTGCGGCTAGCTGAGCTGTGGCTGGATCCGGCGACCACGCTGCCCACCGGGACACAGAGCAGCGCCGCGTGGGCGCCGCGGGATTGGGTAGAACGAACCCTGCCGACCTGGCAACGGTTGTGTGACCCGGTAGCCCGCCGGATGGCTGGCTCGTGGATCGATGCGCTGCCCAGCGAAGTCCGTCAGAGTGCCGGTCCGCTGGTGGCGATGGTCGAGCAGATGGGTGGGATGGCCTTCGGCTCACAACTCGGCTCGGCGCTGGCCCAGCTCGGCGGCGAGGTGCTTACCTCCACCGATATCGGGCTCCCGCTGGGACCGCTGGGCGTGGCCGCCCTGCTGCCGACCACAGTGGAGAAGTTCGCCACCGGGTTGGAGCGCAAGAGCTCCGAGGTGATGGTGTTCCTGGCGGCCCGAGAAGCTGCGCACCACCGGCTGTTCTCGCACGTGCCATGGCTGCGTCAACGGCTGTTGGGCACCGTCGAGGAGTTCGCCCGCGGCATCCAGGTGGACAACAACGCACTGCAGGAAATCGCCCGTCAGATCGACCCGACCGACCCGCAGAGCATGGATCAACTGATGGCGTCCGGTCTGCTGGAGCAACGCAACAGTCCCGAGCAGAAGGCCGCCCTGACCCGGCTGGAGGTGCTGCTCGCACTGGTCGAGGGCTGGGTCGACGTCGTCGTCGCGGATGCATTGGGCGAACGGCTTCCCGGTGCTGATGCGCTGGGCGAGACGCTGCGACGGCGGCGCGCCTCCGGAGGTCCCGCTGAGCAGACCTTCGCCACGCTGGTCGGCTTGGAACTGCGCCCACGCAAGCTTCGGGCTGCCGCCGAATTGTGGAGACAGCTCACCCTGCAACAGAGGATCGAAGGCCGGGACGCTCTGTGGAGCCATCCGGATCTGCTGCCTGCCGCCGAGGACCTGGACGATCCCGAGAGGTTCGTTGATCGGGTAGCGAGCCAGGCCGCCGATCTGGACGATCCGATCGCCGCTCTGGAGCGCACCGCCGCGGACGCCCCCCGTGAGCAAACCCACGACGACGAGCCCGGCGACGACCAATCCCAGCGCCCTCCGAAATGACGCTTGGACATCTTTATCGGGACCTGCATTGTCCCCAGTCTGTCCACAACCTGTGGGGAAGACCGGCGTAAGTCTGTGGACAACTCTGCCAGCTGTGGACAGCGAGTTGAGCCGTGCGACCGAACGGCCCAAGATTTCGTGCATGACTCCGCCCAACGCCACCGCCATGCCGTCCTACCTCCCTGAGCGGCTGCGGCTCGCGCCGGGCCGCGCCGCGGTCTGGCGTTCCCCCACCTGCTTGCAGCTCGGGTTGGACCCGCAACGCGCCATGGTCCTCGACGACCTGCCGGAACCGCTCGCGGCGCTACTCACCTGCATGGACGGGGTCCGCAGCACGGCGCAGCTGGTCGCAGCGGCGGAGACAGCTGGATCAGCGGCCGGCGATGTCCTCGCGATGCTCGCCGATCTGTACCGGAGCGGCCTGGTGGCCGACGCCACAGCTGTCGACGACGGCCCACCGGGTTGGCACCGGATCGCGTTGGACGCCGAGGCGACCAACTGGTCGGTGCACACCAGCTGCACGACGCGACACGTATTGGGTCGGCGAGGCGCCGCCGCGGTGCGCGTGATCGGATCCGGTCGGGTGGCAGTGGCGCTGGCCACCGCACTGGCTTCGGCTGGGGTGGGCCACGTCGCGGTGGAAGCCACCGGCACCGTCGCCACCGCGGATGTCGGCACCGGCTACCTTCCGGACGATCTCGGCCGGCCCCGCGCGGCAGCAGCGGCCGATGCGGTAAGGCGGTGCGCGCCCGGGATGACCGTTGCCCATAACCGCCGACCCGACATGATCGTGCTGTGCGACGTGGTGGTCCCAGAGCCGATCATGGTAAACGAGCTGCTCACGACCGGGATTCCGCATTTGATCGGCTTCGCCCACGAGGGGACGGCGGTCGTGGGCCCGCTGGTGTGGCCGGGTCGCAGCAGCTGCCTGCGCTGCGCCGAGCTGCACCACGCGGATCAGGACCTGGCCTGGCCGAGACTGGCTGCCCAGCTGGTCGGGACGATCCCGACCGCCGGCTTGGCCTGTACCCAGCTGGCCGCCGCACTGATCACCGAACAGGTGCTCGCCGTGCTGACCGGACCAGATACCGGTCTGCCGGTCCCGCCGACGTGGAGCGCTGCGCTGGAACTGGATCCGGTACGCGGCACATTGCGTCGGCACCCTCGGCCGGTCCATCCACGCTGTGACTGCGGCGCCCGATGATGCCTCCGCACCACTATTACGCCGTGACACCCCTACTACGGAGGGGCGTTACCGGGAGACAATCACCCCTGTGACCGACATCCCGCGCAAGGCCGCTGCACGAACCGTCCGGCTCGCGAGCCTCCCGCTCGGGGTGGCCGGACGGGTCGCCGCAGGCTGGGGGAAGCGGCTGGCCGGGCACGACGCGCGAGACGTCAGCGCAGAGCTCAGCGCCCGCACCGCCGAGCAACTTTTCGCGGTGCTCGGTGAGCTCAAGGGCGGCGCGATGAAATTCGGCCAGGCGCTGAGCGTGTTCGAGGCAGCGATCCCCGAGACGCTTGCTGCACCGTACCGGGAGGCACTGACCAAACTACAGTCCGCGGCACCACCGATGTCACCGCGCTCGGTGCAGCGGGTGCTCGACGAGCAGCTCGGCTCAGGGTGGCGCCGCCGCTTCGCCGACTTCTCCGATGAGCCTTCGGCCGCCGCCAGCATCGGGCAGGTGCACCGGGCTACCTGGCATGACGGTCGCGAGGTCGCGGTCAAGGTACAGTACCCGGGCGCAGATGAGGCGCTGCGCTCCGACTTGCGACAACTACAGAGGTTCAGCCGGCTATTCCAGGCAATCGTGCCCGGCATGGACGTCAAGCCGCTGCTCACTGAACTGCGGGACCGAATGGTCGAGGAACTCGACTACCGTGACGAGGCCGATAACCAGCGCACATTCGCCGCCGCGTTCCGCGATCATCCGGAGATCACTGTCCCGGCCGTGATCGCCAGCTCGCCGAAGGTAATGGTGTCGCAGTGGGTCGCCGGGACCCCGATGGCACAGATCATCCGCGCCGGCTCGCGGTCCGAACGCAACGATATCGGTCGCAAGCTGTCCGAATTCCACTCCTCCTCCCCCGCCCTCACCGGGTTGCTGCACGCCGACCCCCATCCGGGGAACTTCCTGCACCTAGACGACGGACGGCTGTGCGTGCTCGACTTCGGCGCGGCGGCGAAGCTGCCCGGCGGAACCCCGCGCACCCTGGGGATCGCGACCCGGCTGGCGGTCGAGGAACGCTCGGACGAGTTACTCGAGTTGCTGCGCTCGGAGGGCTTCGTCCGGCCTGGCCTACAACTACGAGCCGAGGATGTGCTGGCCTACCTCGGCCCCTTCGCCGACCCGTTACGTACCGAGACCTTCCACTTCACCCGAGCCTGGATGCAGGCTCAAGCCGAGCGCGTCGGTGACTTCTCCGGGCCGGACTTCCGGACCGGGCGCGCACTCAACCTGCCACCCAGCTATCTGCTGATCCACCGAGTGAGCACCGGGACATTCGGTGTGCTGTGCCAGCTTGACGCCATTGTGCCGCTGCGTGGGATCGCGCAGCGCTGGCAACCGGGTTTCGCCAGCTGAGAATCAACCTGGCTCGAACCACTGCGTGAGGGCGGCACGCAGACCGGTGTCGGCCGGGTCGAGTTGTTGCGCGACCGTGGTGAACCAGCAGATGTGGCCGTCAGGTCGCAGCAGGACGGTGGTGAAGTCGATGTCGGTGTGGGTATCGGCGCGGCACACGTCGATTCCGTGACCGGCGGTGCGGTGGTGGTTACCGGTGAGGTCGACGAGCAGGCCACGGCCGGAGTGCATCAGCGCGCTGAGCCGAGTGTTGACACCGTCGATCACCAGGTCGATGTCGGGCATTCGGGCTCCGAGCAGCGGGTGGTCGCCGCCGGGCATCGGGTAGCGCACGTCGAGCCCGGACATCATGCCGGCCAGATAGCGGTTGGTGTCAGGCAGGCGCACGAGGTCGGTGACGATGTCACGCAGCGCGGCGACATCATCGGGGGGATGGCGGTCGGCGAGCACGCGCTGAGCACGGGTGTGGTGCAGGACGCGGGCGGCCACCGGGTGCCGTTCGGTGTGATAGCTGTCGAGTAGCCCGGCTGGGGCTCTGCGCTGGACGTGGGCAGCGAGTTTCCAGCCGAGGTTGAATGCGTCCTGGATACCGAGGTTGAGGCCTTGACCGCCTAATGGTGAGTGGATGTGGGCAGCGTCACCGGCGAAGAGCACCCGGCCGGCGCGGTAGTGCTCGACGTGCCGGGTGGCGTCGCTGAACCGGGAGCCCCAGGCGACCTCGCCGAGCTCGGTGTCGGACCCCCAGACGGCCTGCAGGGCGTGGCGAACCTCGTCGACCTCGACAGGGCTGTCACGTCGCTGATCAGCGGTAGTCGCCTCGAAGGAGCCGAACACCAGCCGGTAGAGATCCCCCTCCAGCGGTGGGTTGAGCATGCTCCAGTAGCCACCTCCCTCGCGAACCATCGCTGCGAAGTGGCTGATGCGGGTCGGCACGAGATCCGACACCGAGGTCAAGCGCACGTGGGCGAGGACCGCAGTCATCGTGCCGGCGTGGCCGGGAAACGGGACCCCCAGCAGCTTCCGGACCGTGCTGTGGCCACCGTCGCAGGCCACCAGGTACTGAGCGCGAATGTGGAGATCAGAGTCGGCCGCCTGGTCGTGCACAGTGGCGACGACTCCGTCCTCCGCCGACTGCAATGCGGTGAGCTCATGACCGAAATGCACCGCGATGTCGTAGTCGGCCAGCCGTTCGGTCAGTACCTGCTCGACGCGCTCGTGCGGGATGGCCACCGGGTAAGGGTGACGGGTGTTCCAGGGGCGAGCGTCCAACTCCACCGGCAGACCACCGAAGTGCCCGCCGATCGGTGCCTGGGACAGGGCACTTTCCGGCAGCTGGTCCATCAGCCCGCGCAGGTCGAAGACCTCGGCGGTACGCGGTTGCAGCACGCCGCCCTTGGCTTGGCCGCTCGGCACCGGCAACGCGTCGATGACCAACGGGGTCACCCCCGCCAGCCCGAGCTCGGTGGCCAGCATCAGCCCCGTCGGTCCAGCACCCACCACGAGCACGTCGGTCTGCATGCCGCTCCCCCGCTTCTTCGAGCACCCGCCAAAAGTATACCAAGCATACTTATACACCTAGGTACTTCCACGGTAGAGTGCAGCGCATGGTGCACGGTGAGCAACTGGGGCTACGGGAACGCAAAAAGCAGCGCACCCGGGCGACGATCTCCGACACCGCCATCGCGCTGTTCCTAGCCCACGGATTCGACAACGTCTCCGTCGTGGAGGTCGCGGCCGCCGCCGAGGTCTCCAAGCGCACCCTGTTCGCTTACTTCCCCACCAAAGAGGATCTCGTGCTGCACCGCATCGCAGATCACGAACAGGAAAGCGCCGACGTGGTCCGCGACCGTCCTGCCGGCGAGTCACCACTGGACGCGCTGCACAAGCACTTCCTCGACGGACTGCGCCGACGCGATCCGATCACCGGGCTCACCCCCGACCCCGAGCCATTGGCCATCTACCAGATGCTCACCACCACACCCAGCCTCGCCCTACGGCTGCGGCATTACCTCACCCGCAACGAAGACGCCCTGAGCGCCGCTCTCATCGACACCGTCGGCGCCCTACCCTCCCTCACCGCACGCCTCGCGGCAGCACAGATCACCATCGTCCAGCGGACCCTCGCCGAGAACACCAGCCGACAGCTGGTCAGCGGGGCTGACGCCGATCACCTCCACCCGCACGCCGTCGCCGCGGCCAACCACGCCTTCGCCCTCCTTCGTACCGGTCTCGCCAGCTCACTGAGATGAGCCACCGCCCGGCAACCCGCAGGCTAGGCGCAGGGATACTCTCACCGCCATGACCAGCCTGGAGCTGCCTCGTCGCGTCGGCCGCCTCGAGGAAGACCTCACCGCGATCTCCGACACCGTGCTGGACATCAAGGAGACGGTGGATCGGCACACCGCGACGTTAGCCGCACATACCGAGACGTTGGCCGCACATACCGAGACGTTAGCCGCACATACCGAGACGTTGGCCGCACATACCGAGACGTTGGCCGCACATACCGAGACGTTGGCCGCGCATACCGAGACGTTGGCCGCGCACGGACACGAACTGGCCGCGCACGGACGCGAACTGGCCGCGATCAGAGAGACTCAGGCAGAGCACGGTAAGGCGCTGGCCGAGATTCTGCGACGCATGGACGCTCGTTGAGCTAACCCCTGGTGAAGGCCGCCCAACCGTGGTTACAGGCGGCTGGCAGCGCGGTGGGCCCGCCGTTCGGCGTAACGGGCTAGGCGGTGCCATCGCCGAGTTGCGGCCAGCCGCCTGGCCAGCCGCTCCCGGCTGGCGCGACGTTGATCCTCACGCATTCGTGTCCGGACGAGCATTTCGTGGAGCAACATGGTGTTCAACTCCTGAGTCAGGAGGGTCGGTCGGCAGAGACGTAACACCTGCAAGCGGCCGGGTTGGCTGTCGTTGTGTGCACGCGGGATCGGGGTTGGGTGCCCTTGAAGGGCACCCAACCGGGCTGGGTGGGCGGTTACGCGGCAGTTATCTGTCCGGCGCGCTCACGTTCGGCGCGGTCCCGCTCGAGGTCGGCCTTGCTGGGTCGGCCACGCGGACGCTTGCGCGGCACGATCGCGCCACGCTCGAAGATCTCGCCACCCCATACGCCCCACGGCTCCTGTCTGGACAGCGCGCTGTCCAGACAGCCGGTCTTGACCGGGCAACCGGTGCAGAGCTGCTTGGCCCGCTCCAGCTCTGCTGGTGCTTCGGCGAACCAGAGATCCGGGTCGTGCGAGCGGCAGGGCAGGGTGGCCGGTCCA
>DATEMN010000052.1:0-3577 GCA_035275565.1 Pseudonocardiaceae bacterium | reverse complement strand
CACTAGGAAACGCCGAACAGGTGCCGCTTCGTAATTGGTTCCTGTTAACGACCCGGCCATTAACTACCATTAACCGCGCAGGTCAACGCGGGTTTATTCGGGGCCGGAGTCGGTCATGCTGACGGCGCTGCAGACCGCGCGCCGGCATCTGGGCTACACCGCAGCCCAGGTGATCGACCTCCTCACCCGCCGTGCTGATGCACTGAACCTGCCGATCGCGACCAGGGCAAGCCTCAAAACCAAGCTCTCACGGTGGGAGAACGGAAAAGAACAACCCAGCGAGATCTACCGGCGGCTCTTCCGCGAGATTTACGGCCGGACCAACGCCGAACTCGGCTTCCCCGACGACCCAGAAGAAGACCCCGAAGCCGCCGAACTACGCACCCGGCTCGCCGTAGCCCGCACCGTCGACCGCGAGACCGTCGATATTTTCCGCCGCCAAGTCGACCACGCCCGCCACGTCGACCGGCGCTTCGGCGGGCTCACCCAACTCGACCAGCTCCGCACCCAGATCGACCACGTCCACCAACTCCTGACCTACCGCGCCGGACCACACCGCCCAGCGCTGGCCGGGGTCATGGTCGAGGCATCCACGCTGGCTGGATGGCAAGCACTCGACCGCGCTGCCCTCGGCCAAGCCTGGACCCACTACGAACGCGCCAAAACCGCCGCCCGCGAAGCCGACTCACCCGCGCTACTCGCCCACGCCACCGCCGAACAAGCCTTCGTCCTCCTCGACCTTGATGAAACCACCGCCGCCGTCGAGCAACTCGCCCACGCCCGCAGCATCGCCCACGGCAACACCACGCCCCTGCTGCGCGCATGGCTGGTCGCCGCACACGGCGAAACCCTCGCCGCCGCCGGCCACGCCGATGACGCACAGCGAGCCTTCGACACCGCTTCCGGCCTGCTGCCCGTCGACCCCGTTGACCCCGCGCTGCCGTTCCTGTTCCTCGGTGACTCCCACCTCGACCGCTGGCGCGGCCACGCCCTCGCCCGCATCGGCGCACCCGACGCCATCGACCAACTCACCGCCGCTCTTACCCACCTTCCGGCCGACTTCATCCGTGCACGCAGTGGCCTACTGGTCGATCTCGCCTACGCCCACGCAGCCAATGGTGACCGCGACGCATCCCTCACCCACACCCGGCAAGCCCGCCGCCTCGCAGCGCAAATCAAATCCGACCGGCAACAACGGCGGCTCAACCAGCTCGTACTACCCGGCAGCGGTGGCACCACCTCGTAAGGCCATGTAGTACAACAGTGCGACCAGCGTCCCCGATCCCAGCAGCTCCTGCCGCTGCGCTAGCTCCAGCACCCGGGACAACGGCACCCACTCCACCCGGCCGACTTCTTCCGTGTCGGTCGGCTCACCGATCCGCTCAGCACCCCGCCACAAGAACACGTCGACCAGCGCCGTGACCTGCCCCGGCAGCGGCTCGAAACTCACCAGATGCTCCGGCTCCCCCACCGGACGCCACCCGCTCTCCTCCTCCGCCTCCCGCGCCGCCGTCCCCGCCGCATCCTCCCCCGCATCAACCATGCCACCGAGCAGCTCATACCCCCACTGCTCCGTGACGAACCGGTACCGCCACAACATCAACACCCGATCCCGATCATCCACAATCAAAGCGACCGCGATCCGATCCAGATGCACCACGTGGTAATCCCACCGCTCCCCGTTCGGCGCCTCCACGTCCACCAACCCCAGCCGCACCCACCGGTTGTCATAGACCGTCTTCTCACCGAACGTCCGCCACCCGCCGCGCTCCTCAGCCACGGAAGGCAGCGTAGGCGCGAGTAGCTCGGCGGTCGGTACGGCAGGGACGCCGGCACGTCGCCAAGCTGATCAGCGTGATTTGCGCCAGGAACATCTCAGTGACACACGGTATGAACCGTTTTTCCTCGGCTGCGTCACCACCGCGGAGTTTCTGCCCCAGCACCGCACCGGCCGCCAGCAAGGTTCTCCAAATCATCACCACCGCCCAGGTCAGCGGCTAGACCCTGTGGGGCTCGAATATGAGGATTCTGGGCTTGACCTGTGGGTTTACGGTGCTGGATTCGATCATGCTGCGATGTGGTACTCGTTGGTGAGTCCGCCGAGGATTGGTCTGCGGCGCACCTGGTGATCGGCGAGGTTGATCACTGGTGGGGGCTGGGTTTCGGCCTGGGCCGGTGCGAGTTGTCCGAGGGTTCGGTGTGGGCGCGTTATCGAAGTGGTGCAGATAGATCGTGAGGATCCGGTGCAGGTGGCGTTCGTTGACGACCAGGACCCTGTCGAGCAGCTCGCGGCGTAGGGTTTTCGATCATGTGTTCGCAGATCGCGTTCGCCCGGGGTGCTCCGGGTGGACTGATGAGGATCCGGATGCCGTCTGCGGTGAACACCGTGTCGAACGCGCTGGTGAACCGGCAGTCTCGGTCTCGGAGCAGGAACGTTACGCGTGTGGCGCGGTCGGCGATGTCCCTCAGCAGATTCCGAGCGGCTTGAGGGGTCCATGCACCGGTCGGGTACGCGGTCACCCCGGCCAGATGTGCCCGGTGGGAACCGTGCTCGACCGCGATCAGCGCGTAGATCCGCCTGAGAAACACGGTGTCCACAATGCACGAAATCCACGGCCAGGACGGCCTTCGCCTGCGCGGTGAGGAACTGGCGCCAAGTCGGACCCGACCGGCGAGGTGCGGGATCGATACCAGCGTCACGGGAGGATCTGCCACACGGTCGAGGCGGCGATGCGATGGCCGAGCCGGACCAACTCGCCCTGCACCCGCCGATGTTCCCAGGTGGGATTCTCGGCTGCCATGTGAATCACCAGTCTTTTGATCGCTGTTGCGGTCGGGGGACGCCCGTGTTGGCGACGCGCCGAGTAGTCCCCTCTCCGCGAGACCAACTTGCAGTGCCAAGCCAGGATCGTGGCAGCAGTGACCGGGAAGACCTCGGCCCAGCGGCGACCTGGCACGAGCCGGGACACAGCGGCCAACCATGCCCAGTCGACGGGCCTGTAGCGAACCCGGGAGATCTGTCAGCGTAACACGGTGTTCTCGTGCCGTAAAACCAGCAGCTCGGCATCCTTGCTCAGGTCTCGCCGCACCAGTACAGCGGTCAGACCGAGCAGCCAGCGCACCAGCTGATACAAGCGTCGACAGAAACAGCACCCGACGATCATCCATAACCGACCGGAACACGAGGACCGCAGGTCAGGACACTGCATCGAGTATTCGAGCCCTACAGGATCGATCGGGAGCTGCTCATCCACCCGGCGGCGCAGCCCACGCTGCTCGGGCACGCGGTGAACTTGCTCGCCGGTGTCGCGCTGCGCTACCGGGAGCTGTTCGGTTATCCAGACCCGCCCGTGGTCGGTCATCGGCGCGTTCAGCTACGGCCACCTCCTGGTCCCTCCACTGAGAACCTGATCAACACGCTCCATCGGGGCCCCTGTCACGCCCAGATCCGGCTGTCACCGTGCCGATGCCCCGACCACCACACGGCCGGACCGCTCCGTCACCATGCCGACAACCACGTCACCGTGCCGACCAAACCCGGATCCCAGATCGGCATTCTCGGTGACGGCTTCGTCTG
>DATEMN010000051.1:0-2262 GCA_035275565.1 Pseudonocardiaceae bacterium | reverse complement strand
ACTGACGGTAGCCAGGCGGGTGCCCTCCGGACTAAACGCCACCCCCCACACCCCGCTGGTGTGGCCAGTGAGGGTGAGCAGGCACTCGCCGATGATGCTGTCCCACAGCCGCACGGTCCCATCGTCGCTGGCAGTGGCCAGGCGGGTGCCCTCCGGGCTGAACGCCACCCCCAACACCCCGCTGGTGTGGCTGGTGAGGGCATGGAGATGGGTGCTGGTGGGGTGTGCTGGGGTGGGCAGGTTGGTGCCGGAGCCGATGTGGCGGAGCCGGTGGGTGGTGATGCCGGTGAGGTCAGTGCCGTCGAGGCGGCAGTGGTGGAGGAAAGCGCCGGACAGGTTGGCGTCCTGCAGAGTGCCGGCGGTTATGGTGGTGTCGTGGAGGGTGGCGCGGTCGAGGCGGGCGCCACTGAGGGTGGCCTGGGTGAGGGTAACGTGATCCCAGCGGGTGTCGCGCAGGTCCGCGCCGGTCAGGGTGGCGGCGGTCAGGATGAGCGGGGCGGTGTCGGTGCCGGTGAATCGCCAACCGCGCAGGGTGGCGCCAGTGAGGTCGCTGCCGGCCAACGTGGGGTGGGACCAGCCGTGGTCGCGGGCCCACAGCGCGTAACGCAGCCGTAACTCACTGGCCTGGGCTGTGTAGGGGCCGCGCCACCGGCCCAGTTCGGCGGTGAGCACGGGGGGATCGTCGTCATCGGTGATCAGCTGGCCGAGGAAGTCCAGGGTCTCCGCCGAGGGCATCGGCAGGCACCAGTCCTGGCGGCGACCGTCGCGTAGCGCGTCGCACAGGTACTGGGCCAGGAAGTATTCGTGGATGGAGCTGTGCGCGAACCGGAAGTCCGGCCGGTCCGGGCCGTTGTCGTCGCTGCGGATCACGAACGTCGCGGTTCGCAGATCCTCCTCGAGTTGGTCGCGGGAGCTGTCCCGATAGCGTCGGCGCAGCACCGGGTCGGTGGCCAGTTGCTCGTCGAGCCAGTCGTCCAGGTCGGTGCTGTCCACCCGCCGGCTGCCCCGCTGCCAGGACCAGGCGGCCAGCCGGGTCATCAGGGTGAGCTTGTGGTCGGGCCGCAAGCGGTGCTTGCCCGAGTCACGCGCCAGCCAGTCGCGTAGCACCTGCCGGTAGATCGTGGCCGCGTGCACCGGGCGCTGCTGGGCGTGCCGCCGTTCGATGAACGGGATCTGCGCGGCCACCTTGGCCAGCGTGTACGGGCGGGTGGCCAGGTCGGACAGATCGTGCACGGCACGCAGCATGTCCATCACCTGGGTGGCGTCCCGACCCGGCGGCAGCGCCTTGCCTAGGTAGTCGTGGATCTGCTCCTCGGTCAAGGGCAGCAGCACCAACGCGGTGTAGTCCTCGGCTTTGGCGAGGTCGCGGTCCTGCTCCAGGAAGTGCCGGGACTGTTCACGCAGTGACCGGAAGTAGTGAGTCCGGCAGGACAGCAGCACCTTGGTGTGCTCACCGGCGAACGGGGCGCGCAGTCCCTGGCGGGTGCGGATCGGGCGCAACTTGAGCAGCTCATGAGTGAACGTCACGCCCTGCGCGGCGTCCAGCCGGACCAGCACCTCGTCCAGCCCGTCGAGGACGAACAAGGTCGGCCTCCTTCTGGCCTGCGCGATCACCTCGGCGCCGGACGGGAGCGGCCCGTCGGCAGACGCCCAGCCACGGTGAATACATTCAGTGAGAATGTCGGCCAGGGCAGGCACTCCCCAGTCCAGGTTTCCTACCCCGCGCAGGTCGAAGTAGAGCGGTTCCGGCTGGTCACCAACCCGCTCCCGGCGCAGCCGCTCGGTCAGCTCCTGGCAGGTGATGGTCTTGCCCGCCCCGTACTCGCCCAGCAGCGCGGCCAGCGGGGTGCCCTCAGGATTGCGTGCCCAGTCCAGCAGGAAGGACACGACATCAACCCGCCGCGCGCCCGGCTGCGGATCAGGCCGCGGGTCCGGCTGCATGCTGTCCGGTCGGCCGTGTAGTGGGAAGAAGCCGTCGCCGTCCTCGGCACTGAGCGCCCGCCGGTCCCGCAGGCCCATGTCGGGCGAACTCACCGTCCGGGTCGAGCGGACCGCCCCGCTGGAACGGGCCAGCAGCCGGTGCACTTGGTCCACCAGCCCGTTCACCCACTTGTCTTGCGCGGGTTCACCGCGCAGCGCGGCGAACGGTGTGCTGTGGGGATCCTGCGGATAGACCGTGCTCCCGAACCCGGGCGGGGCGGCGTGCGCGGTGAGTTCCCGCAACCTCACCGGTACGACCAGCAACCCGGCCTCGATCTGCCC
>DATEMN010000050.1:0-8922 GCA_035275565.1 Pseudonocardiaceae bacterium | reverse complement strand
ATCGACTGTGCTCAGTTCCTTGGCTATGATCAGCGGCTGCCGGAGCGGAGCCAGGAGTGCTCCAGCGATCAGCCTGATCTTCGACGTCGCAGCGGCCATCGCCGCGAGGAGCGGCAAGCTTGCGGGGTATGGCATGTTCGGCGGCTGGTTGTACGCCATCACCCAGTCGCGCGGGTTCAGGGCCGCACCGTTACGGTTGGAGCTCGGCCCCATCGCGAGATGTTCGCCGACCATCAGACCCGAGATGCCAGCGTCCTCGGCTATTCGCGCGTAGTCCATGAATCGGCGCAGGTCCCGAGCATCCGTCATCGTCCAGATCTCGCTCAGGGTAAGGATGATTCGAACGGTATTTTTCATGTCGTTCTACGGTCCTTTCGTCTTGATTTCAGGCAATCAGTCGGCGACCACCATCGATCGCGATGGCCTGGCCGTTGAGGTAACCCGGTTCCTCGCTGGTAAGAAAAGCGAGAACAGGCATGCAGTCCTCATAGACTTTCCCATGGGGCGCAAAGAACTCGAGGCCTCCAGGCTTGCCGACTTGCGTGCAAGTTTGTTTGGTCAAGGCAGCCTGGGGATTCCCTTCCTCGCCGCCGGCGAGGCCATTTTGATGCTGCTTCCATATCATCGGCGATTCATTTGTGGAAAGCCCTTCTGCATGAAGAAAAAGCTTTGGAGCGGTCCTTTGGCATACGCATAAACGGCGCTGCTCACAGCGGTTCTGAGGAGGTCCGCGAGATCGGCCATGCCGCAATGAGCAATATTGAGAAAGATGTCGATCCTGCCGAATCGCGCCTGGCCGCCGACGCGACGTTGGCGATGTCCGATTCCTCCGCCACGTCGCAGGTGATGCCAAGTGCCTCACCGTCGCGCGAATCAGTCCCTCGAACCAGTCCTCCCGGGCTCTCCGTCCGCCGGGCACAGGCAACGATGACCGCCCCCTCCTCCGAGAACCGGATCACGGACGCCCGTCCGATGCCCGAGCTCGCCGGTCACGATTGCTCCCCGCCCCTCCGAGAGCGCCGTCAGGCGCACCACCCGGACGTCACTCGACCCACCCCACGAGATCGCAGAATCTGTCTCCGCCACAGATGCGACAGCGCAGGAGCCGCCCCGCTCGCCCACCGTCACGTCGAGCCCTGCGCCATCCCGCCACTATGGTCCGTATAACGGTCCACTAGGTTCACATAGAGAAACGATACCTGGAGCCCTCTTCACAGTCAATGGAGCTGACAGGCTAAGAGGAAGCCGATTCTTCGCTCTTCTTGGGACAACGGTAGATGTCCCACCTAGACAACGAGGTGCCATCACGGTCCGCAATATGGAACACCCATTTCGAGCGCGCGGACCAACACTCTGGCCTCGAAATTGCACGACAGCGGTCGGTCGACCTTCGCCCTTCGGCTACCGTTGCTGTCACGCTGGATTCCCTGACCCCGGAACGCTGGTTCTGGATCACTTTCCGTGCTCGGGCTACAGAGGGCCACCGACGCCGCTATCACGAACGGCGAGTGGGTGATGTGCTCCTCCAGGACCAGTGGTTCCACCAGGTCAATAGCAGCGTGATCGAAAACGACGTGGCCGAAGACGAGTTGACGGCCGTACAGGCCCGGATGGCCGTGCAACGGGCTGCTTGTCCGGCGTGCGGGACGCTGTCGGCTCACCTGCACAGCCGGTACATACGTCGGCTCACCGACACTGCGGTCAGCGGACGTCCGGCCCCTTCTCAACAAGGGAGGCGAGCTGCGAACGATCAGCGGTGAGCCGAGGCGGGCTCGGAATACAAACAGCCGCCTCGCCCACGCGGCGAGCGCGAACGAACTCCTGATCGAGCGGAGGACCGGTCGCACCAGCACCCTCGGCCGCCACGAGCCTTACCTCCACCAGCGGTGGGCCGAGAACTGGAGCCGCCCGCCGCCTGTTCGAGGAAGTACGCGAGCGCGGCTACACCGGCGACGAGAGCGTCGTGAAGAAATGCACGACCCGGATCCGTGAGGCCATCCCCCCGATCGGCCTCGCAAAGCACCGTCGGTCGCCACCCCGACCTTCTCACCAGCGACTTGTCCCAGCGGCTCAAAGCGGTCCTGGCCTGCTGCAGCACACTCGACCGCACCGCTGTATTAAGTCCGCGCATTCGCCGAGCTCATGAACGACAACCAGGGCAGGGACCTGGGCCACTGGCTCCGAGTCGTCCAGGCCGACGACCTGCCTGCCGTGCACACCTTCGTGACCGGCCTCGCCCAGGTCCTCGACGCCATCGCCACCGGCCTCAGCCTGCGCCATAGCTCCGGCACAGTCGCAGGAAGGCCACAACCACAAGATCAAGATACTGAGGCGCCGGATATTGGGCCGCGCCAACTTCGACCTGCTCAGCAAACGGGTCCTCCTCACCGCGCCAGGCCCATCATGATCGCCATTTCGGTGGCCCTTCGTGGCCGGGCACGGAAACACGCTGACAATCCCCTGTCGGGCTCGGGCGGTACTCCTCTGTCAACGCTCGCGAACGCGGAGAGGCCGCAGACGGCTACCTCATGGTTGGCGTCGATCCCGAACTCGACGGGTCGATCATCGGTAGCGAGCGATGGGACGCCGCCTCACTCAGACGTCCGAGTCGGAGGCCTTCTCGCTCAGGATCCGCACCCGCTCGCAGAGCACCCAGCACCTCGGATCGCGCCCCACGCGAGCAGACACAGCCGAGGTCCGCGAACACAGCGAAGCCCCCTCGAACGGTGATCTTGGTGTTGGGGAGTCAGAGCTGGCCGCTTGATCCCGACTCGGTCCATATGGCGGATCGAGATGACACCGCACCGAACCGAGAGCGCATGAGTCGATCATCACATCTTCATACGGAATAAGCACTGCAAGCATGTTGACAGCCATATACCTAGCGACTTCTAATGGCCCTCACCGCGATCCAATCGATCCGCATTATGGACCAACCGGAGTGGTATCCCACGTGGGGGACGCCAACAGGTGACGTGTAGGAATCGGCGGCCACAGCGCTGATCCCCAGCGGCGTCGGCCTGCTCACCCAGCAGCCTGTCGGCGCCCTCGCAGCGCACCTCCCTGTAGCGACGGCCGAATCGCCGGTGCAGGGGGCATGGGCCCAGAATCTCGGAGGTGCTGGAGGGGACCGGTCCAGTGATTACGCCCAGCTTTGGTCGGCACTGATCGACACATATGGGAACACCACACTGCGGGGCGGCCCGAGAGAAGAGAAGTGGCTACGCGCGCACCGTCCTCGCGTAGTTCGGGCGCCTCGTGAAACAAAAGGACGTCCATCCCGGTGACCTGGCCAGAGCTCTCAAGGCTGGAATCACCACAGACGCTCAGAACCAGCCAAGCAAAGGAGCATGGCGTGGAGATCAACTGCGTACTGGCACCCACACTCGACACTCCGGACCATATCGTGCTCGCAGAAGCGATCGGCTATGGCCGGGCATGGGTGTACGACGTGCCGCTCGCGTTCGCGGACACCGGGATCACGTTGGCTTCCGCCGCGGTGCGGACGAGCAAGATCCGACTCGGGGTGTCGGTCTTCACCCCGCACCTACGGCACCTGGTGATGAACGCCGGACTGATCGCGCACCTTGCGACCATCGCACCGGGGCGCTTCGATGCCGGCGTCGGGGCCGGGTTCACGAGTGCTGCCTTCCTCGGAAAGAAGCCGAGTAGATGGGCGGACGTGGAGCAGTACGTGCTCGCCCTCAACGCCCTTCTCGCAGGTGAGGAGGTCGAGTGGGAAGGCACAATGGTTGCCCTGATGCACCCTCGACGTACAGGCATCACCTACCCCATCGACGTGCCGATCTGGATCGGGGCGCATGGTCCCAAGGGGTACGCCTGCGCGGAGCGACTCGGCGCCGGCGTGGTCACGGCGCCGATCCACGGACCCAACCCCGTTCCGGTCGACGGGCCGTGCCAGCTCACCTACGCAGGTACGGTCATCGACGAAGACGAGCGGGCCGACTCTCCCCGTGTGATCGAAGCGGCAGGCCCTGGCGTCGGAATCGCGCTGCACCTTGGTGAATACGGGCCACTGGCCGGGATGCCCCAAGCCGCCGGGCATGCGGCCGAGATAGCCGCGGTGGACGAGCGCCGCCGCCACCTGGAGTTGCACCGCGGGCACCTCATGGACCTCAACGAGATCGATCGCCGCCACATCGACGGCGAGGTCGTCCTACGCGGCAGTCTGAGCGGGACCCGTCTTGAGGTTGCCGCCAAACTGCGCGCACTGGAGGACAGTGGCGCCAAAGGCGTGATGTACCAGCCCGGTGGTCCTGACATCGCCCGTGAACTGCGCGCCTTCTATGAGGCCGCTCAGCTCCGCCACGACCTGCCATCGACCAGTCCGATTGCCAGCACCGATCAGGAGATAGAGCATGCGTAGAGTCGTCACGGGACACGACGACGTTGGTCACTCCACTGTGGTTCAGGACGGGGTGCCGCCCCGAATGCACGCATTCGTGAGCTTTCCAGGCTTCGCCTCAGGGCTGGTCTGGGCCACCGACCCAGAGCAACCGGTCAATCGTGCCGGATCCGACCCAACCATGGCCGCTGACTCGTTCGTCCCTCCCCCGGGTGGTACACGTCTCCTGCTGATGGTGATTCCGCCGGACGCCGAGATGGGCTCACCGAGCTTCGACGGCGCCATGTTCGGGGCGGAGCAGTTCGAGCACGGTCCCGGTCTCGCGGAGCTGTTCGAGGCAGACGGGATGCACACAACTCCTACCGTGGACTACACCATCGTGGTCGAGGGCGAAATCTGGCTCGAGCTGGACGACGGAGGCCTCACGCGGCTGACCGCAGGTGACGTCGTTGTGCAGAACGCGACGCGGCACGCGTGGCGCAACCGGTCCGACAAGCCGGCAACACTGGCCGCACTCCTAATCGGTACTCAGCCTGGCAGAGGAGCCTGAAAGCTATGCGTTTGTGCATTTTGGCGCCTTGTACCCGCCGCTGCGGCGACGACGGGGTCCGACGATGAAGCCGCTGGTCTACCGCGGGGCGCACCTTCTTACGCAGGATGCTGCTCTGGGCGAGTTTGTCGGCGACCTCTTGGTCGAGGACGGGAAAGTCGCGGCGGTGGGTGAGCGGCTCGAGGTCCCGGCGTCGGCTGGGGTGGTGGATGCGACCGGTCTCGTGATCCTGCCCGGCTTCGTGGACACTCACCGGCACATGTGGGAAACCATGCTGCGGGGAGCCGCAGTATGGCAGGATTACAACGGTTATGCGCGGATCATCCGTTCAGAGTTCGGCGGTCTCGTATCGCCGGAAGACGTCTACGCAGGCGACTTGCTGGGCGTCCTTGGCGGGCTCGAGTCGGGAATCACCACGATTCGTGATGAATCGCACGTGCAGAACGGTCCCGAGTACACCGAGGCCGTGCTCCAGGCGCTGGTCGATGGCGGCGGTCGCGCGGTCCTCGCCTACGGATGGCCGTCAGTGGACACGTACGCATGGCGCTCACAGGAGAACCCACGCCGCCACCCCACCTACATCGAAGAAGTCCTCAAGCGCGGGCGGACTGCCGGCGACGGCCTCGTGAATTTCGCGCTGATGCTGCGAGGGCCTGAGCTCTCCGGCATCGCTGTGACCAAGGACGACCTGCAGTACGCACGAAACCTGGGCCTCCGATCTTCCATGCACATCGGCGGAGTCGTATCCTCGCGTTTTCGCGGTATCGCAGCTCTGGCGCGCGAGAGCCTCCTGGGCCCCGACCTGCTGTTCATCCATTGCTGCATGACGTCCGACGAAGAATTGCGCATGCTCAGTGACAGCGGGGGAAGCGCATCTGTGGCGGCGTACGTCGAGCTGGCCATGCCCGGAATCGGAGCGCCGGCGACTGCACGCATGGTGGCTGCTGGTATCCGTCCGAGCCTCAGTATCGACGCCGAGCCAAGCTCACCCGGCGACATGTTCACCGTCATGAGGTCCGTTCTTTTGGCCGAGAGCGCTGCACAGGTCTTCACTGACAAGCCGCCCGTCGTCACCTTGACCGAGCGGGACGTCCTTTCCTTCGCGACCATCGAAGGAGCACGAGCCTGCGGACTCGATGATCAGATCGGCAGTCTCACGCCAGGCAAAGCCGCAGACATCATCGTCATGGACCTTCGACAGCCTGGGACGGCAGCCGCAAGCGATCCCGTCGCGGCCGTGGTTGAGCACGGGCATCCCGGGGCGGTCGTGGACGTGCTCGTGGCCGGTCGGCACGTGAAGCGGGGCGGGCGCATGGTCGACACCGCGCTGGTCGACCGTGCCGTCACAGCCGCGGAACGCTCACGGGACCGCTTGGTCACCTCGCGTGCCCGCCTCTTCGGTTCCTGATACGGCTCCGGTCGCTGTTGCCCGACGAGGCCCGCTGGACTGCTAACTCACCGTCTCGCCGCCCAGCGGGCGATCTCCGCCGCGGCTTCGCGCGAAAATCGCGTTCGATACACACGAACAGGTCCAGGCCATGGCAGGGTTTTCGCGTAGTTCGGGCGAATTGCGACTGTGCGTGGATGCTCCTCTGTCTCGTCCCCAACAACATCCAGTGGTGCCCGCCCCTGCCCGAATGTCCGGGCACCATGCACTGAACCGTTCCGGGTTCGATAGGGACTCGATCATTTGAGAGGATCGAGTCATGGCATGCCCCTCCCCTTACCCCCTTGAGCTGCGCAAACGTGCGGTCCGCAGGGTCGCCGAGGTGCAGCCCGAGTCCGACACCGAGTGGTCCGCGATGAAGGCGGTCGCCGCCAAGCTGGGGATCGGGACGACCGAGACGCTGCGCAAGTGGGTCCGCCAGGACCAGATCGACAACGGAGCCCGGCCGAGGACGACGACGGAGGAGTCCGTGCAGGTCAAGGCCATGAAGAAGGAAATCGCCGAACTCAGGCGGGCGAACGAGATCTTGAAGGCGGCGGCGAGTTTCTTCGCCGCCGAGCTCGACCGGCCACCCACGCGCTCGTAGCGTTCATCGACGAGCACCGGGACCGCTTCGGCGGTGTCGAGCCGATCTGCCGCGTGCTCACCCAGCACGGCTGCAAGATCGCCCCTTCCACCTATTACGCCTGCAAGAAACGCCAGTTGGCGCCCTCGCCGCGGTCCGTGCGGGACGAGGGGCTCAAGGAACAGATTAAGGAGGTCTACGAGGCCAACTACCGTGTCTATGGCGCGAGGAAGGTCTGGTGTCGGCGTACGGGCTTGTCTGGCCCCGGCAAGATTTCCGTGAAGCAGGCGCATGCCACCGTGCGCCGGTGACGCTCCGTCACGGGTGGCGGCACTGTCAGCGAGTGTGATGACCTCCTACGGATCTTGTCTCCGCACTTGGACGCGGTGCGGGTGGAGCGAGTGTGGATGGCGGGCGGCGTGGTCCGCATCGCGGCCTGCACTCGCGAGTTGACGGTCGCGTGTCCGGACTGCGGTCGCGGTTCTGCGCGGGTGCACAGTCGCTATGACCGCATGCTGGCCGATGTCGCTGCTGGTGGGCGTCCGGTGCTGATCGGGCTGTCGGTGCGGCGGCTGTTCTGTGACAGCCCGGGCTGCGCCCGGCGGACGTTTGCCGAGCAGGTCGAGGGGTTGACGGTGCGCTATCAGCGTCGCAGCCCGCTGCTGCAGCACCTGGTGGAGATGGCCGGGGTGCTGCTCGCCGGCCGTGGTGGCGCCCGGCTGCTGCAGATCCTGAAGGTGCCGCTGTCGCGGACCAGCGTGCTGTTCCACTTGATGAGCTTGCCGCTTCCGCCGGCAGCGACCCCGCGGGTGCTGGGCGTGGACGACTTCGCGCTGTATGCGGACGTCTACGGAACCCTGCTGGTGGACGCCGACACCCGGCTGGCTGTCTGGCTGCGGACGCATCCCGGTGTTGAGGTGGTCTGCAGGGACGGTTCGCTGGTCTACCGCCAGGGCATCACCGACGGCGCCCCGGGCGCGGTGCAGGTCAGCGACCGCTTCCACTTGTGGCAGGGTCTGTCGAAGCGGATCGGGGATATCGCCGCCACGCACCGCGGCTGCCTGGTCGTGGCAGTACCCGAGCCTGACCCGGCACCGCCACCAGCGAACGCAGCGGGACCGTTTCACCAGGCTGACACTCCAGCCCGGCGCCATGCGCAGCGGTTGTTCGAGGCGGTGCACGCGGTGACCGACACCGGTTGCTCGCTCAGTGCGGCAGCCCGTGAGCTGGGCCTGAACCGGCGCACCGTGGCCAAGTACGCCCGGGCCGCCACCTGGCAGGACTGCGTACGGCGCACCCGGCCACCCCGACCCGCCAGCCTCGATCCATACCTGGACTACCTTCGGGTGCGGTGGGAGGAAGGCGAACACACCGCGACCGTGCTGCACCAGGAGATCGCCGCCAAGGGTTACCGCGGCCACTACCAACGAGTCAAGATGGCCATCGCACCGCTACGCCGCGGCCTGCCGATCAACACGCCGCGCGAGCGGCCGCCCTCGCCCCGCGAAGTCGCCCGCTGGATCACGACCGCGCCATCCCGCCGCAGCCTGCGCGCAGCCGAGGCACTCCCGCGGCTGTTCGAGCACTGCCCAGAACTGAACCGCGCCCACGATCTGGTGCGTCAGTTCGCCGCCATGCTCGACACCCGTGACGCCGCCCCGATGACGGACTGGCTGGAGCAACTCACGACCGCCGGCCTCCCGGCCCTGGCCGGCCTGGCCAAAGCCATCCGCGAGGACCAGCCCGCAGTCGTGCAGGGCATCACCACACCGTTCAACTCCGGCGTCAACGAAGGCCGCATCACCGATCTGAAGCTCCAGAAGCGGATCATGGCCGGACGCGCGGGGGTCCCGCTGCTCCGCCACCGCGTCATCCTCATGGCGATGATCCGACGCCGCTACCCGTGACGGAGCGTCACCGGCGCACGGTGCCATGCGCCTGCTTCACGGAAATCTTGCCGGGGCCACGTTCAGGTGTACGCCGACATCTGGCGG
>DATEMN010000049.1:0-2791 GCA_035275565.1 Pseudonocardiaceae bacterium | reverse complement strand
GACTGCGGTACGCCGAGGCGGACAGATCCAGCGTCGCGACATCGACCGGCGCCGCACCGCCGCCCGCGGCGACCATCCAGGACGCCTCCAGGAACTCCTCTCCGGTGCGGACCAGGTCGGCGGCCCGAGCCCGAATCCGCTCCGGATCGGCCAGCAGCACGTGGGTGCCCCGCGGCATCACATCGGTGAGCAACGCCAGTTCAGTGCCGGCGAGCACCGGGATGAGTGACTCCATGCCCTCGGCCGGGACCCCGGCTGCGACCTTCTCCAGCAGCTCGCCGACCGGCCCGGTCGGCGCGTGCGCGGCGAGCTGGGCGGCCCGGGCCCGCACCGGATCGGTGAGCAGCAGCTCCCGGCACGGCGGTGCGTGCAGCTCCTCGGCGGGTGCCAGGGTGCGCTGGTCGGCGACGGCAAACGTGCGGATCTCGCTGACCTCGTCGCCCCAGAACTCCACCCGCAACGGATGATCGGCGGTGGGCGGGAAGACGTCGACAATGCCACCGCGGACCGCGAACTCGCCGCGGCGATCAACCATGTCGACCCGGCTGTAGGCGAGATCCGCCAGCTGGGCCAGCACGTCGTCGAAGTCGTGCTCCTGCCCGACCCGCAACCGCACCGGAGCGATCTCACCGAGGCCGGCGAGCATCGGCTGGATCAGCGACCGCACGGTGGCCACCACCACCTGCAGCGGAGCTGCCAACTCGTCGGGGTGAGCCAGCCGACGCAGCACGGCCAGCCGGCGACCCACGGTGTCGACTCGCGGGGACAACCGCTCATGCGGCAGCGTCTCCCAGGAGGGCAGCTCGGCAACCACCCCGGCGCCCAGCACGTCGGCCACCTCAGC
This sequence comes from Pseudonocardiaceae bacterium, assembly GCA_035275565.1. Classification (GTDB taxonomy): domain Bacteria; phylum Actinomycetota; class Actinomycetes; order Mycobacteriales; family Pseudonocardiaceae. The sequence goes on along the minus strand of DATEMN010000049.1, from coordinate 1,947 downwards.
GGTCAGCTCGCCGGCCTCCCGGTCGGTCGCGGTGACGGCCAGCACCGGATGGCCTGCCCGGGCCAGCGCGGCAACGGCCAGCGGGCGGGTCGCCGGCGGCCCCAGCAGAGCCATCTCGGGGGCACCGGCCCGCGCGACCAACTCGCGCAGGGAGGGCTCCGGCAACACGGCCTCGAGCAGGCCGGACAGGTAAGCGGATGTGGTCGGTAGCGCGGTCGCTACGGGCACCGTGGTGAGCCTTTCAGGCGGACGTGGTCGACACATGATCGACGCAGAACAGACCCCCGCCTGGGACCCAACCAGCGCACCGGGGTCGCAAGGCCCATGATACCGGTCGGCTCGCCCTGGACTGCCGAGGGCACGCCCTACGTGCCCTGGCACTGCCGCATTAGGTGCCGTGTTCGGCGATCTCGGTAATCAGATCGCAACTTCCGGTTGTATGCTGACAGAGGTCGATCGCCGATCCAACTGCATTATGGAATTCCTTCTGGTCGGCGCCCCGACCCAGAAAACCTGACAAATAAATGCAATGGTGAGGTGAATCCGACATGACCAGCGTCGTGCTCGGCGACGATCACGCGGTCTTCATGGAATCGCTGGTCACCGTCTTGAGCGAAGCCGGGTTCCGGGTACCGGCGATAGCCCGAAGCCTGGCCGGGACGATCGAGGCGGTCCGCCGTCACCGGCCCGATGTCTGTCTCCTGAGCCGTCATTTCTCCGATGGCGATGGCATAGCCGCTATCGGTCATGTCATCGCGACAAGCCCGGCGACCCGGATACTCGTGCTCGCGGCAGAGGGTGATACCGACGCGATGCACCGTGCCGTCCGGTTGGGAGCCGCCGGCTGTGTGGACAAGACAGGGGGGATCCGCAAGCTGGTCCAGGCGCTCCAGCGGGTCGCCGACGGGACAGTCGTGCTGGACGCACCCACATCCGCCCGGCTGGAGCAGGCGACGAGTGCGCGATCCGACACCTCCGAAGCCCGCCGGCTCGCCGGTCACCTGACCACCCGCGAAAAGGAATGCCTGGCGCTGCTCGTCGAGGGCCTCGATACCCGTGCGATGACGCTACGGCTCGGGGTTTCGACTACCACAGTCCGAAGTCACGTGCAGGCGCTGCTGACCAAGCTTGGGGTGCACTCGCGGCTGGAGGCTGCCACCTTCGCCGTGCGCCACGACCTCATCGATCATGACAAGGATGGCTCGGACGGCCGCACCAAGACGGGATAGGCGATGCGGCTGAGCACGGTTCGCGGCGTAAGTCCCATCCGGGCGCTGCTGGTCGACGATCACCAGATGCTGACCGAGGCGCTCGTGGTCCGGCGCGAGACTGCTGATCGGGTCTCATCGAGCTCACCTTCAATGATGGCTACGCCAACTTTTCCGAGCACGTGCTGCCCGCCCTGCACACGCCGTAGCACACTTGCGCCGGTGACCACGCCACAACCAGCACGGCGCGCACTTCGACCTCACCCAGCCCGACGGGAGCAGGTGTCTTCACCACCGACCCATCCCGGCGTAGGGCAGGATCGTGTAATGCCTCTCCTGCCGGTATTACTGGTGCTGCTTGGTCTGGTCGTCGGGTGCTCGCAGGGAGCCCCGATCAGGCCCGGGATTCCCACCCAGGGTCCGGTCACCGGTAGCTCCGCAGCACCATCAGGACCCCCGGCGGCATCCACGATCCGGGTCGACGTAGTGGCAGCGGGGCTGGAACACGTCTGGGACATCGGTTTGCTCCCCGGCGGTTCGGCGCTGATCACCGAACGCTCCGCGCGGATCCGGCTTCTGTCGTCCACCAGGCCTGGCGCGCGGGTCACCGAGGTCGCTGCCGAACTCGGCGACGTCTACGTCGCCGGGGAGGGCGGCCTGATGGGACTGGTGGTACATCCCGACTTCGCCAAGACTCGCCGGTTCACTACCTGCCAGACCCATCAGGAGGCCAGCCGGC
>DATEMN010000048.1:0-4939 GCA_035275565.1 Pseudonocardiaceae bacterium | reverse complement strand
GGTCTACGACTCGGGCGACTACGGCGGCGCGCTCGACCGCGCGCTCAAGGCCGCCGACTACGGCGCGCTGCGCGCCGAGCAGCAACGCCGGCGCGACGGTGGCAGCGCTCCCGTCGTCGCCGAGCTGGCGCGCATCCTGACGCCCAACGCGGTAGGCCCGGCAACCGGCTCGGGCCGCTTCCAGACGCTGGAGCCCTCCCGGGCGCAGGCGCACCGCCGCGCTATCGAGGCGCTGGTCGCCGATGTCGATCTCTCCGACGTCGGGTCGCTGTCCAGCGAGCAGCTCAACACCACGCTGCAGGCATACTGCACGGAGGAGGTGTCGGTATCCCAGCGCCGCCGCGAAGTGCAGCACGTGGTGGACACCTTCAACGCTGAGATCGGCGCCCGGTATGCCAGCGGCGCCGCGTCCGTGGACGACCTGCTCGCCGGACACATCCAGCTCGGCGAACCCGACACCGCATAGCTAGGACTCAGACCCGGTTGCGGACCCGCCGGGCGGTACCGATCAGCAGCCCGATCGCGCCGAGTGCGATAACCACCACAGCAACCCAGGACAACGGCTCGCCGCTAGCGGTCGAGAGCGCCAGGAAAGTCATACCGACTCCTCTCTAGCCCCCTTCATCCAGCTCAGCCTGCCTTCGGCGTAGCCTTCCGGAGTCTTGCACATGTCGCTGTGCGCGGATTGGCGGGTATCCCGCGACACTCCCGAGGCGCTACGGCCGCGTCGCATCCGACCCGCGCAACCCTGTACGGTATGACGCAGAGAATGTTGTCGAGATGAACGGGGCCGCCGAATCCCAGGCTGCCCCGTCCCTGCGTGTGAGGGGGGTCGAGCCATGGGGCGCGGCCGAGCCAAGGCCAAGCAAACAAAGGTGGCCCGGGAACTCAAGTACAGCTCCCCCACCACCGATCTCGAGGCCCTGCAACGAGAGCTGTCGGGTGATAACGGCGTCCGCCCCGGTGATGACGACCGTACCGAGGACACCCATGAGGACGAGTACGACCAGTACCGGCGATGATCCCGAGACGTCTCCGCGTCCGGACACCTGATCCGAGTTCGGTCAGAACCGTGGATGGTCACCGCGAAGGACAGCCCGGACGGCGTCCTTCGCGGTGACGTCGATGCCGACGTCGCGGGACCTGTGCACCTCACCGAGCGTCCACGCTGGCATGTGGCGGGCGGTCAGCACAGCCAGCGCCCGGTCCATATCGGCCGGGTCGACCACCGCGACCATCCCGATTCCCATGTTGAAGGTGCGTTCCATCTCCGCACGCTGCACCCGGCCCAGGCGGGCGATGAGAGCGAACTCCGCAGCCGGCGTCCAGCTCCCGCGGTCCAGCACGGCGACCAGCCCACGGGGTATCACCCGGGCCAGGTTCGCCGCCAAGCCGCCGCCTGTGACGTGCGCGAAGGTCCGCACCTCGGTCTCCGCGGCCAACGCCAGGCAGTGCTTGGCGTAGATCCGGGTGGGTTCGAGCAACTGCTCCCCCAGGGTGCGGCCGAACTCCTCCACATGCCCGTCCAGAGGCATCCGGGCGCTGTCCAGCAGCACGTGCCGAGCCAGTGAGTAGCCGTTGGAGTGCAGCCCCGACGAGCCCATCGCCACCACCACGTCACCAGGACGGACCCGATCGGGCCCCAGAATGGCGTCGGCCTCCACCACACCCACCCCGGTCGCGGACAGGTCGTAGTTGCCGTCGGCCATCATCCCGGGGTGCTCGGCGGTCTCCCCGCCCAGCAGGGCGCAACCGGCCTGCACACAGCCCTCGGCGATGCCGCTGACCAGCGCCGCGATCCGCTCCGGCACGACCTTGCCGATGGCGATGTAGTCCTGCAGGAACAGCGGCTCGGCGCCACACACCACCAGGTCGTCAACGACCATCGCCACCAGGTCGATCCCGATGGTGTGATGGGTGTCCATCGCCTGCGCCACCGCGATCTTGGTGCCGACGCCGTCGGTGGAACTCGCCAGGACGGGCTCACGCCAGCGGTCGACCTTGAGTTTGAACAGGCCAGCGAAACCGCCGATGCCGCCCAGCACCTCGGAACGGCTGGCCCGCTCGGCGTGCGGGCGCAGTTGGGTCACGGCCCGCTCCCCGGCGGCGATGTCCACCCCGGCTGCGGCATAGGTGGCATGCGGGTTGTCAGTATCGGTCATGGCATGCAGACTCCAGGACACGGGTCTCGTGGCACGAAGATGACCTACGAGCAGTACCGCCACGCTACCCGTTCAGGGCTGGCCGCGGGCCGTCCCCGCGTACCTCACCCCACTCGCAACGCCGGTTGGGCGTCCTCAAGGAGGTACTTACCGATGGACTCGCCGGGTGGCAGCGGGATCGGGTAGCGACCGTCGAAACACGCTGCGCACAGCCGGGAGGCCGGCTGCTCAGCGGCGGTGAAGAGGTTCGCGAGGCTGAGGTAGCCGAGACTGTCAGCACCGATCCTGCGGCGGACCCCCTCGATGTCGCTGTCATCGGCATCGTTGGCGATAAGTTCGGCGCGGGTAGCGAAGTCGACGCCGTAGAAACACGGCCAGCGCACCGGTGGGCTGGCGATCCGCACGTGCACCTCGATCGCCCCGGCCTCGCGCAGCATCCGGACCACCGCGGCCTGGGTGTTACCCCGCACAATGGAATCGTCCACCACCACCAGGCGCTTGCCGCGGATGACGTCCCGCAGCGGGTTGAGCTTGAGCCGGATGCCGAGCTGGCGAATCGTCTGGGACGGCTGGATGAACGTGCGCCCGACGTAGGAGTTCTTCACCAGCCCCGAGCCGTACGGGATTCCAGAACCCTGCGCGTAGCCGATGGCCGCCGGCGTGCCCGACTCGGGCACCGGGATGACCAGATCGGCGTCGACCGGGTGCTCGGTCGCCAGCCGGCGGCCGATCTCCACCCGGGTGGCGTGTACCCCGCGACCGGCGATCGTGGTGTCCGGACGGGCCAGGTAGACGTACTCGAATACGCAGCCCTTGGGATCGGGGCTGGCGAAGCGCCAGCTTCGCAACCCACCGGCGTCGATGGCCAGGAGCTCGCCCGGCTCGACCTCACGGACGAAACCGGCACCGACGATATCCAGCGCGGCGGTCTCGCTGGCAACCACCCAACCGTGCTCCAACCGGCCCAACGCCAGGGGGCGGACGCCGTGCGGGTCCCGGGCGGCGTAGAGCGTGCCCTCGTCGCAGAAGACCAACGAGAACGCCCCCCGCAGCTGGGGCAGCAGGAGCTGGGCGGCCTGCTCGATGCCGGTGTCCGCCGCGGCGGCCGCGAGCAGCCCGGTGATCAGATCGGAGTCGGTGGTGGCACCAGTGTGGGTGGGCATACCGACCTCGAGGGCCTGCGCCAGCAGTTCAGCGGTGTTCACCAGGTTGCCGTTGTGCCCCAGCGCCAGACGCGACCCGGTGGCCGTGGTGCGAAACGTAGGCTGGGCGTTCTCCCAGGTGGTCGACCCGGTGGTGGAGTAGCGGCAGTGCCCGACCGCGATATGCCCGGACAGGCTGGACAGCACCTGCTCGTTGAACACCTGGCTGACCAGCCCGAGGTCCTTGAACACCAGCACCTGCGAGCCGTCGGACACCGCCATACCAGCGGCCTCTTGGCCACGGTGCTGCAGGGCGTACAGGCCGAAATAGGTGAGCTTGGCAACCTCCTCGCCAGGTGCCCAGACCCCAAAGACACCGCACTCTTCGTGTGGTTTCCCACCTCCGGTGTGGTCGTCGGGGTCATATCGGGGCGCTTCGTTGCCCACTTGCGACTCCCTGTCGACGGGGCTGGCGAGACTGAACAGTCTACTAGCGACCGAAGAAGTGCACTAGCCGCCAGCGGTCCCGACCGATCATGCCCGGCGGCCGAGCAGAGCAAGCAACCGGGTCTGATCGTCGACGGCTGCGCCCACTGCGACGGGCCGGGCGAACAATCCCGTGCCGGTTAGCTGCTCGACCTGCGGCTCGATGAAGCCCAGCACCTCGCGCACCAGGTCCTCGTCGAGACACTCGTCAGCACCGATTCCCCGGGCCAGATCCCACGCGTGCACGGTCAGGTCCATGGTCATCTCTTGGCAGTAGCCGTCGGCGGGTCGGCGTCCGTAGGACAGCTCGACGGATCGCTGCAACGCACCCGGAACCGCGAACGCCTCCCGCGCCGCGGTCGCGGCATTCTCCCACGCGACCACCGGGTCATCGCCGAGTTGATCACCATCGAAACGATGTCCGACGTCGGCGATGGTGGCGCCGTCGAGCAGCGGCGGCGCCCACAGCTGCTCGGTGACCACGTGAGCAGCCAAAGCTCGCACGTCCCACTCGGTGCACGGGGTCGGGTCTTGCCACTGGTCGGGCCGCACCGCCCGGATCAACCGATCGAACTCGCCCATCGCGGTAATGAACCAGGAGACCGTCATACCACCTATGGTGGGGCATCCGCGCTCTGCGGGGCTATCCGCACTCCCGCTGCCTACCCAGGGCGCTGACTACCCAAAGGTAACCACGCCGAGAGATCGGCTCGGGTGCCGGAGGCCGCTACCCGCCCCTCGGCTAGTGCCGTCGCCCACGTCAGCCGGCCGGTGGCGAGTTCGAGCCAGGTCCGCGGGTCGGTCTCCACCAGGTTAGGTGGAGTACCCCTGGTGTGTCTGGGCCCCGCGACACACTGCACCGCAGCGAACGGCGGCACCCGCACCTCCACCGTGGCGCCCGGAGCCACCCGCGCCAGGTCACGCAGACTCAGCCGAACCGCCCGCCCCACCTCAGCCCGTCCCGGCTCCTTCCCATTCCCATCCAACCAGTCCCCCACCTCGTCCACGTGCCCCTCCCCACGTTCTGGATGCAGACTGCAATCCGGGGTTGATAGGAGCAGTCTGCATCCAGAACGCGGGGTCAGGGGGTGAAGAGGGTGGTGTGCCAGGCGGTGTGGAGTTCTGCTAAAGGGAGGGGGGCGAGGGGGG
>DATEMN010000047.1:0-2326 GCA_035275565.1 Pseudonocardiaceae bacterium | reverse complement strand
TGGCCCACGAAGCGGTTGATCTGGTCATTGAACCCTCGCAGGTCTTGTTCGCGGCCGCGCAGCGCCGTGCTGAATGCCTCTGTGATGTCTTGTATTTGGCCGATCCCGCCGCCGTTGAACAACAGTGCCAGTGATGCCAATGTCTGCTCGGTCGTCGGGTAGGCGCGGGCGTTGGATAGTGAGATTTGTGAGCCCTCATGCAGTCGGCCAACCGGAGGCGCGTTGGTGGGCGGGGCAAGCTCGACGTGCAGGGTGCCCAGCAGACTGGTTTGGCCGACGCTTGCGGTGGCGTTACCGGGGAGTTCAACGTCACCGTCGAGCTTCATCGTTACCGATGCATGCCAGCCTTGCCGCTCGATCTTCACGACGTTGCCAACGGTGACGTCACCGACGCGGACGCGGGAATTGGGCTGGATGTTGGTGACGTCGGGTAGTTGCGCAGTGACGGTGTACGCGCCCGGTCCGCTACCGGCGGTGCCCGGTAGCGGCAACGAATTCAGACCGCGCCAACCACACCCCGACAGGGCGGTGATCAGCAGCACGGCGACCGTTGCCGCGATCCCACGGCGAACGCCGGTCACTGTCCATCACCGTGCGGGACCATCAGGCCGGGCAGCCCGGCGGCGGGGTCGGTGCTGATCGCCGCATTCGGCGCCGGCGCTTCAGCGGCGAGCGGGGGCCCAGGCTCGGCTTGCGCCCCAGTTGGCTGTGGTGGGGTGGGCCGGTAGTCGGGGCGCATCGAGTCCTCGCTGTACGTGACCTCGTTAGGTCGTGCCATCGCACCGACGACGGGGATGGGTGCAGCCAGACCGATCGTGGTGCCGATCGGCGGGAAGTTGTACTGGCGATTTTTGACGATGGGCGCGAGATACTGCACGCACAGTTTCGCTGCCTGTTCGGAACCTAGGCGGGATGCTGCCTGGATAGCGCCGCAAATGAAGTTGATCGGGTTGGCGAACTGGTTGAGCACCAGCGCTCCCGTCACAGCGCCGGTCGCTGGTGTGTAGATGTTGTTGAGGTTGCCCAGCGCGTTGGGTGCCACGTGCAGGAGCTGTTTGATGTCGTCGCGGCTCTCGACCAGGGCGGTGGACAGGGAGCTGAATTTGTCAGTGGCAACGCCGAGGGGTTCTTTGTTCTCGGCGACGAAGTGTTGTATGTCTGCGGCGACGGCGTCGATGTCGGCGACGGCGTGGCCGACCTCGTCGGGGTCGTTGGCCAGCACGCGCGTCACGGCGGCGAAGTTGGTGTTGAGTTCTCGCATCAACGTGGTGCTGGACTGCATCCCCGAGATGAGCACCGACAGGTTCTTGACGGTGATGAAGATGTCATCGCTGTGGTCGCCGAATGCGGAAGCGGCTTGTGACAGCCGGATGATTGCATCGTGGATCTGGTCGCCTTCGCCGCGCAGGTTGTCGGCGGCGGTGTTGATGAAGGCCCCTAGGGGGCTGGGTTGACCGGGCGCGGTGGGCTCCAGACTTTCGCTCAATTTCTGCAGTTGGGCGCGTAGGTCGTCGTATTCGACGGGTACGGCGGTCCGGTCTTGCGCGATGACGGCGTTGTCGCCGAGTGTCGGACCGCCGGTATAGGCGGGAGTGAGTTGGATCGAGCGAGACGTCACCAAGGTCGGAGCGATGATGACCGCGCGCGCGTCGGCCGGTATGCGGTACTTACGATCTACCGTGAAGGTGATCCGTGCGCGCTGGGGCTCCGGATCGATCTTCTCGATCTTGCCCACCCGCACCCCGAGGATCAGCACACTATCGCCGGGGTAGATCCCAGTGCTGTTGTCGAAGTAGGCGACCAGGTGGGTGCTGAGCACCGATCTCCACCAGGGCCGTGCCGCCATTCCGATGCCGGCGACCAGGGTGATTCCCAATACCAGTGCCACGGCCACCCTGACTCTGCGGGAGCGGGTCACGGTGCACCTCCCGTCGGTGGTGTACCTCCCGTCGGTACCTCACCAGGGGCGGGTACCAACAGTGGCGTCGGGGCGGGGGGTGGCGGGACGTTGGCGGGCGGACCCGGTGGCGGACCTCCCGGTGGCGGGGCGGGCAGGGGTTCGCGGTAGGGATATCGCGGATCACCGGGTGTACCGGTGATCGCGTCGGGCAGGGTCAAGGGGGGTTCGCCGCCTTGACCGGTGCGTGGGTATGGGGCCGGCAACGGCGGGGTCGCGGACTGACCGGTTTGGGGATCGCTCAGTTGTGAGGGCAGCAGGACGTGAGGGTCGAGACCCAAGTCGGAGAACGCGGCGTCGACGAACGGCTGCATGAATTGCCCCGGAGGCAGATTGGCAAGGTAAAGCTTGAAAAACGGCCCGGAGGAC
>DATEMN010000046.1:0-16001 GCA_035275565.1 Pseudonocardiaceae bacterium | reverse complement strand
GGCCACTGCGGACGTGCAGTAGCGGGAGCCGCACGATGGCCCGCGGACCGTCGTCGACCCACAGGTAGGTGACGGTGATCCAGCTGTTGTCACGCAGCCCCAGGCCGTCCCAGAACGTGCCGTCCGCTAGGTCGATCCCGGCCGGGTTGAGCACCTGCCTGCCGAACTGGTCCTGGCCCCCGTTGTGCCCGTCGTCGTAGGCGGCCTGTGCCTGCGGCCGGCCCCGCGGCAGGTCCCGCCAGGACTGGCGGCCCTGCGGTGAGTTCCAGTAGTCGTCGGTGGTGTTCCATGGGCCGACGTCCCACACCGGCGCCCATTCGCAGCGGCCGCTGTCGGAGCAGACCTTCACGGTGTAGTCGCCCGAGCCACGTGGAGCCAACCCCCGGCGCGAGGGCAGTGCGACGAAGTGGTCGCGCTCGCGGATCACGTGGCCATTGGCGGTAGTGCCGCCGATCAAGCCCTCGCGGGTCGCGAACACCCGGTAGCTGCGTGGCGAGCGGGGGCGGGCGGCGAGGGGCTGCGCGACGGTCTGCGCGGTCAGCCGCACCGACCGCACCAGCGGGCTCGCGCTCCCGTCACCACCATGCAGGACAACCCGAGTCTGCACCGCCGTCACCAGGGCGTCCCACACCGCGGGTGTCCCCATGCTGGTGGGCACCCACTCCGTCCACGATCCGTCGGGCCGGGTACCGCGGACGTCGACGGCGACGGTCGAGCCGGCCGGCTGATCGGCGACGAGTTCCGCCACCACCTGGTTGCCGGGCTCGGCAAGCCGGTGCACCGGGGTGAGCAGCATCCCCTGTGGTTGGCTGGTCCTGATACTCGCCGCCCCCGCGGGGTTGCCGTTGAGCCGCAGTCCGCCGGCGCCGGAGCCCACGCTCGTGTCGTCCCAGTCGGGGGTCAGGGGGGCGAACCAGGTGGCGGCCCCGTTCGTCGTCGCGTCCGGTGCGCCGGCGCGGGCGCCGGCTGGCAAGCCCGCCACGACGAACGCCGCGAGCGCGAGCGCCGCCACCGTGGCGATCATCAGGGCTGTGCTGCGGATACGGCGGTTGCGACGGGCCAGCGGTCTCACGGATGCTCCTGAGCGTCGGGGACAGGTGTTCCCGCTGTGGCTGAAGTGATTGGTGAGTCCAGTGGTACCCAGAGAACCCTCAGCGCACGCCGTCGTCCATACCTAGAGCGGGTGAACGTGACGGGTGGTCAGGCGCGGTACATCGGGCGAGGTGGAAGTGGCCACCGTCATCCCACAGAGGTAGAAACCATCCCGGTCTACCTCAACCGATGTGGCTGAACTCCCTTGCCTGGGGTACACGGAAGATGATCCGTGATGGTGATGACTGTCCCCCGGATGTCCAGCATTCTTACCCCCGCATTCCAGAGATGAGGTGTTGTCCGGATGGTCGGGTGTCCCTTCAACGCAGCCAGCACTCAGTGGGCGGCTCTCCTCTCGCCGCCTAAGTTCACCCGATCGGGGTTGAGCATGACGTATCTATCGGGCGTTGCGCGCCCTCTTCCTGTGGTCGCTGGTGTGAGTCGGCGGACGGGAGAGGACGTCGAGATGCCGAAGCTGCGGGTGGGACGAGGCATTGACCATGGCGGAGCAGGTGGGGTCGGGCCCGTGCTGGAGGGGCCACGAACACCCGGCTCAATCGGGCCCGGGAACGGACACTCGGGCAGGACCGTCGCGGCGTTTGAGGTAGGGCCTCGGGCGGGTGTTCGCCCGGGGTCACCAGGCTGGCTCCGAGCGTTCCCCAGGAAGTGGCGAGCGCTCGTGGGTTGGCCCACACGAACTCCGGTGGGCTCCAGCCCAACCGGATCCAGCGGCCGGCAGCCGGAACCCGGGGTGCGGGTTCGGGGGATGAGTACAGCAGCCGGTCCCGGCGGTGGCGCTGCCCTTGTGGTGGCATCGGTGGCGCCACCGCCCATCTTCTCGCCTCCCGCGCCGATGCCCGCTGCCACTGGTTCGCCCCTACCAGCCACCCGGCAACGGGTGGTGTTGCTGCCACACGCTCGAACCGGGCTCCGTGCCCAGCGAAATCCGGTCTCCCCCAGCTAAGCCCTTCGGTCTTGCGTGCGATATGGGCCGTTCCCAGCGCGACAAGCATCCATAATCGCGGTCCAAGGTGCCCTCCCGACCGCGACAAGCCTCCCTATCGCGGTGTCCACTAGCGATTCAGCGTCTTAGCTACTCAGCTGTGGGCACTGCCCGAGCGGATCCGGGCCGCGTTGGCGGCAGCCGTTGATCGGCCGGTTGGAACCAGGGCCTAAGGTTCCGCTGGGAGGTGGCCATGCGTAACCGCACGGTGTTGATCGGGGCGGGTCTGGCGTTGTTGCTGGTGCTGGTCGGGATCCTGGTCTTCTCCGGAAGGGGTTCGGATCCCCGTCCGGCGGTGAGCGCGCCACCGCCTCCCGCGGCCGCTTCCCAAGCCGTGCTCGGCGCTGACGGCATCGGGGACCCTTACTTCCCGCGCGCCGGAAACGGCGGTTACGATGTCACCGGGTATGACATCAACATCCGGTACGACCCGGCCAGTGATCGGCTCGAAGGGCACACCACGATCACCGCCCGAGCCACCGAGAATCTCTCCCGGTTCAACCTGGATCTGCGGCTGCCGGCCACCGCCGTCGCGGTGGACGACCGGCCGGCCGGGATCCGTCAAGACGGTGGCGAGCTGCAGGTGACCCCCGCGGCGCCGGTGCAGGCCGGCCAGCCGATGAAAGTTCTGGTCGACTACGTCGGCGTGCCTTCGAGTATCCCGGGTGAACCTGGTGACGACCCGCCGTGGATCCGCACCCCCGACGGCGCGCTCGCGGCGGGGGAGCCGGATAGCGCCGCCTGGTGGTATCCGTCCAACGATCACCCGTCGGACAAGGCGACCATCGCCGTCACCACGACCGTGCCCGCCGGGGTGGAGGCGATCTCCAACGGGGTGCTGCTCGGTGGACCGGAACCGGCTGGATCGGGCTGGGAGAAGTGGCGTTGGAAAGCGAGCGCGCCGATGGCCACCTATCTGGCATTCGTCGCGATCGGCCAGTACGACATCGTCCAGCGGGACACCTCTTTCGGTCCCTACCTGGCCGCCTATGCCGAGGGGCTCGACCCGGAGGTCGCGGCTGCCGCGCGGGCGTCGGTGGAGCGGACGCCCGAAACCGTCAGCTTCCTCTCCGGGATCTTCGGCCCTTACCCGTTCGAGAATCTCGGCGGTGTGGTGCCAGACGCTGACACCATGGGATTCGCGTTGGAGACCCAGACCCGCCCGGTCTACGGGCCAGTGTTCTTCGTCGGCGGCGAGGAGATCACAGTGGTGGTGCACGAGCTGGCCCACCAGTGGTTCGGGGACAGCGTCTCGGTGCGACGCTGGAGCGACATCTGGCTCAACGAGGGCTTCGCAAACTACGCCGAGTGGCTGTACTCCGAACGCACCGGCGGTCCCAGCGCGCAGCAGATTGCCGCGCAGAACTACGCGCGTAGGCCCGCGGATTCCGATTTCTGGCGGACTCCACCGGGTGATCCCGGCGTAGCCGAGGTGCTCGGCGGAGCCGTCTACACCCGCGGCGCCATGGCGCTGCAGGCGCTCCGGGTGGCGGTCGGGGACGAAAGCTTCTTCACTGCGCTGCGTACCTGGACCGATGAGCGGCGCGGTGGCAACGGTTCGGTGGCCGACTTCTTCGCCGTCATCGAGCGGGTCTCCGGCAAGCAGGTCGATGATGTCGCCCAGGCGTGGCTGTTCAGCCCCACCCGCCCCCCCGCACCACCCGGCTGAGCGCGGCTTGCTTCTCGGACCATCCGAGTTGTCCCCAAGTTGCGCGCAGAACCCTTCGGTCACTGAGGGGTCAGGGTGAGGCAGGCGATTCGGGCACCCGCGTAGCCAGCCTGACCGGGGGCCGTTGCGGTGGTTTCCGCCTCGTGCACCACGATCGATCCGGGTGTCCGGTCGGTGAAGCTGAAGGGCACGGTGGTGCGGATGCTGGTTGAGCCGTCCGCGTCGGTGCGTATGTCTAGCCAGATCTCGTTGTGTGGGTTGGCGTACTCGGGATTAGTCGATGGCGCTTGGGGAGTCGCGGCGGGATCGATGCGATTTTGGTAGTGCGGCCCTGCATCCTCGCCGGTGGTACCGCAGGCGTTGGTGTGCGCATGCACGGCATAGCCCCGGTTGGGCAGCAGCCCGGCGACCGACAACGTCGCCACGGTGCGGGGGGAGCCGTAACCCGATGGCGTCACGGCCGCCAGGATCGCTGCACCGGCTGGTGCCAGGGCCGGGTTGTAGGTGACGGCCTCGGCCCCTGCGGTCGGCTCGACGAGAGTGTCGCTGCCGGCCAAAACCGGAGGCTTTAAGCGTTCCTGGCCGGCGGATGTCGCCGCAGGCGTCTTGCTCTCCTGGTCGGCACAGGCCATCGGCGTGAAGACCATGACGGTTCCGACGACAGGGAGGGTGAGCCCGCGGCATATCCGTTGACGAACAGTCATCGACCGCTCACCGAGTCGGACTTTCGAAGACACTGTGTGGGGTTTCTCACGCGAAGGTAGTCGGCCCATGCATGTATCATGCGCCACTGATCTTCACTTGGCGAGGTGATCTTGATGACGGCCTGATCTAGGTTTCGATGCTTTCAGGACCGTACCGTAGCGGGCGGCTATTCTCGGCCGGGTGATCGTTGCGGTGACCGGGGTCTGGCGGCAGCATCTTGACCGGTTGCGCCGGTCGGTGCCGTGGGTGTTGCTCGCCGCCGCCGGGGTCCTGACCGGGCTCATTGTGCTGGCGCTGGCTGGGGCGGCACTTGATGACGCCGAGATCGACGCTCGTACCGGTCACGCCACAGCCCAGGTGCTCGCGGTGACCTCAATACGGACCCTGGTGCAGTTCGCCACGCCCGACGGCCAGGTGTACAGCCCGAAAGAGGGCGTGGCCTACCCGGCGGGGCTGCGAGTGGGGCAGCTGGTGCGGGTGCAGTACAACAGCGCTGATCCCGAGCAGGTACGGGTCGCCGGGCGCACCTGGATGACCGGCGTGACGCCAGCCGTGATCACCCTGGTGGCGCTGTGGACACTGGTGGTGCCGCTGACCTGGTGGTTACGCCGCCAAGCCGTTTGGTAGCTCTTCAAGTACCGCCAACCCCGTCGCTGGCTGCTCGTAACCACCGCCAACCCGGCGGTGGGCCAGGTGCTGCTGATGACGGTTACTCGGGTAGATCCCGCGGGTTGGCGGTGGTTAACGACAGCTGCACAGGGCGTTGGCGGTACTTGAAGGGCTACCAACCGTAGGGTGAGCGGTGTGCCGAGAGCTGGGCTGGACAAGGACCCTCGCGACGTCGCTGCGATGTTCGACGGGGTGGCCCGCCGTTATGACCTGACCAACACGGTGCTGTCGTTCGGCCAGGATCACTGGTGGCGGCGGTGCACTCGGGTCGCCGTCGCTGCCGGATCGGGAGAGCGGGTGCTCGACGTCGCCGCGGGTACCGCTGTCTCCACCGTCGAGCTGGCTCGGGCCGGCGCGTGGTGTGTGGCTGCGGACTTCTCCCTGGGGATGCTCCGTGCTGGTCGACAGGCCGGCCGACACCGCGATGGGACCGGCGACGGCTCCCCGGTAGAAGCTCCCCGGTTGGCAGCGGTTAACGACAGCCGTACAGGGGGTTGGCGGTACTTGAAGGGCCACCAACTGGGGGTTCCGCTGGTGGGGGCTGACGCGCTGGCACTGCCGTTCGCCGATGGGGCGTTCGACGCGGTCACGATCTCCTTTGGGCTGCGCAATGTGGCCGACCCTGACGCCGCGCTGGCCGAGCTGGCCCGGGTCACCAAGCCCGGCGGCCGGCTGGTCGTCTGTGAGTTCTCCACTCCCACGTGGCGGGTGTTTCGCACGGTGTACTTGGAGTACCTGATGGGTGCCCTGCCGGCGGTCGCTCGACGGGTGAGCAGCAACCCGGAGGCGTACGTCTACCTCGCCGAGTCCATCCAGGCGTGGCCCGACCAGCGGGCGCTCGCCACACGGATCGCCGCCGCGGGCTGGGGTGAGGTCGAGTGGCGCGACCTCACCGGCGGCATCGTCGCTCTGCATCGGGCGGTCAAGCCCATAGGCCGTCGCGCTGCGGAGCACCTCCAGCGGCTAGACGGCTAGGAGCGGATGGCTTCCCACTGCGCTACCCTTCGGGTCGCTGAGGCTGAGTGCGGCACAGTGCGCGCCCGATCGCCGCGACCCGCGCGTCGGTCTCGATGTCCTCCAGCGGTACTGGCAGCGCCAGCGACCAGTTCGGCCGCTCATGAGTGGTGCCGGGAATGTTCGGCCGCTCCGGCACCGCCAAGGCGTCGTCGAGGGTGGCGTTGAGGATCCGCGACGGCGCCTGCGCGAGCAGCTCGTGGGTGCGCACCACGACCTCATCAGCGCGCTCGGTACCGGATAGCCCGACCCACTTGCACAGCCGCGACCGGATGCCCTCGGTTGACTCCTCGTTGGGTTTGAGGTCTAGGGCCCGCTGCTCGGCCAGGTCTGTCCCTGACCACAGCCCCGCGATCGTCGGCAGGTCATGCGTGGTGACCGCCGCGAGTGCCTGCTGCGGAAACCGCCGGGGTGGTGCGTCCTCGAACCACAGCAGCCGGTAGGACAGCACGTCTCGGGCCGTTAGCTCGTCGCGCACCATGTCCTCGACCGTGCCGAGGTCCTCGCCGACGACGTATGCCTGCGCCCGGATGCTCTCCAACGCGAGGATGTCGAGCATCTCGCGCCACTGGTAACGCACGTACGTGCCGTCCGCCGGACCCGCGTTCGGCGGGATCCAGAACAGCCGGAACAGACCCATGACATGGTCGAGGCGCAGACCTCCCGCGGAACGGAAGCCGGCGCGCAGCGTCCGGATGTACGGCTCATACCGCGCCAGCCGCAGCCGCCAGGGGTCCAGCGGTGGCAGCCCCCAGTCCTGCCCCTGGGTGTTGAACTCGTCCGGCGGCGCTCCGACGCGCACGTCGAGCGCGAACGCGTCTTGCCATTGCCAGGTGTCGGCTCCAGCCGGGCCGACTCCGATCGCGAGATCCTGCATCAGGTCCAGCGCAGCGCCGGCCGCCGCCAGTTGCTGCTCGATCAGCCACTGCAGCCACTGATGGAAGCGGATGCGGTCGCGGTGCTCGGCCGCGAACTGGGTCACCGCCGGGGAATCGGGGCGCCGCAGCTCAGCCGGCCAGCTCGACCACGGTGAGCCGTGTCGCTCGGATAGCGCGCAGTAGCTGGCGAAACGGTCCAATGCGGTGCCCTGCTCGTCGCGGTAACGGTCGAATCCGGCGTTACCGCCGCGGTCCCGGAAGCGGACCCAGGCGTGCTCCAGCGCTGCCTGCTTCAGCTGCCAGACCGCGTCACGGTCGATCAGGCGGTCGGCGTTGAGCGCCCGGCCTCGGGTGGCGAGGTCGTCGGCCGTCCCGTCGACACCCGGCACGTCCTCGATGCGGAGGTAGAGGGGATTGCGGAAACAGCGGCTGCTCGGGTAGTACGGGCTGGCCTCTTGGGCCACGCCCGGGGTGACCGCATGCAGCGGGTTGAGCAGAGCCATGCCAGCGCCCTGGCCGCGCGACCACTGCGCCAACCGGCGGAGATCACCGAGATCGCCGATGCCCCAACTGCTGCGCGAGCGTGCCGCGTAAAGCTGCAGCGCCCATCCCCAGGTCCGCAGCCGCGCGGGTAGGTAGCAGCGTCCTGGCGAGACCACCAGCAGCATGTCATGCCCGTCGGACACGCGCCGCAGCCGGTGGTAGCCGGGCGGCAGATCCGCCGGCAACCGGCTGTCCAGCTGGGACGATCCGCCGTCTTCGGTCTCCAGCAGCCACGGACCGCCGGCCACCCCGATCGGCTCCCCGGCCCGGGCGGTGGCCACGGGGGTGTCCGCGCCCAGGCCCGGCGGTTGCCGGCGGTGCGCGCGTCCCATCGCGTGCAGGATCGACGTGACGGTTGTCCCCGGAACGTCTTGCCAGTCCCCCTGGCTGTTCTCGTATCCTTCGGCGACACCCCAGGTTTCCGGATCCGTCATCGCGCCGCTGCTCCCAGTGGTCTGCTGGCTGGCGCCTACACTCGACACCTGGATGCCAGCTAACCAGCGAGGGAGCCGGATGCCCAACGCCAGTGACAACGCCGCGGACGTGATCGTGGTGGGGGCCGGGCCGGCGGGCTCGACGGCCGCGTCGTACCTGGCCCGCGCCGGGCTGGACGTGCTGCTGCTGGAGAAGTCCACCTTTCCCCGGGAGAAGGTGTGCGGGGACGGGCTGACTCCGCGCGGGGTCAAGCAGCTCATCGATCTGGGCATCGACACCAGTGCCGAGGCTGGCTGGTTGCACAACCGGGGCCTGCGGGTGGTGGGTGGTGGGGTGACGATCGAGCTGCCGTGGCCCGACCTGGCGAGTTTTCCGGCTTATGGCGCGGTCCGCCAGCGGCGGGACTTCGACGAGATGCTGGCGCGGCATGCGGAGAAGGCTGGCGCCCGGCTGTACGAGCGCACCACGGTCACCGAGGCGATCACCGATGAGCGCACCGGTCGGGTCACCGGGGTACGGGCCCGGCAGGGGCCGGACAAGCAGCCGGTGACTTACCGCGCCCCGCTCACCCTGGCCTGCGACGGGGTCAGCGCTCGGCTGGCGTTGAGTCTGGGGATGGACAAGCGCGAGGACCGGCCGATGGGGGTCGGGGTGCGGCGCTACTACACCAGCCCCCGCACCGACGACGACTTCCTGGAAAGCCACGTGGAGATCTGGGACAACGCCGATCCACAGCAGCCCAGGCTGCTGCCCGGCTACGGCTGGATCTTCGGCATGGGCGACGGGACGTCCAACGTCGGCCTGGGCATCCTGTCGACCTCTGAGGCATACGGGAAGACCGATTACCGGGCGCTGCTGCGGTCCTGGTTGGACGGCACCCCGCAGGAGTGGGGCTTCCGCGAGGGCAACGCCACCGGCAGGATCCTCGGCGCGGCACTGCCGATGGCCTTCAACCGCACCCCGCACTACCGCGCGGGTCTGCTGCTGGTCGGCGACGCCGGTGGGATGGTGAACCCGTTCAACGGGGAGGGCATCGCGTACGCGATGCAGTCCGCCGGGCTGGCCGTGGAGTGCGCGGTCCAGGCGATGGCTCGCCCGGCGGGGCCGGCCCGGGAGCGTGCGCTGCAGCGTTACCCCAGTGCGCTGCGCGAGGAGTTGGGGGGCTATTTCCGGTTGGGCACCACGTTCAGCCGGCTGATCGGCCACCCGGCGGTGATGCGAGCCGGGATCCGGCACGCCTTGCCGCGCGCGACGCTGATGCGCTTTATGCTCAAGCTGTTGGCCAACCTCTATGACAGCCGCGACGGTGACGCGATGGACCGGGTGATCACGGCGATGACCCGGCTGGCGCCCAGTGCGTGACCACCCAGCATAGAAACCCCTGATCGGGGCGGCGCTGTAGGTTAGCCTCAAGGCAGCGCGTGATCGGCTGGCACGTAGGGTAGTGCGAACGGTCACGAGACGGGAAGGACGGGACGCGAGTGCTGCAGCCCTATGTCCCTTTGGTGGTGATGCTCCTGCTGGCGGGGGCCTTTGCGGTGTTCTCTGTGGTCGCGGCCCCCTACATCGGGCCGCGTCGGTACAACAAGGCCAAGCTCGACGCCTACGAGTGCGGTATCGAGCCGTCACCGCAGCCGGTAGCGGGGGCCGGGCGGATGCCGGTGGCGTACTACCTCACCGCGATGCTGTTCATCCTGTTCGATATCGAGATGGTCTTCTTCTACCCGTTCGCGGTCGCCGCGGACTCGCTGGGAATCTTCGGCCTGGTGGAGGTTGCCCTGTTCATCGTGACCTTGGGCTTTGCCTACGCCTATGTGTGGCGTCGCGGCGGGCTGGACTGGAACTGATCATGGGTTTAGAGGAGAAGTTGCCCAGCGGGATCCTGTTGACCAGTGTGGAGAAGGTGGTCAACTGGACGCGCAAGTCGTCGCTGTGGCCTGCTACGTTCGGGCTGGCTTGCTGCGCGATCGAGATGATGACGACCGGGGCGCCCCGTTATGACCTGGCCCGGTTCGGGATGGAGGTCTTCCGGGCCTCCCCGCGCCAGGCGGACCTGATGATCGTGGCTGGCCGGGTGAGTAACAAAATGGCTCCGGTGCTGCGGCAGATCTACGACCAGATGCCCGAGCCTCGCTGGGTGCTCGCGATGGGAGTCTGTGCCTCCAGTGGTGGGATGTTCAACAACTATGCGATCGTGCAGGGTGTGGACCACATCGTCCCGGTTGACATGTACCTGCCTGGTTGCCCACCACGGCCGGAGATGCTCATCGACGCGATCCTCAAGCTGCATGCCAAGATCATGGACGAGCCGCTCGGGCCCAAGCGGGCCGCGGAGAAAGCGGGCCAGCGCACGGAAATGGTGCCATCCTCGGTTCGTTATGCCCCCAAGCCCGTCAAGGTTCGGGGGCAGTGAGCGGCATGCCGGGCAACGGTAAGGACCTCGCCCCCGGTCAGTACAGTTCAGCCGAGCGAGACGAGGCTGAGCAGGCTGAGCACGAGGCGCGGGGCGGGGTGGTCGCCGGCCGGGCACGGCAGGGCATGTTCGGCGTTCGTGGTTCCGGCGACACCTCCGGGTTCGGCGGGCTGGCGCTACCGGCGTACGTGCCGGCCGCGGCGCAGCGGCCTTACGGCGGCTGGTTCGACGAGTTCACCGACGAGCTGTTCGCCGCGATGCACGAGCGTGGGGTACCCGCCGAGGCGATCCAGCAGGTCACTGTGGATCGTGGGGAGATCACCTACTACGTGTGCCGGGAGCACATCGTGGGGTTGTGCCGCATCCTGCGCGATGATCCGGCGCTGCGCTTTGAGCTGTGCGGCTCAGTGTCCGGGGTGGACTACGGCACCGAGGTCGCGCAGCGGCTGCACGTGGTCTACCACCTCACCTCGATGACCTACCGGCGCCGGATTCGCCTCGAGGTCGCCGTCGACGTCGAGGATGCCCACG
This sequence comes from Pseudonocardiaceae bacterium, assembly GCA_035275565.1. Lineage (GTDB taxonomy): Bacteria > Actinomycetota > Actinomycetes > Mycobacteriales > Pseudonocardiaceae. The sequence continues at coordinate 5,049 of DATEMN010000046.1, read as the reverse complement.
TGCCCAGTGTGGTCGAGGTCTACCCGACCGCGGACTGGCACGAGCGGGAGGCATGGGACATGTTCGGCATCGTTTTCGATGGTCACCCGGCGCTGACCCGCATCTTGATGCCCGACGATTGGGACGGCCACCCGCAGCGCAAGGACTACCCGCTCGGCGGGATCCCGGTGGAGTACAAGGGCGGCGCTGAGATCCCCCCGCCCGACCAGCGGAGGGCGTATTCGTGAGCAGGAAGACAGAACCGGCGCACACCGTCGCCAGTGGAACCACCAGTGACACCGGGACGGGTGGCAGCACCAGCACGGACCCCTACGCCAGCGCGCGGGAGACCACCGAGGGCCGGATCTACACCGTCACCGGTGGTGACTGGGACGGTCTGCTCGAGGACTTCAAGCATGACGAGCGCATCGTCGTCAACATGGGGCCGCAGCACCCGTCTACGCATGGCGTGCTGCGACTGGTGCTGGAGCTGGAAGGCGAGATCATCACCCAGGCCCGTTCGGTGATCGGCTACCTGCACACCGGTATCGAGAAGAACTGCGAGTACCGGACGTGGACTCAGGGTGTCACCTTCGTCACCCGAATGGATTACCTGGCGCCGCTGTTCAACGAGGCCGGCTACTGCCTGGCGACCGAGAAACTGCTCGGGATCACCGTGCCGCGGCGGGCGCAGGTGATCCGGGTGCTGCTGATGGAGCTCAACCGGGTCAGCTCGCACCTGGTGGCGATCGCGACCGGCGGGATGGAACTCGGCGCGCTGACCGGGATGACCGCGGGGTTCCGGGAGCGTGAGGAGGTCCTGCACCTGCTGGAGTTCCTCACCGGCCTGCGGATGAACCACGCGTTCATCCGGCCCGGTGGCGTTGCCCAAGACCTGCCCGAAGACTACGACACCAAGGTCCGGGACTTCCTGAAGGTGATGGACTCCCGGCTGCCGGACTACGACAAGCTGCTCACCGGGCAGCCGATCTGGAAGCAGCGGCTGCACAAGGTGGCCTACCTGCCGTTGGACGGCTGCCTGCAGCTCGGTGTCACCGGCCCGATCCTGCGCTGTGCCGGCCTGGAGTGGGACCTGCGCAAGGTCGAGCCTTACTGCGGTTATGAGGAGTACGACTTCGAGGTCCCCACCTCCACCGACGCCGACGCCTATGCCCGTTACCTGCTGCGGGTGGAGGAGATCCACCAGTCCCTCAAGATCGTGGCGCAGTGCCTGGACAAGCTGGAGCCCGGACCGGTGATGGTGGCCGACACCAAGATCGCGTGGCCGGCCCAGCTGTCCATTGGCGCCGACGGGATGGGTAACTCGCTGGAGTACGTCCGCAAGATCATGGGACAGTCCATGGAGGCGCTGATCCACCACTTCAAGCTGGTCACCGAGGGCTTCTCGGTACCACCGGGTCAGGCCTACGCCGCGGTGGAGTCACCGCGCGGAGAGCTGGGGTATCACCTGGTCTCCGATGGTGGGACCAGGCCGTTGCGGGTGCATGTCCGGGATCCCAGCTTCGTCAACCTGCAGTCCATGCCGGCGATGAGTGAGGGCGGTCTGCTGGCCGATGTCATCGCCGCGGTGGCGTCGATCGATCCGGTGATGGGAGGGGTGGACCGATGAGCTCCGCGGTGGATACCAGCGTCTTCGACGAGCAGACCCGGCAACGGGCACAGCAGATCGTCGCTCGTTACCCGGTGACCCGGTCGGCTCTGCTGCCGCTGCTGCACTTGGTGCAGAGCGTGCAGGGGCACGTCAGCCAGGCCGGGATCGTGTTCTGCGCGCAGCTGCTGGAGATCACCACCGCCGAGGTGAGCGCGGTGGCCACCTTCTATACGATGTACAAGCGCAAGCCCGGTGGTGAGCATCTGATCAGCGTGTGCACCAACACGTTGTGCGCGATGCTGGGCGGCGACGAGATCTACGCCAGGCTGGGTAAGAAGCTCGGGCTCGGTCACGAGGAGACCGCGGGCACGCCCGGCTCGAAGGGCTCGATCACCCTGGAGCACGCCGAGTGCCTGGCGGCCTGCGACCTGGCTCCGGTACTGCAGGTGAACTACGAGTTCTACGACAACCAGACCCCGGAATCGGCCGTGGCGCTGGTGGACGCGCTGCGCCGCGGGGACCGGCCGGCGCCGACTCGCGGTGCACCGTTGACCGACTGGCGGACCGTCGAGCTGGAACTGGCTGGCTTCTTCGGCACGCCGGAGCAGCTGCGGGCCGCGGTGGACGCGCCCTCGGCGGCGCCCGAGACGCTGGCCGGTAACCGGCTCGCCGAGGAGCGGGGCTGGCAGGCGCCTGCTATGCCGGACGAGATCTCGTTGCCTACAGTTCCGGACAAGAAGTGACCACGCCGGCAGCAGGAGGAGCCGTGACCGAGCGAGCGCTCACCCCGGTGCTGACCCGGCGGTGGCCGTCGCCGAAGTCCTGGACCCTGGAGACCTACACCCAGCTCGAGGGGTACACGGCGCTGCGCACCGCGCTGGCCGCCCATCCCGACCAGCTGATCCAGCTGATCAAGGACTCCGGGCTGCGGGGACGCGGCGGTGCGGGTTTTCCCACTGGGCTGAAGTGGAGCTTCATCCCGCAGGTCAAGCCGGGTGAGCAGGCCGCGGGGGCGGCGGCCAAACCCAAGTACCTGGTGATCAACGCCGACGAGGGGGAGCCGGGTACCTGCAAGGACGTGCCGTTGATGATGGCCGATCCGCACTCGCTGATCGAGGGTTGTGTCATCACCAGCTACGCGATCCGCGCCCACGAGTGCTACATCTACGTGCGTGGTGAGATGCTGCACTGCCACCGCCGGCTGCAGCAGGCGGTCGCGGAGGCATACCAGGCCGGGTACCTGGGCAAGGACATTCTCGGCTCCGGATTCGACCTCGACATCGTCATCCACGCCGGCGCGGGCGCCTATATCTGTGGTGAGGAGACCGCGCTGCTGGACTCGTTGGAGGGCCGCCGGGGCCAGCCCCGGCTCAAGCCCCCGTTCCCGGCCACCTCCGGGCTCTATGCCGCACCCACCGTGGTGAACAACGTCGAGACGATCTGCAGCGTGCCTTACATCGTCAACGGCGGGTCGGACTGGTTCCGGGCGATGGGCACCGAGAAATCCCCCGGTCCCAAGATCTACTCGATCTCCGGGCACGTGCAGCGGCCAGGCCAGTACGAGGCGCCGCTGGGGATCACGCTGCGCGAGCTGCTGGACATGGCGGGCGGGATGAAGGGCGGCCCGTTGAAGTTCTGGACGCCCGGCGGGTCGTCCACCCCGCTGCTGACCGCCGCGCACCTCGACATCCCGCTGGACTTCGAGGGCGCCGCGGCGGCCGGCTCCATGCTGGGCACCACCGCGGTCATGGTCTTCAACCAGACGGTGAGCGTGCCGTGGGCGGTGCTGAAGTGGACCGAGTTCTACAAGCACGAATCCTGCGGCAAATGCACCCCGTGCCGGGAGGGGACCTACTGGCTGGTCCAGATCCTGCAGCGGATGCTGCGCCACGAAGGCACCGCGTCGGATGTGGACACCATGCTCGACATCTGTGACAACATCCTGGGCCGGTCGTTCTGCGCGCTCGGTGACGGGGCCGCCAGCCCGATCACCAGCGCGATCAAGTATTTCCGGCCGGAGTTCCTGCGGCTGTGCGCTCAGCAACCCGGGTTCGCCGGCTCGACCCAGCAGGCCAAGGCCCCGGTCACGGTCGGGGGATCGCACCGATGACACTGGCACAGCAAGAGACCAACCGGGCCGTTCCCGAGGGGCACGTCCGGCTGACCATCGACGGTCACGAGGTCGACGCCCCCAAGGGCGAGCTGGTGATCCGAACCTGCGAGCGGCTGGGCATCATCGTCCCGCGATTCTGCGACCACCCGCTGCTCGACCCGGTCGCCGCCTGCCGGCAGTGCCTGGTCGAGGTGGAGATGGGCGGGCGCCCGATGCCCAAACCGCAGGCCAGCTGCAGTATCACGGTCGCCGACGGCATGGTCGTCAAGACCCAGCACACCTCGCCGGTAGCCGACAAGGCACAGCAGGGCGTGATGGAGCTGTTGCTCATCAACCACCCGCTGGACTGCCCGATCTGTGACAAGGGCGGCGAGTGCCCGTTGCAGAACCAGGCGCTGTCCAACGGCCGGGGGGACTCCCGGTTCCTCGACACCAAACGCACCTTCGCCAAACCGATCGCGATCTCGTCGGAGATACTGCTAGACCGGGAGCGTTGCGTGCTCTGCGCGCGCTGCACCCGGTTCTCCGAGCAGATCGCCGGGGACTCGTTCATCGACATGCTCGAGCGCGGGCCGGATCAGCAGGTGGGGGTGGCGGCCGACAAACCCTTCCAGTCTTACTTCTCCGGCAACACCATCCAGATCTGCCCGGTCGGCGCGCTGACCAGCGCCGCCTACCGGTTCCGGTCCCGACCCTTCGACCTGGTCTCCACCCTGGGAGTGTGCGAACACTGCGCGTCGGGCTGCGCGCAGCGCACCGACTGGCGACGGGGCATCGTGCTGCGCCGGCTCGCCGGGCACGACCCGCAGGTCAACGAGGAGTGGAACTGCGACAAGGGCCGCTTCGCCTTCACCTACACCAGCGCCGAGGACCGGATCACCCGGCCGCTGATCCGGGACACTTCCGGTGAGCTGAAGCCGTCGTCGTGGACCGAGGCGCTGCAGGCCGCGGCCGCTGGGCTGCTCGCCAGCCGGGATCGCGGTGTCGGGGTGCTCACCGGCGGTCGGCTCACCGTCGAGGACGCCTACGCCTACGCGAAATTCGCCCGGGTCGCGTTGAGCACCCACGACATCGACTTCCGGGCCCGGCTGCATTCGGCCGAGGAGCTGGACTTCCTCGCCGCGCACGTGGTGAGGGTCACCCCCGACACCGGTGGGGTGACCTACCGCGACCTCAGCCAGGCACCCGCGGTGCTCTGCGTGGCCTTCGAGCCCGAGGAGGAGTCGCCGATCGTCTTCCTCCGGCTGCGCCGTGCCGCCCGGGATCGGCGCATGCCGGTGTTTCACCTCGGGCAGTTCATTACGCCTGCGGTGCGCCGGACGTCCGGCACGCTGCTGCCGGCGGT
>DATEMN010000045.1:0-8704 GCA_035275565.1 Pseudonocardiaceae bacterium | reverse complement strand
TTCGCCGAGGCCGCGGCCCGGTTCGTGGCCGCGGGGGCCACCCTGCTGGGCGGCTGCTGCGGGACCACCCCCGCTCACGTGCGGGCGATCTCCCAGGCGGTCGCCGCGCTGCCTCCCGTCCAGCGTTCACCAGCGACCAGCCCGGCCATCGTGCGGGGTGCGCCAGCCGTGCCGCCGTCCCCCGGTTGGCCGTGGGAGGGCGAGCTGGTGGTGGCCGCCGGATTGCAGGTTCCGAATGGCCCGCAGGTACCGGAGTTCCTCGAGCGGGCGACCATGCTGCGGGCGGCCGGCGCAGAGGCGCTGGCCATCATCGAAGCGGCGCCACCAGCCGCGCGGATCAGCCCTGTCGGTGCCGCCGTGGTGGTCCGCGAGCGGGTGGGCAGTGAGGTGCTGTTGCCGGTGGAGGCCGCCGACCGCAACCTCGCCGCCCTGCAGGCCGACCTGCTCGGTGCGCACGCGCTGGGCCTGCGGATCGTGGTGTGTCGCACCGGCAGCCCGCGGGTGGCCGGCGACTACCCCAGCGCCGGCGGCGGGACACCCTGGGATGTCGACTCGGTCGGGCTCGTCGCCATGCTCAGCGCGCTCAACGAGGGCATCGACTGGCGGGGCATCGCCACAGCGGAACGCACCCGGTTCGTGATCGGGGGTTCGTTGCGCATCGCCGCCAGCGATCTCGGACCCGAGCTGGACAAGGCCGAGGCCGAGCTTCGTGCCGGGGCGCACTTCCTGGTCACCGATGTGATCTACGACGTCGAGGAGGCGATCCGGGTGCTCGACGCGTTGCGGACCCGCGGCGTGACGCTGCCGGTGCTCGCCACACTCGCCCCGTTCGAAGACATCCGCACTCTGCAACGGTTGTCCTACGAGGTCCCCGGGGTCTCGATCCCGTTGTCGGTGCTGGCCTCGGCCCGGCGTCACCGCGATGACCCCGCGCAGACCGTCGAGCTCGCGGTGGGTGCGGTGGAGAAGCTCCGGCACGTGGTTTCCGGTGTCGTGGTGCACGTGCCCAACGGCAGAGACGACCAGGCGGTGCCGCTGGTCCAAGCCCTGGCTGAGTTGCGGGCCGGCCCATGACCAGCCCGGCGGTGCCCGAGCCGGCCTGGAGTGGCTCGGGCGCTGCGCTGACTGGTTTGTCCCGGCAGAACTCGATCTACCGGCGAACCATGGCGGTCTGCGACGAGCTCGCCGACGCAGCGCTGGGCGGGGCCGATCCGGTGCGGCTCACGGAGGTGTTCGCTCGGCTGGTGGGCAAGCGGATCGTGTTGCTGGATACGGCGTTTCAACTACGTGCCCAAGCCGGCCGTCCTGACTCTTCACGTGGGTTGCGGTGGAACCGCACGGACCCCAGCGTCGACCGGTTGTTGCGCGCGTTGGAGGCGTCGCGGCGGCCGCTGCGGATCCCGGCGATCCCCGGGTCGCTGCTCGACGAGGCTTGCTTGGTGGCTCCCGTCGTGGTCGGCGACACCAGCCTGGGCTACCTGCTCGTCCTCGATGAGGCACCTCCAGCCACCGGATGCGAGGCGCAGCCCGACGACGCCGAGTTCCTCACCGTCACCTACGCGGCCACCCTGTTCGCGTTGACCCTGGCGCACGAGAAGACCAGCGCTGAACTGGATCTGCGCTACCGCGGCAGCATGGTCGACGCGCTGGTTTCCGGTCATTTCCTGGACGCCCAGGACGCCCGGCGCAAGGCCCGGTCGCTGGGGCTGAGTGACGACGAGCCGCTACGCGTCGCGATGCTGCGCCCGGCGCCGTCGGATGCGGCCGCAGGGATGCAGCGGATCACGGCGGCATTGCCGGGTGCGGCTGCTGCGGTGCGCGACGGCGCGTTGGTCGTGATCGTGCCGGATGGTCCGGGTACCGAGGCGCTGACGGCGCTGTGCCAGCTGGGTACTGGGGGCCGGCTGAGTTCGGACGTCACTTGCGGGGTGAGTGAATCGGTGGACTCCCCAGAACTCGCGCCCCGGGCGGTCCGCCAAGCAGAGCGGGCGATCGACCTTGGGCTGCGGCTGGGTCGGGTCGGCCAGCTGGTCCGCTACGACGAGCTGGGCATCTACCGGTTGCTGTGCACGATCGGTGATATGCAGCAGTTGACGGGGTTCGCCCGTGATGTGCTCGGACCGTTGCTCGACTATGACGCGGAGCACCGCACGGATCTGGTGCACACCCTGTCGGCGTACTTGCACCACCACGGCAGTCACAAGCGATCCGCTCGGATGCTGCACGTGCACACCAACACCGTCGCTTACCGTGCCGCCCGCATCAAGGCGATCACCGGTCTCGACCTCGCCGACCCGGATGACCGCCTGGTCGCCCACGTCGCCGTCAAAATCATCGAATCCCAAGGCACGGCGACAACGTAGACTACATAGTCGCTGCAACCGCGATTCGGCTCCGAATGGCGGCGGGCGCGCTCAACGGGGGGAAGATGAGGATTCGGCGATCATTTGGGTGTATCTGGTGCCAGCGGCTAGCAGGATGAGGCCGGCGCCGAGGAATGCCGACACTCGCGCGAACCCGTCCAACGCGCTGAGGTCGAACAGCACCAGTTTGGCGACCGCCGCGCCGACCAGGCTCAGCCCGGCGGCCCGGATCGGCACTGAGCGTAGCCCCCGGGCAAGCAATACCAGCGCGGCGACTGTCCAGGACACCGTGACCACGACGTGTCCGGTGAGGAATCCGGTCCGGTCGGGCAGCACCAGCAGCGCGACCGCGACCGTGCTCGCCGTCGCGCCGTAGAGCACGCCCAGCCCAGCCAGCACCCACAGCGGGGCGTTCTGCGTGCTGGCCCGCAGCACGCCCAAGCGGTGCGCCGCCCACGGCCCGACCAGTGCCATCCCCGCTAGCAGTATCCCCACGCCGGCCCCGATGACCAGCGCACCGACGTCTGCCTGCGCCCCGATGACGAACGGTCCCGCCGGAAAGATCAACACGGCGGGCGGTGGCACCACTTCGAGCAGCGCGACAAGCCAGCCGATCACTCCGAACGCGGTGGCCACCCCGAGCATCGCGCGGCTGCGCACCACAGCCGCGAGCCCGGCCAGCACGATCGCCTCCCCGAGCAGTGTCGCTGCCCACGGCGCATCGTCCAGCGCTAGCGCGGTCGCCTCGAACCCGGCCAGCACGCCAAGCCCCCCTGCCACCGCCCCAGTGGCCGGCGGCAGGAGGTCGGTGCGCCAACGCGGGACATACCACAGGGCTAGTAACGCTGCGGACAGCGCCGTGACGGCCAGGGTGCCGGGGATCGGACGCAGCGACGGTGCCAGCACCAGCAGCGGCAGCGCGGACCCGGCCAGCACCACCAGCGGGGCGGGGGCCACCGGGTTTCGGTGTCGCGCCCACCAGGACCCGAGCAGGGCCACCGCGAGGGCGACCACCGTCACCGCGGGCACCATCACCGCGATGCCCGTACGCACGCCGTCGATCGCGGCCGTCAGATCCAGGGCCAGTGCGGCGAGCAACGGGGGCAGCGCGGCGACGATCGGCAGCGCGGTCCAGTCCCGGCGCAGCTGCACCGGGGTGGCCGCGACCTGCAACACCAGCAGGAACCCGACCAGCGGCACCGGGTCCAGCCCGGTGAGCACCGGACCGAGCACCGCGGCTCCGACCACCACCGCGACCGCCAGCGGCTCGGCCTGCCAGTGGTCGGCCAATGCCAACCCGGCCGCCGCCACCAGCAGCCCGACCACAAGTCCGACCCCGGTGGTCAGGTAGCCGTACAGCACCGTGGCAGCGACCGTGTCCAGGTAGAGCGCGGCGAACCCGGTGGCCGCCAATACCACGCCACCGACCCGCCCGGCCGGCCGGCGGTGCACCGCGATACCGACTCCGATCAATGCCAGCGCCAGCACGGCCCCACCGAGCACCCGGGGCAACGGCCCGAGCCAGCCGCGCTGCACGGCGAGCACCAGCAAAAGCAGCACTCCGAGCAGGGTGACGGCGCCGCCGACCCAGGCCAGCAACCTGCCGCCGGCCCCCTCCCGTTCCAGCAGCCCGGGCCTGCGTGGTACCGGTGGTGGCAGCGGGGCGGCGAGCGGCGCTGCCACGGCGGCCGGGTATGCGCGTGTTGCGGCGTCCACCCGCCGCAGCTCGGTCCCGATCCAGGTCAGCCGATGGCCCACCGCGGTGAGCTCGTCGGCCAGCCGGGACAGCGATGGTTCAGGGGTACCCGATCCGGTCATACCCTATGATCGGCTATACCAGCCCCGGAGGGGAATCAGTAAGCTTACTCACCTTCGAACCCGTCGAAGCGCTGCGACCGCCATTCGGCTCCGACTGGCACTCGGCGGGGCGCTTCGGAACTGCGATTCGGCTCCGACTGGCGGCGAGGGATGTCAGCTTCGGGGGTGCCGGAACGAGCTGATCACTAACATCAGGCCGACGGCCAGCGCCACGGATGCGAGCAGCCATCGGGTGTCTACCTCGGGTAGCCAGATGACACCGCCTAGCAGCGTGGTGCCGGCGATACCCAGCGCGCCCAGCCCGACGGCCAAGGTGAGCAGGTCCGGGCCGCGCCGTGGAGTCACCTCGCCCGGCTCGTCGGTGCCAGGAAGCCCGGGGTCCGTCATCGCCGGGTCTGTTCCGCTCATGATCGACGCTCCACGTTGATGTTGCCCATACCGGCGTGCACGTCCAGCACCAGCAGACCACCGCCGGGTCCGTCGGGTCCGTCGTCGGTCGCGGTCACCCGGGCCGGCAAGCCCCTGTTGTCGGTCACACCGAGACAGTCGACGGTTCCGAGCTGTGCCCGGCAGCTCACCCGCGCGTCGATGTTCGGCGGCAGGATGATGTCGGTCTGTCCCATCCCTACCGCGACGCTGGTGGTCACAACCTGCGCGCCGGCGAGCTGCAGGCCGGAGAGGTCCAGCTGGCCGTTGCCCACGGTGAGCTCATAGCGGGGCTGTACTTCGGTGGTCGTGACCGGGTTCCAACGGCCGTCTCCCGTCGTGAGACCCGACACCGGGGCCGCCTGTAGCACCCAGGTGAGCACGCTCAGCGGGACGGCGACCATGATCAGTCCCCGGCCGCCCCGCAGGAACGAGCCGGCTATCAGGCCGAGCCCGATCACACCCAGCAGCAGTGCGGCGATCTGGGCGGGTGTCAGCGCAGGCAGCAACACCAACGCGAGGCCACCGGTGAGCAGTGCCAGCCCGAGCGTGATCGGGGTGATCCTGAGCCGCGACGGCGGTAGCGGCACTGGTGCGGGTTCCGGCAGGTCCCCAACGGGGGATGCCGCTCCGAGCGGGTCCCACGCTGGGGGGGTCAGTTGGTCGGTCGTCGCGCCTGGTTCTCCCGGCGGGCCCGGCTGCTCCTCAGCCCTGGTCGCTACCGCGTCAGACCCGGTTGGACGGGTGATCTCGCCCAGCCCGGCCCGGGACCGGTGCAGCAGGACCAATGCCCCTACGGCCACCGCAAGCCCGAGCACACCTGACGCCGGCCCGCTGAACACGGCCCACGACGTCGGGATCAGCAGCAGGATGAGCACCGACGTGAGCAGTGGCGACATCGAGCTGCGCCCCTGCCCGAGCACACTCTCCGCGGCGGAGACCTGATCTTCCTCGGCGGGCAGCAGTAACCAGCCGACCAGGTACAGCAACACCCCCACCAAGCTGAACAGGGTAGCCACGATGAACGCCACCCGAACCAGTACCGGGTCGACGGCATACCGGCGCCCGATCGCCGCCGCGACTCCGCCGATCTTGCCGTCGTCGCTTCGACGGCGCGGCCTGGTGGCCCAGAAGTCGTGCGTCATGTCCTGCACGTTGATCCCACTCACGCCGTCGAGCCTGGACTGCGGGGACGGCTAGCGCCATCGGGGTTGACCCTGAATCCGTCCCCGAGTCGGGGGATACCGGGGTCGCCCCTGATACCCCCGGCACACCGAACGTGTGACGATGGCGACCATGAGCACATCGGCGGAGCAGGCGGCCGGGATTCCCCCGGTCACTCAGCCGGTGCGCGGCCGACCTCCGGCTGCGTCCGCTGCATCCTTGGCGGAATCCTTGGTGGATCGCGCCCCGGACGGTCCGGGGTGGTCACCGTTGCGTCGGCATCGGTCCGGCCGGGTCATCGCCGGGGTGTCCATCGGGATCGCCGAGCACCTCGGGGTGCCGGTGCTGTGGGTGCGAGTGATCTTCGTGGTGCTCGCCGGCCTCGGCGGAGCTGGGTTGGTGGGCTACATCTTGCTGTGGGTGCTCGTGCCGGCGACCGATTCCGGTGCTGGCCGGCCGACTACCGCGCGAGAGCGCCAGCAGGCGGTTGGTCTGCTCGTGCTCGGCATAGGTTTGGCGTTGGCCGGTGCCGCCCTGGGCAGTGCTTGGGGCGGCTGGGTGACCGGTCCGCTGGGGATCGCCCTGGTCGGTGCGGGGGTGGTGTGGCGGGAGGCCGACGCGAGCCAACGGACCCGCTGGCGCAGTGGCGCGGGCGTGTTGCTCGGCGGCGGGAAGATGGCGCTGCTCCGGGTGTTGGCCGGGATCGCGCTGGTGACCAGCGGGATCGCGGTGTTCCTGGTCAATCAGGACAACCTCGGTCAGCTGCGGTTCGCGTTGCTCGCTGTCGCCGCGACCCTGGTCGGGGTGGCCGTGCTCACCGTGCCCTGGTGGTTGCGGCTGATGAGCGTGTTGGGTGAGGAACGCCGGGCCCGGATCCGCACCGAGGAGCGGGCCGAGATCGCGGCGCACCTGCACGACTCGGTGCTCCAGACCCTCGCGTTGATCCAGCAGCAGTCCGATTCGGCCCGGGAGGTCCGCCGGTTGGCCCGGGGCCAGGAGCGGGAGCTTCGCTCCTGGCTGTACGGCCCGCGTGGCTACGGGCGCTCGGTGCCCCACAGCGCCGACGATGACACTGCGGTGGCAGCGTTCGCGGCGACTCTGCACGCTGCCGCCGGCGAGGTGGAGGACACCTACGCGGTGAGCGTGCAGGTCGTCGTGGTGGGTGATTGTGTCCTCGAGGAGCCGCTGACCGCGCTGGTGCAGGCCAGCCGGGAGGCGATGGTCAATGCGGCCAAGCACGCCGGGGTCGCCGAAGTGAGTGTGTATGCCGAGGTCGAGCCCGGGCAGGTGCACGTCTTCGTTCGGGATCGGGGCACCGGATTCGACCCGGCGGCGGTCGCCGACGACCGGCACGGCTTGGCCGACTCGATTCGCGGCAGGATGGAACGGCACGGCGGGACGGTGACCTTGCGCACCGCCCCCGGTGCGGGCACCGAGATCCAACTGGCCATCGCGCGCCGCGCGGGCGGGGAGGAATCATGACCATCGGGGTTTTCTTGGTGGACGACCATGCGCTGTTCCGCACCGGCGTGAAGGCCGAGCTGGACCGGGCCGGCTCGGCGGAACCGGAGATGCCGTCGGTCGTCGTGGTCGGCGAGGCCGGTTCGGTGCCGGAGGCCGTCACCGGTATCGAGCACCTGCGTCCCGACGTCGTGCTTCTCGATGTGCACATGCCCGACGGCGGCGGCGCGGAGGTGCTGCGCCGGGTCCGTCCTGAGCAGCCCGACGTGGTGTTCCTCGCGCTGTCGGTGTCCGATGCGGCCGAGGACGTGATCGCGGTGATCCGGGGCGGAGCCCGCGGGTACGTGACCAAGGCGATCTCCGGGCGGGAGCTGGTGGACGCGGTACGCCGGCTGCACGCGGGCGACCCGGTGTTCTCCCCGCGGTTGGCCGGTTTCGTGCTCGACGCCTTCGCCCACCGACCCGGGGCAGCGCCGGTCGGCGACCCGGAGTTGGATCTGCTCACTCCGCGAGAGCGCGACGTGCTGCGGCTACTGGCCCGCGGTTACGCCTATAAGGAGATCGCCGCCGAGCTGTTTATCTCGATCAAGACAGTGGAGACCCACGTGTCGTCGGTGCTGCGTAAGACCCAGCTGTCCAACCGTTACGAGCTGTCCCGCTGGGCCTCTGACCGCCGTTTGGTGTAAGTCTGCGCTGGGGGTATCGGATGTTAACCGCCGGTTCGGAAGCGCGTCCGGGTGCCCTGCAGGGCCTGGTAGCCCACCACGCCGCTGCCGGCTCCGGCCAGGATGGCGAGGATGTCGGCACCCGAGCCGCCCCTGGTGAGTAAGAGCGCGAGCAGTGCCACGCCGAGGGTCACCGCAGCCACCGGGACCCGGCTGCGGACGTATTGGTGGGTCGGTTCGCCGCCGGCCCGCCGGTTCGCCGCCGATCCCAGCATTGCGAGGTATCCGCCGTGCGCCAATGCGGCCAGCAACCCGGCGAGCGCGGCGAGGACGGCAATCAGATTGAGCACCATGCGACCAGTGTGCTCCTGCTGGCCGTCGATCTGTGCTGGTGCCGGCGACGATCAGCGCCCGAGCCGCCCGCGCCCCAGCCGCAGCAGCAGCATCGCTAGCTCGTGGCCCTCGGTACCCAGCTCGCTGTAGCGGTCCAGGACAGCCATCTCGCGGCCGTGCACGACCCGGGGGCCGCCGGCGGCTCGCCTGGCGCTGCCGATCGCCTGGGACACCTCGGTGCGTCGCTGCACCAGCCGCAGGATCTCGGCGTCGAGGTCGTCGATCTCAGTGCGCAGCGCGTCGAGGTCGGCTGGGGAGCCGTTCTGGGTACCAGGCGCTGCCTCGGTGGTCGCGTGAGTGGGCATCTCGGTGGTCTCCTAGATCGTGTCCCGGAGTCCGCATTCCCCGGCAGCACGACGCCCCGGGTCCGTGGACTCCGGGGCGTCGAGGTGGTCTGTGTCGTGCGTCACACCC
>DATEMN010000044.1:0-4348 GCA_035275565.1 Pseudonocardiaceae bacterium | reverse complement strand
TCGTGCTGGGTATACTCTGCGCATTGCACCACCTCTCATGTACGCACACCGCCTATGATTTGGTCACTTAATGTAGTTCTCGCTAGTCACAGTACCCGTGCAATTGTCCCTCCTCGGTCGACGCTCGTGGGGGTGTTTCCTCCGGAATCGTGGGCGCTGTCCTCTCGCTAGCTAGGTTGGGATGTCGGTTACGCGAAGGTCGTAGCGGACCCAAGACCGTCTACGACCGGCTCCAAGAGCAAGGTCAGTCGCGGACGCTTGCTCGCCACCCAGCGACATTGACCGCCACGTGGTGTGCATGGTGCCGCGCGTCTGACTCATGATCACTCCCTGACAGTCCACACTCGCCATCGATCGCTCTGGTGCGGTTACCCGTATGGGGGTTCCGCATCGGTACGGTGCGTCAAGGACGTACAGGTCAAGATATGACGTCCTATGACAACATGTGAGATTGTACATCATCGTTGCAGCTCGGAGGACATCTACCGTCCGCACCATGGCTTGGACTTCCCGCGCTGACCAGATCGACCGTGATGGGCCTGCCCTGCTGTATCGGCAGGTGGCGGACGACATCGCGGACATGGTCAAGTCCGGGGAGTTGCCGCGCGGCAGTCGACTGCCCGCAGAGCACGAGCTGATGGATATCTATGCGGTCAGCCGACCGACTGTCCGATCAGCCGTGGCCGAACTAAGCAAAGCCGGGGTGGTGACCGTCGTGCGCGGCCGGGGCACATATGTGAAGCGGTAGGTGGTACGGCCTGAATCGGACAGAAAGCAGCGAAGTGACTACAGTTCAACGTTGGACGGGAATTGAGGTCCGGGTGCTCCGCGAGGCAAAGCGGATGAGCATCCGGGATTTTGCGGCACGTTTGGGCGTTAGTGAGCGGATGATTTCAAAATGGGAAGCAGGGCGGGAGAATATCCGCCCCAGGCCGGTCAATCAGGCGGCTCTCGACACATCGTTGGCGCGATGTGATCCCGATACCCAAGCGCGCTTTTCCTTCCTCGCCGTGGGCTCGCTGGTAACTGAGGGGTCCAATGGTGCGGTCACGGAACCCATCGGAGAGAGCCACATTCGCCATCCGGTGGATGGTCGGTTGATGGCCAAGATTGATGGAAGCGTTTTCCTGTCTGGGCCAGGAAATGAACCCATATGGTTGCCGACATTCTATATCGACGTTTACCCGGTGACCAATGCCGAGTACGCGCGGTTCATTGCCGCTACTGATCATACGCCGCCCCAACACTGGACCGACGGGCGGCCCCCTGAGCGCCTGAGTGATCATCCCGTGGTCTTCGTGACCTGGAACGATGCGGCCGCGTACGCCGAGTGGGCGGGGAAGTCCTTGCCGAGCGGGCAGCAATGGGAGAAGGCCGCCCGTGGCACCAGGGGCACCGTCTACCCGTGGGGTGACCAGCCCACACCGGCCAAGTGCAACGTTCGTGAGCACGGCGTTGGTAGCACAACCGCCGTGAATTGTTATCAAAGTGGAGTGAGCCCGTATGGGGTGTTCGACTTGTGCGGCAACATCTGGGAATGGTGCTCCACGGAGCCCAAGCCCGGTAGGCACGAGTTGAAGGGCGGTGCCTGGACCAGTCCGTTCCTCCGGGCAACGCCATCGTCGTTCAACGACGCCGCAGCGTCCATGTGCGACGACGACACAGGATTCCGGTGCGTAGTGACAGCCGAAACACTAGACCACTGATCAATCACTAGACGGGCTAGAGTGCTGAAGCCCTTATCGATGCCTGTTCGAAGAGCACTTTGGTAGTGAACGTCACCCAAGTGATTCACTTGCGGATATTCCTCGCGTTCGGCATCCGTCATCGTGGCGAAGAACGCGAAATAGCACCCTGCCGATGCCGGTGGAGCATCGCAGATATCTCTGGTCAGCGGTCCGGTGAGCATCTCTGCGCCAGCTCCATGCGCAGTGAGGTGGTCGGCCAGCGCCGGCCGGGGTGCCCCGATCCCCGCAAACCTCGCGGAGTGCGACATCAACGGGTAAACCTGACCGCCCACTGTCAACGCAACACGCCCATCGATCGGTGTGCCCAAGGTCTTCGCGTCCGCCAACAGTGCGTCAATTTTCCTCTGTGCTGAATGCGTTCCTATCCACCCGCTCATGCAGCGGCGTTTTCAGGCTCACCGGCCTTACGCAATAGAAAGAAACAGACTGTCACGAGCGTTCGCGCAGCTACCACTACTTCTGTTGGAAGTGTCTAGGGAACGGGCTTCGATGGGCAGACACCGCAGCGTTGCCACGCTGCGAAAGATCTTGTTCCCGGGTCGTCAGGCCCGGCGCAGGTGGCCACTGCGCCAGTGCTCACTATCGGGATCCTCACGGTTTACCTGGACCATTCAACGAGGCGCGGCCACACCGAGCGCTCGCGCACCTCGCACCGTGTACCGTGCCAAAACTTGTCGCCTACGTGGTGACGTGGTGTTTCGTTGACTCTCCGTGATCATGACATGATCACGAGTCGTGCTGTTCCGACTGCTGTACCTGATCTCTGTCACGGTGTTCGGCTGGCTTGGGTTGCTCACCCGCAACGCCGCCGCCAAGGACCTCGAGATCCTCATCCTGCGCCACGAACTCACGGTGCTGCGCCGCCAGGTCACCAGACCTTGTCCCTCCTGGCCGGACCGAGCGGTCTTGTCCGCCCTGGCCCGCTTGCTCCCCCAGCGGCTGCGTCTGCACCGGATCGTCACCCCCGCCACGCTGCTGGCCTGGCACCGCCGCCTGGTCACGAAGAAGTGGACCTACCCCAATCAGCCTGGCCGCCCACCGGTCAGTCACGAGATCCGTGACCTTGTGCTGCGCCTGGCGCAGGACAACCCCTCCTGGGGGCACCGACGCATCCAAGGCGAACTGGTCGGGCTCGGACACCGCGTGGGTGCGGGCACCATCCGCCGGATCCTCGCCGCCGCCCGCCTCGGCCCCGCACCGCGCCGCCCCGACACTGGGTGGCGGACCTTCCTCCGCGCTCAGGCCACTGGGTTGCTGGCCACCGACTTCTTCACCCTCGATACCGTCACCTTGCGCCGACTCTACGTTCTGTTCATCATGGAAGTACGCACCCGCCGGGTCCACATCCTCGGCGTGACCGCTCATCCGACCGCAGCTTGGACTACGCAGGCCGCCCGTAACCTCCTGATGGACCTGGGCAAACGGATCACCGCGTTCCGCTTCCTGATCCGCGACCGGGACGCCAAGTTCACCGACGCCTTCGATGCCGTGTTCGCCTCCGAAGGCATTGACGTGGTCAAGATCCCTCCCCGGACCCCACAAGCGAACTGTTATGCCGAGCGGTTCGTTCGCAGCGTCCGCGAGGAATGCACCGACAGAATACTGATCTACCACCAGCGACACGCTCTCGCCGTCCTCCACGAATTTGCTCGGCACTTCAACGACCACCGTCCGCACCAGAGCCTCAACCAACACCCACCCCACCACGATCCAGCCACCACGATCCCGCTCGACACCCCAATCCGACATCATCAAATCCTCGGCGGCGTGATCAACGAGTACCACCGAGCAGCCTAGCTCGGGTTCAGAGAACACCTAGTCACCGGCCCTGCATCGAGTTTTGGCGCGGTACAGGTCGCCGATGCTGTGTGCCGCGTGGAGGCCGGTACGGAAGTACCGTTGGGCAAGACCGTGATGCTCAGCATCATAGGCCATCCAGCCGCCAATCTGCGACACCTGCGCCAACACACCCGTCATCTCGCGCGTAAGCCCGCGATCGGTGAACGTGCCGTGGGTGAGATAGTGAGCGACCTGGCCGATAGTGGCGCTAATTCGTTTCAGGTTTTCCTCGCTCCCGCCTTCCACGTCATCCAGTCGACGGAAAGTTCCTATCAGCGAATTAAAATACTCTATCGAAGCAGGAGTGGCTTTCGTTGTG
This sequence comes from Pseudonocardiaceae bacterium, assembly GCA_035275565.1. GTDB lineage: Bacteria > Actinomycetota > Actinomycetes > Mycobacteriales > Pseudonocardiaceae. Next base: position 442 of record DATEMN010000044.1, on the reverse strand, counting down.
GAGTAACGGGCGCCAAGCACCCGATCGAATTCCTCTAGCTGTGGTGTGTCTTTCATATGTGCTATGTATTGCCACGCCGGCACGGTCAACGCCGCTCCCGATACCGCCATGAAACTACGACGATCATCAAACATGGCGCCTCCTGTCCAACAATCAATTAACGTCCTAGTGCCCTGGAGGTCCCACGGCACCGTCATGCCATCATCAGCAGTTAACCAGTCCGAAGTGGCCAGAACACCTGGCCACAAGTACGACACCAACACCGGTGTCCCGCGTGCTTGGGAAAGCACATGCGCGATCACCGTAGGCAACGGTTGACGGGGCACCCGGGAATGGTTAACCCATTCCGAGACGGTAGAGCGCGCAACATATGCAGCTCCCATCTGCCGGTTAACCTCCCTAGCCAACCGGGAACGAGACCACCCCACGTCCTCCAACATTC
>DATEMN010000043.1:0-6526 GCA_035275565.1 Pseudonocardiaceae bacterium | reverse complement strand
TTGGTACAACAACCGTCGATTGCACGGAGCCTGCGGAGGCAGGCCACCGACCGAGTTCGAGACCCTGTACGAGTTGGGTGACCTGATCAGCTTGGTCGCCTGACCCCAACTACGAGTCTCTACCGAACCCGGGGTGGTTCAGTGTGCGGTGTGTCCGGCCGCGGTATCGAGATGTGGATGGCATGACCACGGACGAGCTTGGTCCGTGGCTGCAGGAGCGCTGGGTGAGGGTTCGGACGCGGGTACGTGCCGGCCTTCGCCGGTTCGCTGGGTGGTGATCCCCAAGCCCGGGGGAGTGGGGGAGCGTTTGTTGGGGGTGCCCACTTGTTTGGACCGGCTGATTTAGCAGGCCAATCGCGCAAATACTCACGCCGGGCCGGTGTCCGACCTGCTGTCGGGCCATCGGTGGATATGCTGCTGCGGGTCTAGGCCAAGTGTTGGTTGTTGCGGGGTGATCGGAGATCATTGGCGAGGGCCCGCAAGAGCTTTAGGAAACCGATACGCTATCCTCTGCAGGTGGTTTCTGGCGGACTGGACCAGTGGAACTCCGGCCAGTGCCGTGACGGTGATTTTTAACGTCAGCTCGACGGTGGTGCGCCGAGAAAAAACGTCCTACGTCAGCTGATGCACACGGTCGAGAAAGGTGGCTGGATCGGCCATTTGGGTCTCGGTATGTTCGGTAGTGCGATGATGGCTTTCCAGTCGTTGTCGGTGAAAATACCGGCAACGATGAATGTTCGTCCAGCCGGTCCGCCCTGCGGTACCAAAGAGACGGCGGCAAAGCCACTAGCTGAATTGTTGGGGGCGTTGAAAAAGACTCTTTCCTCTACTGTGAACACGCCGCTGACGATCCTGTATCTGCCCTGAAAGTTGACCTTGTCGCTATCGAAGGTGAAGGTGATCATGCGAAAGCTGAGCGGGGCGCAGGAGTCGCCTCTGATCTCCCCTGGGCGAATGTTAGCACAGCCTCGTGTTCGGTAATGTGAACGATGGGAAGCGGGCTCTTGAATGGGAGCGTCACGGTTATCCAGGTGTCGCTAGAATGTCGTGGGAAGCGCAGAGATGGCCCGGTCTAAAAGGGACCTTCGTGCGGATCGGGCAAGGCTTCGCGCACCCGCCGGATCGCCTCCGCGTTGGTTTCCGGGTTCCGGCTCAACGCCTTCACTTCAGTGACGATGCGGTCGACGTGGTCGAGGGCCTTCTGTTCTTTGATCTTCGCGATCCGCTCGGCGAGCTCGTGGAGCTGGTTTAGCGCCCGGATGTCCGCCTTGCTGAGGCCGTGCTGAGGCTGCTGCCGGGCTAGCACGTCGACGGCGTCGACGAGCCGGCCGAGTTGACGGCCGTAGCTAGCCACCTGGGTGATGATGCGCTGCTCCAACTCGGGGTCGCCGGAGCGGGTGGCGTTGATGTTGAGCAGGCCGAGCTGGCCGCCGATCGAGGACGTGATGTCCTGGGTCACGTCGCCGGACAGCGGCGCCCGGATGCCGAACATCGACAGCCACGCTTGCCACGGTGTCATCGGCTGCGAGCTGCGGCGATCGTCAGGTATGGTCATGGTTCTGCGCTCCTCGTGCGTGGTCGTCCGCGCCGCCAGCCAGTATCGTCTAAGGTCGCTCTCAGGCTGGGGGTCCACACTGGCCGTATGCGCATCCTCGTGGTCGATGACGACCGGGCGGTCCGAGAGTCGTTGCGCCGGTCGTTGCAGTTCAACGGCTACACCGTGCAGCTTGCCGGGGACGGACAGCAGGCCATGGACGTGCTGGCCACGCAGCGACCGGACGCGATGGTACTCGATGTGATGATGCCGAGGGTGGATGGTCTGGAAGTGTGCCGGCGGCTCCGCGGCAGCGGTGACGACCTGCCCATTCTGGTGCTCACCGCCCGGGATGCGGTCTCTGACCGGGTCGCCGGGCTGGATGCGGGTGCGGACGATTACCTGCCCAAGCCGTTCGCGCTGGAGGAGCTGCTCGCCCGGTTGCGCGCGTTGCTGCGCAGGTCCCCGCCCGACGACGAGGTCGCCGGCGCTAGCCCGGCCCTGTCCTTCGCCGACCTCATCCTCGATCAGGGCACCCGCGAGGTTGCTCGGGGGCAGCGCCGGATCAGCCTGACCCGTACCGAGTTCAGCCTGCTGGAGCTGTTCATGCGGCACCCCCGGCAGGTGCTCACCCGGGGCCGCATCCTGGAGGACGTCTGGGGTTACGATTTCCCGACTTCCGGCAACGCCCTGGAGGTCTATGTCGGGTACCTGCGGCGCAAGACGGAGGCAACCGGCGAGCCGAGACTGATCCACACCATGCGGGGGGTGGGTTACGCGTTGCGAGAGACGCCCCCGTGACCCAAGCAGCGACCCAAGTGGCCGACCCGGACTTCGGAACTCAGCGGATGTCGCTGCGCACCAGGGTCACCGCGCTCACCGCGGTCTGCGTCGGCAGTGTCGTTGCCCTGGTGTCACTGGCTGGCTTCTTCACCGTCCGTACCAGCCTCTACGACCAGCTTGACACCACCCTGCTGCAGCGTGCCGATTCGTTACGCAACACCCTGGCCACCGCCGAGCAACTCGGTGGCATACCGGACAGTTTCTTCAGCGCGGCCGACATCAGGGTCGGTCTGCTCAACGGCAGCACGGGCCGTTACGTGGTGGGCGGCAACCTGGAACTCGGCCCCGCCGAGCTCGCCGTGGCGCAAGGGGAGCAGCCCCAGTCGTTGCGTACCGACCAGGCGCGCGACCTGCGCATCGCCGCTGTGCCGGCCGGTCCGAGTGCTGCCCTGGTGGTGGCGCAAGGGCTGGACTCCACGCGGATCACGCTGTCCCGGCTCGGTTTGGTGTTCATCTTGGTCGGGGGAGCCGGTGTGCTGTTGGCCGCAGCCGCGGGTACTGCCGTAGCCCAGGGCGGGCTGCGGCCGGTGCAGCGGCTGACCGAAGCGACCGAGCGGGTCGCCCGTACCGGCGACCTGCGCCCGATCGGGATCTCCGGCGACGATGAGCTCGCCCGGCTCACGGGCAGCTTCAACAGCATGCTCGGCGCGTTGGCGGAGTCGCAGGAGCGCCAACGCAGGTTGGTCGCCGATGCCGGGCACGAGCTGCGCACCCCGCTCACCTCGTTGCGCACCAATCTGGAGCTGCTGGCCGCCTCGGATCGTCCGGACGCTCCTTCGCTGTCCGAACAGGACCGCCGGGAGATCTCCGACGACGTGCGGGCCCAGGTGGAGGAGCTGTCCACGCTGGTCGGTGACATCGTCGAGCTGGCCCGTGAGGACGCCCCGCAGGTGGTGCACGAACCGGTGGAGCTGCCCGAGGTGGTGGAGCGGGCACTGGCCAGGGCGGGCCGCCGGGCCCCGGGGATCCGCTTCGAGGTCGACCTGGCACCGTGGAGCCTGCTCGGTGACGCCAACGCGTTGGAGCGCGCCGTGCTCAACCTGCTCGACAACGCCGCCAAGTGGAGCCCCACCGAGGCGACGGTGACCGTGCGGCTGGCCCCGACGGGTCACGGCACGGCCGCACTGGACGTAGCCGACGCCGGGCCGGGGATCGCCGAACCCGATCTGCCCTACATCTTTGAGCGGTTCTACCGCTCGCCGACCGCCCGCACCCTGCCCGGCTCCGGGTTGGGACTGGCCATCGTGGCGCAGGTCGCCGCCCGCCACGGCGGTAAGGTGCGAGCCAGCCGAAGCTCGGCGGGCGGTGCGCTGATGACCCTCGAACTGCCCGGTCGACCATCCACATGACACCCCTAGGGGCCTCACATGGACATCTCAGAAAACCAGTACACCCTAGAGACATGACCGACGAGACGCCGCCACCGCAGCGGCCCGGTGCGCAACCCGATCCGTCCTGGCCAGGACCCAGCCAGCCAGGGTCGCCCTGGGCGTCGGGACAGAGCTCGGCATCAGCCTGGAACACGCCCTCCGGTGCCTCGCCGCCCACCGCGCCGATCGGCATGCCGTTGCCAGGGGCTCCCGGTCCGCCCCGGCGCGGACCCGTCAAGGGCGCCGTGGTGCTGGCGCTGATCGTGGGACTGGTCGCGGGAGGTGTCGGGGGGGTCGTCGGCCACCAATTAGCGGGCTCTGGGTCCGGCGTGGTCAACGCACTGGACCAGCCCATACCCGAAACCCTGCCGGTCGCGAATCTGCCGATCGGCTCGGTCGCTCAGGTGGCGCAGACGGTGACGCCCAGCGTGATCCAGCTCCGGGTGCGCGGCCCGCGGGCGGCTGGCGAGGGCAGCGGGATCGTGCTCAGCACCGACGGTCTGATCCTCACCAACAACCATGTCGTGGCGCCGGTCGTGGACGGTGGCGAGCTCGTCGCCGTCTTGCAGGACGGCCGTTCCGCGCCGGTCGAGATCGTTGGTCGGGCACCCTCGTTCGACCTTGCGGTGGTGCGGGCGCAGGGACTCAACGATCTGACCCCGGCACAGTTGGGGACATCGCGCGATGTCCGGGTCGGTCAGGAAGTGGTGGCCATCGGCTCGCCACTGGGCCTGTCCGGCACCGTGACTAGCGGCATCATCAGCGCTCTGGACCGTCCGGTGCGCGCCGGCGGCGAGGGCAGCGGTCAGGAAACCGTGCTCGACGCGATCCAGACCGACGCCGCGATCAATCCCGGCAATTCCGGTGGCCCGTTGACCAACATGCAGGGTCACGTGATCGGCATCAACACCGCCATCGCCTCGCTCGGCGTCGCCAACGGGCAGGCCGGCTCGATCGGGTTGGGCTTCGCGATCCCGATCGACCAGGTCAAGCGGATCGCTAACGAGCTCGTCCGTACCGGTCAGGCCACCCAGGCCATCCTCGGGGTGAGCGTTCCCGCTGGGCGGCCGGAGGACGGCGAAGCGCGGATCCGGGAGATCGTACCCGGTGGTGCCGCTGCGGCTGCCGGCATCCAGGCCGGCGAGATGATCACCAAGGTGGACGACCGAGTGATCGACAGCGGTGACGCGCTGGTCGCGGCGATCCGCTCGCATGATCCGGGTTCCCAGGCCAGGATCACCGTCAAGAACCCGGCCGGGGCCACCCGGCAGGTCGAGGTCACTCTCGGCAGCCAACAGGTCGGTGCCCAGTGATCCGAGGTGACGGTTGGGCGGGGCGATCCGCGCCGGCCACCATGGTCGGCACCCCCGGACCTGGTTCTCGGCCCGGATCGCGTCCGGCTACGGTGCTCGTCATGGATCGCAGCGTGCGCAACTTGGGACGGGCTCTCGTCGTGATCGTCGATGACCGGGTGGCGCACGGTGAGCATGAGGACACCACTGGTCCGCTGGTCACCGAGCTACTCGAGGAGGTCGGCTTCGTTGTCGACGGTTCGGTGGTGGTGGCGGGCGAGTCGGTGGACATCCGCAACGCCCTGAACACCGCCGTGATCGGCGGCGTGGATCTGGTGGTGACGGTCGGCGGTACCGGACTGTCTCCACGGGACGTCACCCCGGATGCCACCGCCGGGGTGTTAGACCGCCCGGTACTGGGCATCGCCGAGGCCATCCGTGCCTCCGGGCTCGCCGCCGGTTCCATGGACGCGGGCCTTTCTCGCGGGGTGGCTGGGGTATCGGGCAGTACCCTGGTGGTCAACCTGGCGCCGTCGCGGGCGGCGGTCCGCGACGGGATGGCCACCCTCACTCCGCTGCTTGGACGGGTGATCGACGAGCTGGCCTGGCCGGAGCAGGACTGAAGCCGGAGCAGCACTGAAATCCCCACCACGGCAGGCCCGAACGGGTCGCCGTGGTGGGCTCGGAGGGCGGGACGGGGTCAGGGTCTGCCGTTGACTTTGCCGTTTCGGCTCAGCGCATCCTCGACCAACTGGCTCATGATCTCAATCTGGTCGTGGTAACGCCCGCCAGTGACCTTGTCCACAGTGGAGACCGCGGCCTCGACGCCTTTGACCGCAAGGGGAACGGCCTTCTCGACGTAAGGAGCGGCCTTCTCCATGGCCTGCTCGACGAACGGGCCAGCCGTTTCCGAGAGCCTCTCGGCGTAGGGTCCGGCTAGGGTGATGGCTTGTTCGATGAGCGGGCCTGCCTTCACCTTGGCTTGCTCGATCAGCGGACCTGCCTTCTCCATGGCCTGCTCGGCGTAGGGACCTGCCTTCTCCTTGGCCATGTCAACGAACGGACCGGCCTTGTCGACCGCCTGTGCAACGACAGGGCCAGCCATATCGATGGCCTGCCCCACCGCATCCTTGATCTTGTCCGTTAGACTCATGTTCGGTGCCCTTCCGCTCTCGAGGTGGGAACTCCATCCTGGCACTGAGATCCAGTAGCGGGAAGGATCCAGTAGCGGGAAGTGATCGGCGCTGGGCGATCCAGTGCGATCACGCGGCCAGGGGAGGATGTCATCGTGTCGGAAAGCGCGATTGACCGCAAGAGAAGTCTGCACCACGTGTTCGGAGATGTGGTGCCGGACAGCACCTCAGACGACCGACTCGACCAGGACAACGAGGAGCCCGACGAGCACGACCGGTGGTTGCGGGACAACCGCCCCCCACACCATGACCCAGCCGAGTGATCGTTGGCCTGCCTGGCTGCTTCCTCAGTGG
>DATEMN010000042.1:0-7304 GCA_035275565.1 Pseudonocardiaceae bacterium | reverse complement strand
CCACTCGCGACGACCTCTCCGACCTGATCTGGGAGGTGCAAGCCGAGCTGGGCACCTCGCACGCCTACGAGACGCCCCCCGAAAGCCCGGTAGCGGTGGCGCGGCGGTTGGGCCACCTCGGCGCCGACTTCGAACGTGGCGAGGACGGGCTCTGGCGGATCACCAGGGTGCTACCCGGGGAGAGCTCCGCAGGGGCCGGTCGGTCCCCCCTACGTGCACCGGGTGTAGCCGTGCAGCCCGGGGAGGCGCTGATCGAGGTCGACGGGCGCACCGTCGACCCGGTGATCGGGCCCGGGCCTCTGCTGGTGGGCACCGCGGACAAGCCCATCGAGCTGCGGCTGCAAGCACCCGGCTCCGGCGACACGCGCACCGTCGTCGTGGTCCCGGTGGCCGACGAGATGCCGCTGCGCTACCACGACTGGGTGGCCGACCGCCGCGCCGCGGTGCACCAGGCCACCGGGGACAGGGTGGGCTACCTGCACGTACCGGACATGATGGCGCTGGGCTGGGCGCAGTTGCACCGCGACCTGCATACCGAGATGTCACGCGAGGCGGTGGTGCTCGACGTGCGCGGCAACGGTGGCGGGCACATCTCGCAACTGGTCCTGGAAAAGCTGGCCCGTGAGCTCACCGGGTGGACCGCGCCTCGCGGCGAGGTGCCCTACCCCTACCCCGCAGACGTGCGACGGGGCCCGCTGGTCACTGTCACCGACGAGAACGCGGGCTCGGACGGAGACATCGTCACCGCGATGATCCAGGAACGCGGCCTCGGCCCGGTCGTGGGCATGCGCAGCTGGGGCGGGGTGGTCGGCTATCAGCCCGGGACCACGCTGGTGGACGGCAGCAGCGTGACCCAACCCCGCTATGGCATGTGGATCGTGAACCGGGGGTGGTCGGTGGAGAACCACGGCGTGGACCCGGACGTGGAGGTGCCGGTGCCGCCGCAAGCCTGGGCGCAGGGTCTGGACCCGCAGCTGGACACCGCGGTGGAGCTGGTGCTAGCGGCCTTGGCCCAGACCCCCGCAGCCACCGCGCCAACCACCGCCGACCGCCCGCCCACCGCGCCCCCACCCCTGCCACCCCGACCCTGACCAGGCCAGATCTGGATGCGTTCCCCCGCGCCCGCGATTCGGAGCCGAATGTCGGGTTCGTTCACCCCCCAAGCGTCATTCGGAACCGAATGGCGGTTCCGAGCGTCCCTCCGAGTGCCATTCGGAGCCGACTCGCGGTCGGGGGGTGAACGAACCCGACATATCGGCTGCGACGCAATCGTCCCTCTGCGGCTGGTCAGTCGCTAGTGCGGGTGGTGGTGAAGGCGGTCCATGCTGGTGCACGGCGAGGTCGCCGAGAGCTTCCAGGCGTGACGGCGTGCGCGGCCTGATCTTGGCGAGGAACTGGCCGACGTGCCCCCTGTACCTGTTCGCGCTGGCCGAGAGGAACGGTCTCGATCTTGATCGTGCGATCGAGCAGAAGATCACCAAGAATGACCGCCGCCAGTACACCCACGACAGCAACGGCGTACTGTCCGGATGTCGTCCGAGGATCTGTGTAACTGGCCGACGTCGTTGTGGGGGTGTGTAGGTCAGGAAACGGCGCCTGATTCTCGCACGGGCCGCGCGGCATCGCTCGGACATCTAATCGGTTTACGCATGATGATGCAATATTACCGCTGATGATACCAGACCAGAGGCGCGACCAGGCATCGGCCGATGACTTACTACGCAAAGTTGAAGGGCGGCGCGCCCGCCTCGCCGACGTTCACCTCCGATGGTCATCTACCCCCGTGAACCGTTGAGGTACTCTAGGAGGATGTCTCATCGGTGCGCACGCTCAGACTTCTGCGACGAGCTTGCCGGTGCAGCCGAGACAAGCTTCTTTCGTACTTACAGGGGAGACCCAGAATCGAGAGTGCTTGGTCGAACGGAAAATCTGGCAGTGATCGCAGATCTGTCTCCTTTGACGTCAGGTCACATCCTGATCCTCTCAAAGCGGCACCACCTCAACTTTGCGCGGGTGGTCGAGAACTATCCATTCGAGATCACGACACTGCTCAACCTTCTACTTCCTCAATATGTCCAAACCTTTGGTCGGATGACAATACTTGAGCACGGCTCGGCGGAAAATATGGTAAATGGAGCTTGTATCACCCATGCCCATCTGCATCTGCTGCCGATTTCGAGACAGGCTGTTGATGAGATGATGGAGAGTGACGGTTTGCGTTGGACATCGTTCCCCTCTCTGGAAGATTTCGGGAGGCCACCCTGGACGAGAAGTGCCTACTACTTGAGCGGTGCAGAATCATGCTTCCGCCTCTATGAGCCAACGCCAGGACTGCCACGCCAGTACTTGCGATCAGTTGCTGGTGCTATACTCGGAATTCCCGATCCGGAGTGGGACTGGGCGGTAGTTGTACGAAAAGAGCTCTTCCGTGAGACAATTGCGCGAACGTCAAACTGGGTGTTCCCTCTAACTGACTGAGAGACTTGATGATGAGGATCCAAGCCTTGGGTCGAACCTCAGACGAGCCGGACAGGCTATCTGGAATAGTCTCAAAAATTTTCTCCGCCCCGCTGGTGGACTCTACGGTGAGTTTGATCGCGGATGCGGAGAGTCAAGACGATTGTGCTGTCTTTCGCATAGCAGAACCGCTCGACGTTGTCGCCTCATCTGATTATGTACGCGGCTCGAAGTTTCGTTTATATGAGCTCGGGCTCCTCGATGAGTATGACTTAGGATATTACCTTGCGGCGGCCAATTTCAGTGATATTGCCGCGATGGGCGCAAAGCCAATTGGTTTACTCTCCGTTGTACGCTATCCCAAGAGTATGTCGGACGACAGCTTCGAGATGGTTCTCTCGGGAATCCGTGATTCGTGTGCTCTCGCAGGAGCACCCAACGTTGGCGGCGATATAGGGAGTGCCGAGCGGCTGATCTTGTCCGCTACGGCCTTGGGTGTATGTGCGCAGGGTAACGCGTTGATGCGAACGGGAGCTCGTGAAGGTGACGTCATATACGTCACCGGGGCGACCGGAATAGCTGGCGCCGCGCTCCAATACTTCGGCGCGGGAAGAACTGACTCCGAAATCGAAGACGAACACCGATCGGAGCTGCTGCGCTCCTGGAAGCGGCCGATAGCAAGAGTGCGTCACGGCCTTCTTCTCGGCCGTCTTGGGAATGTTACGAGTTGCATCGACACATCGGATGGCCTGAAAGCGGCAATAGAGACCATAGCAAGTCGGAGCGGCTTTGGTACGCGAATACTAGAGAGTGTCGTTCCGGTACGCTCGGAGGTCGCCGCAGTTGCTCGTCATCTACAGCGGGATCCGCTTGATATAGTTTTTGGCGACTCGGTCGATTTTCAACTTGTATTCACGGCGCCGCCCACCTACGAGCTTCTAAGCGCTTTCGAAGGATTTGAGGAAAAGCCAATAAGATTAGGCGTGATGACGCAGGAACCCGGTGTTTGGCTCGAAAAACGGGACGGATCGCTAATGCCACTTCCGGGCCAGCCTTGGCGCCATCACATCTGACATATTTGCGTCATTCGTAGCATTGGAACTCATCCCCCGGCCTCTAACGTCGTAGCCCGATACAATTAGCCGGGTACCGAGTCGATACAATATCATCGTGAGGACAAGGACGGCAAGCCTGCTCGACAAGACGTTTGTTCTTGTTGGGACGCTTTGTCTCGCTGGAAATCAATACAAGGTACCCTCGTTCGAGTTCTGGCAGTCAATCACGCAAGATCGTGGCTACCTTGTTATTATCTTCCTCGGTATTGTTGGTGTATTCGGTGCCTTCGCCCCGTTCTCGTCGTGGGCAGCTCTGGAACAGGTCGACAGATCAGTGGTCGCGCAGACTCAGATGCTGTCAAGCTTCGGCAAGCTGATCGAGCTGGGCCAGAAATTGAACCCAGTACTCAAAATGAGCGACCTTGGCCTCCATGTGTGGCAAGTTCGAAGATCGTTAATTCATCCAATTAAGGGATCCCTGGTCCGAATTTCTACGTATAGACTCGGCACCACCCCGGGGTTGCGACCCTTCCGGCCGACGATCGGCGAGGGCGTGGTTGGCCTATGCTGGAAATTTGACCGTGAATACGGTGTCGACGTAGAGATGCTATCCGACTCCGTAGACAATGAGATGCAGTTCTTTGAGTATAGAGAGGCAAATGGGGCAGACTCCGTGATGAATCTCAGTTGGCGACAATTCGAAGAGGTCCGTCACCGCGGCGCGGTCTTCGCGAGTCCGGTCCGCAATGGTCGCAATAAATTTATTGGGTGCGTGAGCGTCGACGCCAGCCGAGGTTTCACCTCGCTAGATACAGACGAGCTCTGGTCGGAGCTTAATAGTGTGTGCCTGCGGATCAGGCAAGCCGGTTTTGGCGGTGCTTAAGGCAATGTCAGATGTTCGGCGCATGCTTCGCCAGCTCTACGACGACGAAGCCTGTGGTTATGCGGCAAATACCGATAGCTATGCGGGTTTCCCGGGTCTTCGAGAGGACGTAGACGCCTTTGCAACTCAGCTCGCGCGACCTGCACTTATTCTCGATCTAGGCGCCGGTCCGGGACGCGATAGCAGGTATTTCGCAGCTCGCGGATTTTCTGTTGTCGCGGTCGATTTCAGCCTGGAGATGTTGCGGATCGGTCGTTCAGCAGAAGTGGCTCAAGTGCAAGGTGATATGGTGCAGCTCCCTTTTCGGTCAAATACCTTTACAGGAGCCTGGGTATGTGCCAGCCTGCTGCACCTGCCGTCCCGCAACCACGACCAAGCGCTCATCGAATTGCTGCGAGTCCTCGCTCCGGGAGGCATAGTCGCGGTGAGCATGAAAGCGGGTGAAGGGGAGGGCTGGACCGAAGGACGATCAATTAGGCGACGGCGCTGGTTTACACTGGTTGACCCAGCAGAGTTCGTCGCAAAATTGGCTCTGAAGGGCTTCACGAAGACGTCGTGGTCCTGGTGCAATAGAGGATCCTGGTTTATTGCGCAGGGCTTGAAGGCTGAGTAGCTGTAACCCATGTGTCAGGATCGTAGTTGGGCACTACTTGACGGATTCCTCCGCGCGGATCAGCAACATCGCCTTCGTACCTCGGGATCAAGTGGATGTGCAGATGATCAATACTCCGGCCGGCCACCCTTCCCTCGTTGACACCGATGGTGTAGCCACCTGGACCGTGCAGGGAAGATAGTACTCTTTCGACTGCCCGTATGAGAGCGTACGCATCAATAATTTCGGATTCGCTCAAGTCGAAGAATGATTCGACATGGCGCTTAGGAACGATCTCAACGTGTCCGGGCGTTGCGGGAAAATTGTCAAGTCGAGCGTAGAAGGTCTCGTTCGCATCAATTATCATATTCAGGCTTTCGTCGTCTCGCAAGCAAAATATGCATACGATAGGTGGTGCGCCCGGCACCAGTTGGGCTGCGGTGTCGGCTGCTGGTTCACACCCCTGCCCGTGTGGCAACATGAGGTTATGGTTCGATGAGGGCCTGCGCTCTACCTTCTGTAACGGAGCGACAATAGAGGGTCTGCGGCGGGTCCTGGGATAAGTGGACTCTCCGCTAAGCGATGTCCACCAGCTCAGGGCGGCATCAAACCTTAGTGGACTGAGAGCTGCCGTAGCGATGTGCGCAACTCGGCGGAGAAATCCCACCGCAACCTCCCATTATCAATCTTGCGGCTCAGCAGTTAGTGCGCCGACTAGATAGCAGATGGTCGAGATTTTTCTGATTCTTGTTGATCGAGCCGACTGAGTCGTGTGGGAGCCCGTCGGGACCACGACACGCTGAATAATTTATCAGTGATGAGCGCCGGACTTAGGTTCACTTGTGAGTAACGAGCGCGGAAGGCTGAGGATCCGGGAAGAGGAGCAGTAACTTGCCGGTCTGGCGGCTTTGCGCTGTGACCCGGCCGCCAGACCGGGTCTACGCGGTGCACGCACCGCGACAAATGTGGCCGACCTACCCGGGTAACATCCGTTGATCAGGCCGTCAACGAGCCCGGTCAGCGGCACTGCGCCGCGGTTGCCATTCCTTATTTCTCGTACTTGCAACGCTTATCCACACGAAACAACTCCGGCCGGGGTCGTAGCTGTACGGCGCTTTGCGGTCGTCTGAGTGGCTATCGCGGGGGCGCTGGTGGCGTGGGTCAGTCGGGGTCGCTGGTGCGGAGGGTGGTGGTGAAGGCGGTCCATGTGGCCGCCGTGACGGTGAGGGTGGGGCCGGTGGGGTGCTTGCTGTCCCGGACGGCGCGGTGGCCGCTGGAGAGGGCGGCGACCTCCACGCAGTTGCCCGTGGCGCCGCTGCGGGTGGATTTGGTGTAGGTGGCGTCGGCCAGTGTTGCGGGGGGCGCGACGCGGGTGGTGGTCATGGTGACAGCTCCTTGATCACGGTGTGGATCAGGTCGAGGGATTCTCTGGGTGGGAGGGCTTGGGCCTGCACGGAGGCGAAGGCGTGCACGTACTGGCGGATGGCGCCGCTGCGCTCGTGGACGGTCCAACTGGTCTGCCCATCGACGTAGACGGCCTCGGCGTCGTGCTCGTCGGGCCATTGGATGATGACGAAAGAATCGCCCAGCGCGGCGTGCGCGTCGGCGGTGAAGGGCACCACCTGGACGGTGACATCGAACTCGCGGGTGGCCCGGTTGATATGGCGCAGCTGCTCGCGCAACACGTCGGGGCCGCCGACCTGCTGGCGGATCGCTGCCTCGGACAGGATGGCGGTGAACCGCATGCCCTCGGCGAGGCGCTTCTGGCGGCGCATCCGCAGCTCGAGGTAGCGGTCGATGTCGGCCACCCACATGTGCATGGAGCCCACGACGATGATCCGTTCGGCGTAGTCGCGGGTCTGGAGCAGGCCGGGGATTACGTGGCCTTCGTAGCTGCGGATCCAGGAGGCTTCGACCTCCAGCTCGATGAGCATCTCCACTGGTTCGCTGAGGATGTCACCGTAGTCCTGCCACCAGCCCGGCTCAGCTGAGCGCCGGCGCAGCTCGTCGAGCCTGCGGGCATCGGCCTGGGGAATGCCCAGTACCTCCACCAGTCGGGTCAGCGCCGCGGGGGTGACCTTCGCCTTGCCGGTCTCTAGCCGGGACAACTGCGGCTGGCCGACGCCGAGCTCGGCGGCCAGCGTGGTGCCGGACAAGCCACGCTCGTTGCGGTAGCGGCTCAGCCGCGCGCCGAGCCGCCGGCTCCGCACGGTCGCACGCATGCCCGGCCTCCTTTGGGGCTCTACGGGGGACGGGCACTGCCTGCGGGCGCTATCTCGGGCGGGCGCGCGCAATCACCCGATCGATGGACTCAATG
>DATEMN010000041.1:0-4159 GCA_035275565.1 Pseudonocardiaceae bacterium | reverse complement strand
AAGCTGTAGCGCTAAACGGGGGTCATTGCCGCGCCGGGCTTCGACCTGCGCAACCAATCCACGGACGGTGGCCAATTTTTTCTGGTCTTCCGCGATCTGAGTTTGTTCTTCCGCGGTCTGGCGTTGGATGACGGCGATGGTGGTGATGGCGAAGGCGACTACGAGGGCCGCCGCCACGGCTGTGAAGAATCGACGTCGGCGGCGCTGTTGGTGGCGGATGCTGGCGTGGAGGAACGCCCGCACGGCGGGGCCAAGATCTACTCGCCCGCTGGTCACCTCGCGGCATTCTCGCAGCGCACGGAAGCGACCGGTGGTGGTGTCTTTGGCTTCGGGGCGGTCGGGGTGAATGCGGTGTAGCTGTGCTCCGGTGTCGGAGACAGCGGCGGCCACCCGGTCCTGTTTCCACAGGAACGATGTGCTGCGGCCGGCGTTTTCCCATTCGGCCGCTGCCTGCTCCAGCATTCGTCGCGTCCGCAGTGCTGCTCCGGCGGTGTTGATGGCCTGGGCCAGTGGCGGCCATGCGGTGAGGAATGCCTCGTGGGCGACGCCGAGCAGGACCGTTCCTTCACGACTGGTGGTGGTGAGCAGGCGGCCAGTGATGAAAGTGTCCAATTCCGCCCGTACCGGTGGGGGCAGTTTCTGATAGTTGACGTCGAGCCGGGTTGGTTGCCCTATTTCATCGACGGTGACCAGTCGCAGCAATGAGGCGAGAATATCGGTGCGGCTGCGTCCATTGCTGGCTCGCTGATTCGCGGTTAGCGCGTCGGTCAGCGCGAGATCGGCTTGGCGGATTAGTGCGCCTTGCACGCCGCCGAGTTGGTGATACCGCTGCGGGGATAACGTGGCGCCTCGGGGCAGGCCCGTGGCGAGTTGTTTGAGGGTGAACGCGAGCAGGGGCAGTGCGTCGCCGCTGGCGGTGTCGGCGACCATGCGGCTGACCAACTCGGGGTCCACTTTCAGACCGGCCAGCTGGGCGGGTCCCTCGATCACCCTGGGCAAGATCGCGGTGTCCAACGGCCGCAGGGTCACGCTGTGGATCGGCAGCTGCGCCAGGCGGGGGTCGGCGAGCAGCGAGTCGAGGAACTCTGAGCGAAGAGTCACCACCACCTGGACCGAGCCGGCCAGCGCGGGTCGAAGTATCTCGGCGAGCTGGGCGCGGCCGGTGGTGGAGGATCGGGTCAGGATCTCTTCGAACTGATCGATCACGATCAGCAGTCGTCGCCGCGGTGGCGAGGGACCCGCCAACAGGAGATCCTCGACGGTGCGGAACCAGCCGTTGTCCTCGTCGAGGTACTGTCGTATCTGCGATGGGGTGCTGCGTGCGGCGTGGGCAAGCTCCTGGGACAGGGCAGCGACCGGATCCGTGCTCGGCACGAACGGGGCCAGTGTCGCCCAGCCCGGCTCGTCGGCCATGGCAGGCACCAGACCTGCACGTATCAGTGAGGACTTCCCGCACCCGGAGGGACCCACGACAACGACGATCTGCCCCTCGCCACGCTCACCCAATGAGCGCAGCAGGCGTACCAGGTCGTTCACCTCGCGGCGGCGGCCGAAGAACGCCCGGTGCATGTCGACATCGAACGCGCGGAGACCGGGAAACGGTGACCGGTCGTCGGGCCACCCCGCCCCGCCAGTGGCGTTGATCTCGCGGAGTATCCCGCAGATCCGGTCCTGCGCCTGCGCACTGTGATAAGCGATGTGCTGGAGATCGTTCAGCAGTGGATGGCGTAGCCCCTCCTCGGCTGCCAGTGGCACGAGCCTGCTGCCGAGGGTCTTTGCAGCGACGATCTCACCAAAACACCACTGAGATATCACGTAGTCACTGGTGACGAGGCAAACAACGGCATCAGCCCATCTCAGTCCCTCATATAGCCGCTCCTCCCACGGGTTTCCGCCTTTGATCCCGTCATGTTGGTCGTCATCGAGAAAAACGTCATGGCCGTCCGTTTTCAGCCAGCCTCGCACGTCAGCAGCGAGTTCGGTGTTCTTGCTTGAATGACTGATGAAGACTCGGGCCATAACACCTCCCCGCACCGGACCACCGACATGACTGACAAGGCATCGTCACCCTACAGCCCACAGATCATCGCATACAGTTACGGCATTGGTCGCCTGCCGGGCAGAGAAAAACTGCTGCCCGAGACTGCTTGACAGCTCTGCTGTTGAGTTCGGGAACTCAGGAGCGGCTGTTGTCGCCGTCGGGACAACGGCTAACCGCGGATCCCAGGGATCTGGTCGTCGGAGTGTCGGCGGGCGGACCTGTCAGGTCAGCACCCGGACCAGGTTGTCGGGCTCATTAAGCCACACCCATTGTTGTCTGTC
Organism: Pseudonocardiaceae bacterium; assembly: GCA_035275565.1. Lineage (GTDB taxonomy): Bacteria > Actinomycetota > Actinomycetes > Mycobacteriales > Pseudonocardiaceae. The sequence goes on along the minus strand of DATEMN010000041.1, from coordinate 1,837 downwards.
ACGGATCTGGAAGCCGAACCGATCGAGTCCTGGTTCGCCGTGTTCGTGCCACCAGTCGTAGGCGGCCTCGGTCTCGTCCCATAGGTTGCGCGGCCCGAGCTGGCGCACGGTGAAGGGGGCCGGGTCGGTGAGATTGGCGTCGAGCTGTGCCCAGGACTTGGTTGCACCGTCGTCCAACTCCAGCGAAGGTGCCCTTGTCCGGGTTCAGCATGCGGTCCAGATCGCTGCCGCGGCATGGTGTCGTGCTGATCTCCGCGCGCTCGATATCGCCTCGGGTGGGCTCCCAGCAGTGCAGTGCGCGGCGCTGCCTTGGAGGCGCATGAAGGCGAGATCGCCGGAGAACCTGCCGGTGGTGGCGCCGTTCTCGGCTAGGTTGAGGGTCAGCATGACCCCGTTGGACCAGTCCGTTCCCCAGAGGGTCACTAACTGGCCGGTGGGCCGGAGCTGGTCGAGCCAGGAGCGGGGCACGACCTCGCGGATCGATGCGGTGGAGATCACCCGGTCGTACGGAGCGCTGGCCGGGTACCCGGCTGTGCCGTCTGCCGTGATTACGAGCGGGTCGTGCCCGGCGTTGGTGAGAGCGCGTCGTGCATCCTGCGCGAGGCGCGGATCCACTTCGATCGTGACCACACGTCCGTGCTCGCCGACTCGGTATGACAGCAGTGCGGCATTCCAGCCGTTCCGGTGCCGATCTCCAGCACGGACTGCCCTGGCTGCACGTCGAGGGCGTCCAGCATGTCCGCGACGATGCTGGGCTGGCTACATGAGCTGGACGGAATGCTGCCTTTTTGGCCGGGTTGCACTTCACCGAAGTTGACCTGTGTCACGACGGGTGCGTTCGCGGACACCACGGCGTGCCAGCCGTTCGGGTCGGTGTGCTTGGACAACGTGACGAGCGTGTCACCGGAGCCGTCGTCTACCCAAATCGTGTCCGGAATGAACGGTGCGCGCCACGATAGTGAAAGCGGGTCTCGCGGTCCCAGAGGTGGGGTCCGAGGTGGTCGAGGACGATGCCGGTTTCCTCGGCGAGTTCGCGGCGGGCGGTGTCGGGTAGGGCCTCGTCGGGGTCAACTCCGCCGCCGGGCAGCTCCCACCAGTGGTGGTTGGGTTCGTGGGGGTCTTTGGCGTGGATGAGCAGTACGCGGTCGTGTTGGTCGAGTAGCAGTACCCGGGCGCCGATCCGGAGTGTGGGCGCTTCGGTGGGGGTCGCGGGCATCCGGGTGGGCACTCCTCAACGGCGTTGACGGCGTGTGGTGGCCGCCGGTGGCGCGCGTCGGGTGCGCTGCGTGGTTAGAACAGGGTTGGCGGGGCGCTGGCGGTGGCCGGCGCGGAGGTTATCAGCGGTGGGCTTGGCTCGATGGCCAGGCGCACCGACAACGCGGAGTGGTCACTGAGTCGGTCGTCGCAGGTCTGGTCGAGGTAGTCGCAGGACACCAGCGTGGCGGCGAGGTCGGCGGTGCAATGGACGTGGTCGTAGCGGTAGCCGTCACCAGTGCGGCCGACCCAGCTGTGCTCGATTTTCTCGGGGTGCAGGGCTCGGAAGGTATCGATGAGGCCGCAGTCGTCGGTGAGGTGGCAGTAAAAGTCGTATTCGAATGGCGCGAAGAACCTGTAGTGGGGCTGGTGGTCGGGTTCCAGGACGTTGAGATCGCCGAGAAACATCGTGGGCTGGGAGGGTGTGCAATTAGCCAGGGCGGCGCTGCAGGCGGCCAGCCACTTCCTTTTCCGCGCGGTTTTCTCGGCGCTGGCATCGCGGGAGGGGACGTAGGCACCGATGACCTGGATCGGTCCGTGGGGCGTGGGCAGGGTGACCGCAGTGGCCCGGGAGGGAAGGTAG
>DATEMN010000040.1:0-4788 GCA_035275565.1 Pseudonocardiaceae bacterium | reverse complement strand
GCCTTCGATCTCCCCGGCCGGGTACAGCAGGCTCAGCGCGGAGGGGGCGATCACCGGCTGCTTGACCGGACGGCTGGTGTGGCTCGTGGCCTTGGCCAGGTAGGACACCGCGAACGTGCCGTACCGGAAGGGACCGCCGGTCAACTGGGGCAGTTGCCGGGTATGCCCATCAGCGAACGGGATGACCACCCCGTCAGGCGCGAGCCCGTTGATGCCCTGCAGTGGATAAGTCGCAAAGCTCGGCTTGGTCTGCTCACCATCGGTCACAACCGGGGAACCGGTGGCCTCGAACCGTTCGATGGTATCCGCCAGTGCCTGATCGGACCGGGCATTCAGGCCCGCCTCGTCGATCTTTCCCGCCGCGAAATCCACCATCGCATCCAGCAGGTACTGGGGTCGAGGGATGCTGCCGATCGGCTCAGTCGGAATGGCCATCAATGTCCTCCCTGAAATCGTCACATCGCTCCGGGCGATCGTGCGGAACAGCACGTTCACCGCGCCCATCACCGCGATCTGCGTGATCGTCGGTCCAGCCAAGCGTGTCGCCTAGCCGGGTGAGGCCGCGAACTGGCCGGGTTTGCGACCCTCGCCCGCCGGACCTCGGTAGGCTTGGGCGATCTCCAACCACTGCTGCGCTTGGGCGCCCGACGCGGTGACCGCAAGATCGGCCGGGTGCCTGCGCCTGGTTACCAGCAGACAGAAGTCCTCGGCAGGTCCGCTGATCCGCTGCGGCGCATCGGCGGGGCCGAACTCCCACACAGCTCCGGACGGAGCGGTGATCTCGAAGCGGAACTCCTCCTCCGGCGGGGTCAGGTTCCGCGACTGGTAGCCGAAGTCCCAGGTGCGCACACCGAACGCGACCACGTGCCGCAGGCGGTCGGTGCGCTCCCGGCGCACGCGCAGCGTGTCGGCGATGTCCTGGCCGTGCCCGAACAGCTCCATCATTCCCGCGGCCGCCAGGATCGCCGGCGGCAGCGGGCGGACCAGCCACGGCACCACCTCGGTGGGCGGCACCGCGGCGATCGCCTTGATCGCGGTCTCACGCTCGGTGCGCCACCGGGTAAGCAGCACCTCAGGGGGATCGGCCAGGTACTCCGCGAGCGCGGCATTGACATTAGCGGCGAAGTTGACGCTCAGTCGCGAGGTCAGCGCCCCGAACGCGGCCGGGTCGGACGCAGCGAGCCCGGCGAGCCGAAACGTCGAGGCCAGGTGGGCGATCTGATGGGCGATCGACCACCCGGGGGCGGGCGTCGGCAGTGCCCACTGGTCGGCGTCGAGGCCAGCGACCAACTGTTCGACCTCGTCGCCGTCGGCCGTCAGATCCGAGATCACGTCTTGCAGATCGGACACGAGACTGTCCTTTCGCGAGTAATGTGGGCAAATGTTGGGATCAGGGAAGAAAACGACACTCTCCAGCGGAATCCAGCATCGCTCAGCGGCGCACCGTCGTCATCTCCGTGTGTGCGGTCGGCCGCGCGGCGTGTGGCCAGCTGCCCACCTGCTGGTCAGACAGGTGGCCGAGACGGTGCAACCACCGCACCGTCTCGATCGGTCGGATCACGCGCTGCATAAAGGCGGCACGAAGAGAAGCTGCCGCTGAAGAACAGCAGCGCCTCCCCCTGCACACCGCAGTGCGTGCTCAGCACGGAACCGAGGAAGATCGTGTGGTCACCACCGTCGTAGGACTTAACCAGCGCGCACTCCAACCACGCCAGCGCACCGGAGAGCAGCGGCGCGCCCGTCCAGCGCCCCGCCACCCAGTCGACCGAATTGAACTGCGCCGGACCTAGCGGTCGCTGCCGGTCGGCGAAGTAGCGGGCCAGCGCCTCCTGGCCGCCGCTCAGGACGGACACCGCGAAGCTGCCCGCGGACTGGATCGCCCGGTGCATCCGAGCGGTGCGGGCCACACAGCACAGCACCAACGGCGGGGCCAGCGACACCGAGGTGAATGCGTTGGCCGTCATGCCATGGCCATGCTCGCCACCGGCGGTGATCACGGTGACGCCGGTAGCGAACTGCGCCATTACCTCGCGCAGCGAGGTTTGGGGTGCGTCGTCCGGCTTGGTGTCCCGAGTCGGATCCGAGACCCGCTCCAGTCCACCCGGGACCGCGGGAGCGGCCAGTTCTTGCACAGCCGCCCACCGGGCGGCCGCCCCTTTGTCGATCACGTCGTTCTCCAACCGGCTATGCGACATCAGCCGGCAATACCCTTGCCGAGACCAACGGGCCTGCGTAGGGCGCGAGTGCCTTGCGCAGCTCCGCCGGTACCCGGGACGGCACCGTCTCCGTGTTCGGCCCCCGCATGCAGGCAATCCGCTGCGTGCCCCTGGCCACCAGCTGCTCCTGCTCGCCGCTCAGCCGCACGTAGTCGAAGCTGAACTGAATCTGGGTCTGGGTCAGCTCGTCCAGCCGCATCCGCACCGACAGCTCGTCGAACGCGGTGACCTCGATGAAGAACTCGCACTCGACCTTGAGGGTGAACAGCTTCAAATCGTCCTGCAGGTCGGCGAGCACTGTCGGGGCCTTCTCTTTGAGGAACATCTCCCGGCAGCGGCCCTGCCAGCGCAGGTAGTTCACGTAGTAGACGTTGCCGACCAAATTGGTCTCCTCGAACCCCACCGTGTGGCGGATCTCGAAGTACTGGGCCATGTCAGCGTTCCTTTCCTGCCAGCACGACGAAGACCACCGGGTCGGGTCGCTGGTTGACGGTGGTCACCCAGGTGGCGATGGTGGCGTCGCCGGAGGAGAGCACCACCCAGCCGTCGGGGTACACCCGGTCGAGGGTGAGCGCCTGCGCCGTCGCGCCGCTCTTGCGCAAACACTCCAGTGCGCCCCAGATCCTGGTGGCGGCCACCGCCGGAGTGTCGCCCGCCTCGCTCACGAGTAAGGCGCACACGGGCAGCTGGGCCGCGCCGAGCTGCGCGGCCCACTCCTGGTCGCCGCGCTCGACCGCGGGCTCGACGTCGCAGCCAATCCGCCCGGAACCGGCCACGACCAGAGTCAGGCCCGCGCCGTGTGATACAGACACCGAGACGCCGTCCGCCTCGGGCTTGCCGTCCGGGCGGTAGCTCAACCGCGCGGGACGGCCCAGCGCCCGGCTGGCGGCCAGCTCGGTCCGGACCCGCCGATCCGGGGTGGTGCCCGGCTCACCGGGCACCGGATCGGGCTCCACGACCACTGCGCGGCTGCCACCGAGCACCCGTTCCAGAGAACGCTCGAGATAGGAACCGAGCAACGCGGGCACCCACGGTCCCGCGCCGGCCCGAGTCCGCACGGCGCGCAGGGTCAGGCCCTCCCAGCGTTCTACGAGGACTTCCGACGAGTCGAACACGTCCACGTCATAGACATAGCTGTCGCCGTCCTGAGACCGCTCACGAGCATCCATCACCACGTACTCGGTGTCCTCGTCGGCCCGAGCCGCCAGGTGCAGCCGTTCGATGCGCTGCGGCAGCAGCGTGGCGTCCGGGACGCAGCACTGGATTGCGTGCATCACCGCGTCGCGGGTGCCGGGGTCTGCCAGCAGCAGATCCTGCGGCAGGAACGCGGCGAACCACGGGGCGGGCGAGCTGGTGGACAGCTCCGCGATCGCGCGCCGGGCGCTGGCCCTACGGTAGGCCAGTACCCGCTGGAACCGCTTGCCCTGGAAGAGAACCTCGCCGTAGAGCTCGGTGACTGGATCGACCTGCACGGGCGGCAGCTCCGGATGGGCCAGCTCGCGCACCGCCCGCCCGTCGTCCACGGCCGGACACCCCAGCCGCAACCGGGCCCGGAAGTGGTCTGCGCCGAACCCCGTCTGCGCACTGCGGATGACCACGTCCACCGTCTCGACGTCACGTACCAGGGCCGCCAGGCGCACCTTGGTGGCTTCGCCGGGCCGGACCACGATCGGCCGGAGGAACTCGACGTTCTCCAGTACCGGCGAGCCTCGGTGGCCGGTCAGCGCGGCTGCAACCTGGGTCATCGCCTCCATCCCCAGCACGGCGGGGAACAGCAGGTCGCCCTCGAGTAGGTGATCATCGAGGTAGGGGTCGCTGCCGCTGGACAGATCGGCCTCGGTGATCAGCTCGATGCCCGGGTAATCCACTACCACCTGCTCGACGAACCGGGTCAGCGGCAGCTCGCGGCGCTGCAGGGCCAGCGTCGGCAGGCCGGCGACCCGGCCGCTGACCACCACCACGGGTCCAACCGAGGGATCGGCGAGCACCTTCCGGAGCACGGCGATGCCATCCTCGGTGGAGATCGGAGTGATGCCGTCGCGCAGCAGCGCCTCGATGACGCCGAGCCGCTCGCCCATACCCGCGCCCGACCACACCGACCACTCCAGCGCCAGTGCCCGCGCCTGCGGGTGTTCCCGCTGAAACTGCACGGTCAGCTCGGTCATCCAGTCGTTCGCGGTGGCGTAGTGCGCCTCTCCGCGCAGGCCGGCGCGGCCGATGATGCTACCGAAAGTGATCAGCAGCTTGATCCGGTCCGGGTCCACCGCATTGAGCACCGTGCGCAAGCCGTCGACCTTCGGCGCCAGCGTCCGTCGGAACGCCTCCGCGTCGAGGCCGGCCAGCGCGGTCGGCTCGTTGCGGCCCGCACCGTGCAGCAACGCGGTCACCGAGCCGAGGTCGGCCCTGATCCGGTGCAGCGCCGCAGCGACCTGCTCGGCGGAGGTGACGTCCGCGCGCTCGTAGTGGTAACGCAAGCCCGCGGAATCCATCCGGGACAGGTTGGCCGCAAGCTCGAGGTCCTCGGCCGGATCGGCCCGCCCGAGCAGCGCAAGCCGGGCGGAGGAGTCCGCAG
>DATEMN010000039.1:0-10952 GCA_035275565.1 Pseudonocardiaceae bacterium | reverse complement strand
GCACCACCAGGGTCGTGATGCCGAACGAGAGCCGGTGCGCGAGCAGCGCCACCAAACCCGCGGCGACGCTGGGTACCTGGACTGCCGCGGCGAAGCCGTCACGCAAGCCACTGGCCACCGCACGGGCCGTCACGCTGGGCTCGTCGGTGAAGTCCGGTCCGAGCTGACCGCGGCGCAGACCGGCTACAGCAGCCGCCGCGACCAGCGAGCCCACCATCGCCCCCGCGGTCACCCAGGCCGATCCGGCATCGCCCGAACCGAGCACGCCGCGCAGCCCGACGGCGCAGATCCCGCCGAAGACGGTGACCGCCGCGCCGGCAGTGGCGGCCAGCGCGTTGGCTTCTATTAGATGTCTGCGTGGCACCACATGCGGCAACCCCGCGGACAGCCCCGCCAGCACGAACCGGCTCACCCCGGTGACCAGTAACGCTCCGACGTACAACGGCACCCCAGCCACCCCGGTCCCGACGGCGAGCGCCACCAGCACGATCGGCACCACGCGCAGCAAATTCGCGATGACCAGGACCCGCCGACGGTCCCAGCGGTCCAGCAACGCCCCGGCGAACGGCCCCACCAGCGAGTACGGCAGCAGCAGCACGGCGAGCCCGGCCGCCACAGCAATCGGGTCGGCGTGGCGCTCCGGGTTGAACAGCACAGCGCCGCCCAATCCGGCCTGGAACACCCCGTCACCCCACTGCGCGGCGAAGCGCGACGCCAGCAACCAGCCGAAGCCGCGGGTGCTCAGCAGTCGGCGGACCCCTAACCGGTCGGCCCGGCCAGCGAGGACAACGGCCGGCGACGAGGTCACGACCATGCAGGCTAACGGTGGCGTGTGTGTTCGGCGCCAAGTAGGTGCCGGTACCGGGGCGAGATGCGAGACGATGTCGAGGTGGACGACGTGCTGACACTGCTGACCAGTTACCCGGTGCTGAACTGATGGGGGGCTGGTTCTCGCGGTCGAAGCGGCCCACGCAGCCTCCTGGTGATGTGCCGCGCGAGGAACCCGGCCCAGGTCAGGAGTCGGTCTGGGATTACCCGCGCCCGCCCCGGGCTGAACGGGTGCGCTGCCGCGCCCGGATCGTGCACGGCGGGACGCTCGTCCTCGACACCGATGACGTGGTGCGGGTCCTGGAGACGTCTCATCCGCCGACGTACTACCTGCCGCGGTCCGAGTTCCGGGTGCCGCTGCTCGCTTCGTCGCGCCTGACGATGTGTGAGTGGAAAGGTGAGGCGTCCTATATCGACCTCGAGATGCCCGGCGTCGCGCCGTTGCGCCAGGTCGGGTGGTGGTACCCACAGCCCGACCTGCGCTACCCGCAACTGACCGACCGGGTCGCGGTCTACGCCAGCCGGTTCGACGAGGTGACCCTCGACGGCGACCAGGTGATCCCCCAGCCCGGCGACTTCTACGGCGGCTGGATCACCCCCGACGTCGTCGGCCCGTTCAAGGGTGAACCAGGCAGCTGGGGCTGGTGAGGCCAGGACCGCCCGCTGTCGGTTAGCTGGAGATGTTGCTGACCTGGTTGCGCCAGTTGGTGGTTTGGCTTTTCACGCCCGCGCCCGGACCGGCACCATCCGTGTCTGCGCCGCAGTAGCCTCCAGCGCCGCAGACGCATCCGCTACAGCTGGTTTCCGGGGGTAGTACCGCTGCGCCCACGCGATGACCCAGGAGGCCGCCAGCGAGCAGCAGTCCGACTGCGCCGATGCCGGTCACCGCGACGATCACCGCGAGCGCCGGACCACCCGTCCCGAAGGCCAGCACCCCGCCAGCGACGCAGATCGCGCCAGCCGCGAGCATCGGTGGGGCAGCCACTCGATTGGCCGCGATGAAGGCAGCCTCCGAGCGCAGCGTCGCTGGAGTGCGGACACCAGCGAAGCGGTTGCGGGGCAGCCGTTGCCACCAGCCGAGCAGACCGACGGTGAACAGTGCGCCGCCAGCAACCAGCAGCACCACACCGAGCAGAGCGGAGGCAGGCACGACGGCCAGGATACCGGCGCCGGAAGTCCAGTTGGCCGGCCCGCTACTATAGATGGTGTGAGCACGGCCCGCCTGCTCCTTCCCAGGCCGCGCTGACTAGCGGACAGTCAGCGCGGCGACCCCCTCATGGCCTCATTGCCCTGGGGGGATTTCTGTTTCCTGGGGATGTCGAATGATCAGAGAGCCGAGCTCGAAAGGACGATCATGAGTGGTACCGACGTCGGGGATGTCCCCCCGCACCGCTACACCGCGGCCCTAGCCGGCGAGATCGAGCAACGCTGGCAGCGCCGCTGGACTGAGCGGGGAACCTTCCACGCGCCCAACCCGGTCGGGTCGCTGCGGCCAGCCGATGGCGCCGCGGTGCCTGACGACAAGCTTTTCGTGCAGGACATGTTCCCTTACCCGTCCGGATCGGGGCTGCATGTCGGGCACCCGCTGGGCTACATCGGCACCGATGTCTTCGCCCGCTACCAGCGGATGACCGGGCACAACGTGCTGCATACCATGGGTTTCGACGCGTTCGGGTTGCCTGCCGAGCAGTACGCGGCCCAGACTGGCACCCACCCACGGAGCACCACCGAGGCAAATATCGAGCGCTATTTGGCGCAGATCCGCCGGTTGGGGCTGGGTCACGACGAGCGCCGTCGGATCGCCACCACCGACGTCTCGTACTACCGGTGGACCCAGTGGATCTTCCTGCAGATCTACAACGCGTGGTATGACACCGAGGCGTGCCGGGCCCGCCCGATCCTCGAGCTGGAGACCGAGTACGCGCAGGGCACCCGGCCTACCCCGGATGGTCGGTCCTGGGGTGAGCTGACCGGTGCCGAGCAGCAGGGGATCATCGACTCGCACCGGCTGGTCTACCTGTCCGAGGCACCGGTGAACTGGTGCCCGGGGCTGGGCACCGTGCTGGCTAACGAAGAGGTCACCGCCGACGGCCGCAGTGACCGCGGCAATTTCCCGGTGTTCCGGCGCAACCTGCGGCAGTGGATGATGCGGATCACCGCCTATGCCGACCGGCTGCTTGATGACCTGGACCGGCTGGACTGGCCGGACAAGATCAAGACTATGCAGCGCAACTGGATCGGGCGGTCACACGGTGCCCAGGTCCGGTTCCCGGTGCAGACCGCGATCGGCGGGCAGGCCACCATCGACGTGTTCACCACCCGTCCGGACACGCTCTTCGGCGCTACCTACATGGTGCTGGCCCCCGAGCATCCGTTGGTTTCGGCGATCACCGCCAAGACCTGGGAATCCGACCTGAACCCGCGGTGGACGGGCGGCGCGGCCACCCCCGTCGAGGCCGTTGCGGCCTACCGGCAGGCCGTCTCGCGGCGTAGTGACCTGGAGCGGCAGGAGAGCCGGGCGAAAACCGGGGTGTTCACCGGGGCGTATGCGACGAACCCGGTGAATGGCCAGCAGATCCCTGTCTTCGTCGCCGACTACGTGCTGATGGGATACGGCACCGGCGCGATCATGGCGGTTCCCGGGCACGACCAGCGCGACTGGGAGTTCGCCCGCGAGTTCGACCTCCCGATCGTCGAGGTGATCTCGGGCGGTGACGTCGAGCAGAACGCCTACGCCGGTGCCGGCGTCGCGATGAACTCCGCCAACGACGAGGTGAGCCTGGATGGCCTGGCCGTCGACGATGCCAAAAAAGCGATTACCGAATGGCTCACCGAGCGCGGTTATGGCGAGGGCACCGTGCAGTACAAGCTGCGGGACTGGCTTTTCGCCAGGCAGCGGTATTGGGGCGAGCCGTTCCCGATCGTTTACGCCGTCGGCGCGGACGGTGAACCGGACCTACGCCACCCGATCCCACTGCTCGAGCGATTTCTGCCGGTCGAACTGCCGGACGTGGCGGACTACTCCCCAACCACCTTCGACCCGGATGACCCGAACACCGAGCCGGCCCCACCGCTGGCCAAGGCGCGGGACTGGGTCGAGGTGGAACTCGATTTGGGGGCGGGCCCGATGCGCTACGTCCGCGACACCAACGTGATGCCGCAATGGGCCGGATCCTGCTGGTACCAGCTGCGCTACATCGACCCGCGCAACGACGACGCGATGTGCGACCCGGTCAACGAGCGTTACTGGATGGGCCCACGCCCGGCGCTGCACGGCCTGGACGACCCCGGTGGCCTCGACCTCTACGTCGGCGGGGTCGAGCACGCGGTCCTGCACCTGCTCTACGCCCGGTTCTGGCACAAGGTGCTGCACGATCTGGGGCACGTTTCCTCGGAGGAGCCCTATCGGCGGCTGTTCACCCAGGGCTATATCCAGGCTTATGCCTATACCGATGCGCGGGGCCGCTACGTCCCCGCCGAGGAGGTCGTCAAGTCCGACCACGGGCGCTACCTCTACCACGGTGAACCGGTGAACCGCGAATACGGGAAGATGGGTAAGAGCCTGCGCAATACCGTGTCCCCGGACGAGATGAGCGACACCTACGGCGCCGACACCCTGCGGGTGTACGAGATGTCGATGGGACCGCTGGACGTCTCGCGGCCGTGGGCGACCAAGGACGTCGTCGGAGCGCACCGGTTCTTGCAACGGCTGTGGCGCACCCTGGTCGACGAGACCACCGGCGAGCTGCGGGTGACCGACACCCAACCCGACATCGAGACGCTGCGGGCGTTACACCGTGCCATCACCGGGATCCGGGAGGACTACGCGACGCTGCGGCTGAACACTGCGATCGCCAAGCTCATCGAGCTGAACAACCACGTGACCAAGGCGTACCCCGGGGGGGCACCGCGGTCCGTGGCCGAGCCGATGGTGCTGCTGTTAGCGCCGGTGGCGCCACATATCGCCGAAGAACTGTGGTCCAAGCTGGGCAATGACCAGTCACTGGCGCACGGACCAATGCCCGAGGCTGACGAGCGGTACCTGGTCGAGGACACCGTGGAGTACCCGATCCAGGTCAACGGCAAGCTCCGCTCCCGGGTGGTGGTGCCCACCTCAGCGAGTCCAGACGAGGTGCGTACCGCAGCGTTGGCGCAGGTGCGTGCCACCGCGCTGATCAACGGGGAGGAACCCCGCAAGGTGATCGTGGTGCCCGGCCGCCTGATCAACGTCGTCCTCTGACCCCGGCGTTCGGGGCATGCTTCCCTGACGAGGTTTGCGAGGATGGTCGGGTGGTTCACCGCTGGGTCAGGGTCACTGCGGTCTTGGCTGTCCTCGGGGTGGTTGGTGTCCTGGTCTGGGTCAACCGGGCGGAGCTGCCAGCGGCCGGCCGGGCGCTGGCCGCCGCGCAGGGGGGCTGGCTGCTGACGGGCACGCTGGTGCTCGTGCTGTGGTGGACCGTGTGGTTGCTGCTGTATCTGGCCTGCCGGCGGCTCACCGGGGTGGGCGGGTATGCCGAAGCGATCCGGCTCGCACCGGTCGCCGTCGGAGCGGTGGCACTCAACCTGGTGGTGAAATCGGGCGGTCTGGCCGGGCTCGCGTTATTCGCCTTCGATGGCCGTCGGCGCGGGACGCCAGCCGGCCGGGTGGCCGGGGCGTACGTGCTTGCCGCGGCGCTTGCCGATGTGGCGTTCGTGGTCACGCTCGGTGCCGCTGTGGTGGTGGTGTGGGTGGACGGCCGGCTGACCCGCGGTGAGTTGGTGGCGGTTGGGGTTTTCCTGGTGTTCCTTGCGGTTCGGATCGGCGCTGTCGTCGCCGCGCTCCGCGACCGTGACCTGCTACGCCGGCTGTGGACGCTGCCCGCGCGCGCGTGGGACCGGCTGCGCCGTCGGTCGGCGCGGGTGTACGACACGGCTACCGCCGACGAGTTCTTCGACGCCGTCACGTTGGTCCGCAGCCGGCCGGGCGCGGCGCTGCCGGCGCTGGCGTACGCGGCGTGCATCGACGTGCTGGGTGCGGCAATGTTGTGGGCGGCGCTGGCTGCGGTGGGCGGTGGCAACCGGCCGGTTCTGGCGCTGGTGGCATACGCGATATCAGCGCTGTTCGGCATCGTCGGTGTGCTGCCCGGCGGGCTGGGGTTTGTGGAGCTGGGTACGGCCGCGGTGCTCGTCTCGTTCGGGGTGCCGGTGGGGCTGGCCGCCGCGACGGTGGTGCTGTTTCGGGTCTGGGATTATTGGCTGCCTGCAGCGGTCGGAGGCGCTGTTGCGTGGTGGGTGCGTCACCGTGTCGCTGGAGTGGTGGCGTGACCGCCGTCGCGCTGACGCCGCTCAGCCTCGCTGGGTGGTGGGTCCGGCGGATCACGGCCGCTCTGGTCGCCATCCTGGGTGCGGTCGATGTGATGAGTGCGGCGACCAGCCGGCCACCGCTGCGGGCCGGGCCGCTCGGGGTGGATTACGCGGTCGCCGCTATCGGGGGCGCCCGGTACGTGCTGCTCGCGGCCGGCGTCGCGGCGCTGCTGGTGGTACGCGGCCTCGTGCACGGCAAACGGGCCGCCTGGTGGATGGCCCTGCTCGCCGCCGCCGTCTCGCTGCCCGGCCACCACGTCAAGCAGCAGGATCTGCTTGGCGCCGCGGCCGCGCTCGTGGTGTTGGCCACGCTGCTGGCCACCCGTCGGTTGTTCGTGGCCCGGTCCGACCCAGCGTTGACCCGCCGGGGCAGCGCGGTGCTGGTCGGCGGGCTGGTGACCGTGTTCGCCTACGCGGCTACCGGCTTGTACTGGCTCGACACGCAGTTCCGGCACCCGACCACCGTGTGGTCGTCGTTGCGCGATGCCGGCCAACTGCTCTTCCTGCTGCCCATCGACGTGGAGCCGGTGACTCGCCACGGCCACTGGTTCGTCGAATCGGTGCGCACCGCAGCATTGTTCGTCGCGATTGTCGGGCTGGCCTGGCTGGTGGCGACCGTGGTCGGGCGGCCCGGTCAGGGCCGGGACCGGAACCGGGTGGCCGATCTGCTCGACCGGTACGCCGCTACCGGGCTGGCGCACTTCCACCTGCTTGCGGACAAGGCGTGGTTGTTCGCGCCCGACGGCGAGGCGTTCGTCGGCTACGTGGTGGTGGGCACTACCGCCGTCGCGCTCGGCGAACCGATCGGACGGGAGGGCTCTACCCAGGCGGCGGCCCACGCGTTCGTGGAGTTCTGCGCGCTCAACGGCTGGACGCCGGTGTTCCACCAGGTAACCCCGGCCGGCCGGGAAGTCCTCGCCGGCATCGGCCTGAAGGCGCTGAAGATCGGCGAAGAGGCGATCGTCGAGCTGCCGCCGTTCCGGCTCGACGGCAGGGAGCACAAGAGCTTGCGTTCGGCGCTGCGCCGCTGCGAGCGGGCCGGCTACCGGGTGGTCGACCTGCCGCACCCGGTGGACGAGGCGACGCTCACCGGACTGCGCGCGGTCTCCGACGCCTGGCTCGCCGCCGGCGGGCACCGTGAGCGCACCTTCACCCTCGGCCGCTTCGACCCGCCGTATCTACGCAGCACACCGGTCGTCGCGGTCATCGACGACGCCGGCCGTGTCCAGGCGTTCGCCAACATGCTGCCCGCGTACCGCTCGCCGGACGCGTCGTTCGACCTCATGCGGCGCCGCCCCGACGCGGTCAACGGGGTGATGGACCAGCTGCTCGTGGCGCTCTTCGAGCGGTCCCGGGCTGCCGGCTACCAGGGGATGAATCTCGGGCTGGCGCCGCTGGCCGGCGCGGGCGACCAGCCGGGCCTGTCTGGACAGGTGATCAGGTTGCTTTACCAGCGCGGCGGCGCGGCATTCAACTTCGCTGGACTGCGGGCGTACAAGGACAAGTGGCACCCCCGATGGGAGCCGCGCTACCTCGTCTACCGTTTCGACACCGATCTGCCGAAGGCGGCCGCCGCGGTGGTCCGGGTCGGTGAACTGCCTGATCCGCGCGGCCTCCGCGGCAGCGTCACCGCGTTGCTGCGTCGCTTCCCGGTGACCGGCGCGTTCGCCGCCCTGCAACTGTGGATCATGTCCGCGACCGCCCTCGACCCGCAGCTGCACGAGCATCTGCTGCGCCACTTCGGCCTCGACTGGCACCAACTGGCCACCGGCCAACTCTGGCGACTGATCACCGCGCCGCTGTTGCAGACCTCACCCGGGTTCGCGTGGTCCAACCTGCTCCTGCTCGCGGTGGTGGTGCCGCTGGCGGAGTGGCGGCTGGGCAGCCGGATCATGCCATTGGTCTTCTTCGGTGGTGACTGGCTGAGCACCGTCCCTGTCCTCCTCAGTCTGGGGCTGGCCGCTGTGGCGGGCAACGCCCAGGCCGCGCACCTGGCCGCAACGCCGGACGCCGGCTCGTCCGCGGGCGGCTGGGCGCTCGCCGCCGCCCTCGCCTGGAGCCTGCCATCGGGGCGGTGGCGACGGCTGGCTGTCGGCGCGGTGCTGGGCGGGCTGGCGGTCGTCGCGGTTGCCTACCACCGGCTCTTCGACATCCAGCACCTCATCTCCGCCACGCTCATCGTGGCCGCGCTGGGAGTATGTTGGGGGCCAGCCGGAGTGCGGCGCTGACCAGGAGGCAACGATGGGTGAGTTCAGCCTGTGGCACTGGTTGATCGTGGCGGTGATGTTCATGCTGCTGTTTGGGGCTAACAAGCTGCCACAGATGGCCCGTTCGGTGGGTCAGTCGATGCGGATCTTCAAGGCTGAAATCCGCGCGGTGTCCGACGCGAATGAACCCGAACAGCGACCTGCGACGGCCAGCTCGTCGCTACCGGCCACGGAGTCCTCCCAGGCACACCTGCCCCAGAAACCGCCTGCCAGCTAGCTCCTTCGGGCCTGGTGAACAATCCTTGACGGCGTTGGCCAGGCGCTGTTGCCTCGGCGGAGCCCTAGCCCGGGCACGTGGCCCACACTCGTGGCCTGACCAACGTATCCCTCGCCACAGTGCTTGACGCACCGACCGGTACAGGTGCATCCTCAACATATTCAACGCTTGATGAAAACGGAGATGGTTGAGATGACCGAACGCACGGGCTGCGTGGTCGTCGGTGGGGGTCCGGCCGGCATGGTGGCTGGGCTGCTGCTGGCCAGGGGCGGGGTCGAGGTGACGGTGCTGGAGAAGCACCGCGACTTCCTGCGGGACTTCCGCGGCGACACGGTGCACCCGTCGACGCTGACCCTGCTCGACGAACTGGGGCTGGGCGAGAAGTTCGACGCCGTGCCGCACACCGAACTCACCGCGGCCGGGTTCCCCACCGACGACGGCGACATGATGACACTGGCCGACATGACCCGGCTAAAGGTGCCGCACCCCTACATCGTGATGGTGCCGCAGTGGGACTTCCTCGACCTGCTCGCCGACAGCGCCGCCAAAGAAAAGACCTTCACGCTGCGGATGAACACCGAGATGACCGGCCTGATCCGCGAAGGCGGCCGGGTCGCCGGGATCTGCTACAAGACGGCCGAGGGCACCGAGGGCGAACTCCGCGCGGACCTGGTCATCGCTGCCGACGGCCGCTGGTCGCTCGCCCGGCGCGAAGCGAGCCTGGAGCCCAAGGAGTACGACTGCCCGTTCGACGCCTGGTGGTTCCGCCTTTCGCGCCACGACAACGAAGGCGGCAGCATACTCACCCCGCGGATGCGCAACCGCCGGTTAGCCGTGCCGTTTCCGCGCACCGGCTACTTCCAAGTCGCCTATCTCGCGCCGAAGGGCGCCGACCTCCGCAAGGAAGGCATTGAGGCGTTCCGCGCCAACGTGACCGAGGTCTGTCCCGAGTTCGCTGACCGGGTGCACGAGCTGGAAACGATGGACGACGTCAAGTTCCTCGACGTGCGGCTGAACCTGCTGGGCCAATGGCACATCGACGGCCTGCTCTGCATCGGCGACGCAGCGCACGCCATGTCACCGGTCGGCGGGGTGGGCATCAACCTGGCCGTGCAGGACGCCGTCGCCGCGGCGACGCTGCTGGCAGCGCCGCTTCGCCGGGGCCGTCCGACCCCGGCCGACCTAGCGAAGATCCGGTCGCGCCGCCTGCTGCCCACCATGGTGGTGCAGGGTCTGCAGCGGCTACTGCACCGGGCTGTGATGCGCCCAGTGATGGCGGGTAAGCGCAACGGTCCACCCGCGGTAATGATCAAGCTGTTCGTGCGGTTCCCGCGACTGGCGTACTTCCCAGCCCGGCTGATCGGCTTGGGCTTGCGGCCCGAGCACGCCCCGCCCTTCGCGCGCCGCGCAATGGAGCGGGTCACGTCCTAACTGCCAAAAACAAAGAGATACCGGAGTCACAACAACTTCGAGCTAGCTAGCGAAGATTTGTTTCTGAAGCCAACCGTGTAGTCGATCGCACAGTCGAGCAAAAAGTGGGTCATCGTCATGCATCCACTCGGTATGCCCCGCGCCTTCCAGCGACAGTACTTCGACAGGGCCACCGTACTTAGCCCCAAGTTCGGCAGCTTGCGCCGCTGGGTGCAGCTTGTTGCTATCCCCATGTACGAGGAAGAGTGGAAGTCGAAGATCCGGCGCGGTCGGTAAGACCGACCACCTCAACATCGACTCTGCAAGCTCGAACGAACATAACGTCGCCTCGTAACCTTCGACCGGCTCGAGAGAATCCGTTACGTATCGCCTGGTAACCTCATCAAGGGGGTAAATGTCAAATGGGTCAACGTACTCAGCGATGCCTGTCGTGGCTCGCCTGAACCGCTCCTCGCGGATACGGCGACGAAACGCCGCGAGCCCGCCCTCGCCGCGGTGTGCGTATTGGAACCCAGGTCCATCGTAGAGGCCGTTTACGGCACAGATTCCTCTGACCCCGTCTAGCTCGCGGGCCGCGTCAAGGACCAGCCCGCCGCCCATGGCCCAGCCGAGCAGAAAGACGTTTTTAGCGTCGGCTAGTTTCGATGCTGCGGCTACGGCGACAGCGTTTCGGATATCACGGACTTGTTCGTCGAGAATCACTCGGAACCGGGGTCCTTCGCTCTCGCCGTAGCCACGGTAGTCGAAGCTGAAACAGAGATAGCCACGTCGCGTGAGCCACCGGGCGAAACGCTCCGGATGAATCTTTGACATACCGGTAAACCCGGAGCACACTATGACGAGCGGACAGCGCTGGCCGGGGGAGA
>DATEMN010000038.1:0-2080 GCA_035275565.1 Pseudonocardiaceae bacterium | reverse complement strand
ACACCACCATCGACCCCGTCGACGGGGTACGCCGAACCGTCGACCTCCTCCGCCGAGTCAACCCCCTCACCGTGACCTAGGACGGTCCTGAAAAACGCCCGTGTCGGCCCGGTTTTGATCATGTGGACTGGGAGGATCGGTGGGTGCAGGGACGGGCTGATCCGCAGCGCGAGATCTTGGATGTGGAATCGGTGGCCGGGCATCTGCTGCCCGAGCGTGGGGTGTTCGCTTTCCTGGCCGGGCACCGTCGGGAGCTGTTCCCGGATGAGTTGTTCGCGGATCTGTTCAAGGTCGGTGGTCGGCCGTCGATCCCGGCCGAGGTGATGGCCTCGGTGATCGTGTTGCAGACCTTGCACGGGCTGTCGGACAGCGAGGCCGCCGAGGCGGTGACGTTCGACCTGCGATGGAAGGCCGCGTGCGGGCTGGCCGTGACCGCGGCGGGGTTTCACCCGACCACGTTGACCTACTGGCGGCGGCGGCTGGCCCGCTCGGATCGGCCGAACCGGATCTTCGACGTGGTCCGCCAGGTCGTCGCCGAGACCGGGGTGCTGAGCGGCAAGACCCGCCGCGCGCTGGATTCCACAGTGCTCGATGACGCGGTGGCCACCCAGGACACCATCACCCAGTTGATCGCCGCGATCCGCCGGGTGGCCCGGGAGGTGCCCGGCGCGGATACGGTGATCGCCGAGCAGTGCCGGGCCCATGACTACGCCCGGCCCGGGAAACCGGGGATCGCCTGGGACGATCAGAGCGCCCGCGCCGAGTTGGTCGACACCCTGGTCGGCGACGCGCTGCGACTGCTCGGGCACCTGCCCGAGCAGGAGCTCGGGGTGAAGGCGGCTGAGGCGGTGGCGTTGCTGGCGCTGGTCGCCGGCCAGGATGTCGAGCCCGCCGAGGGCTCGGATGGCAGCGATGGGCGATGGCGCATCGCCCGGCGGGTGGCCCCGGACCGGGTGATCTCTACCGTGGATCCCGAGGCGCGACACGCGCACAAGACCCGCTCGCGGCGCCAGGACGGCTACAAGGCGCACGTGGTGGTCGAGCCGGACACCGGGATCATCACCGCCACCACCCTCACCCCGGCCGCCGGCCCGGACAACTCCGACGCCACGGTCGGGGTCGCCCTGCTCCTCGACAGCGACCCGACCCACAGCGACCCGACCCACAGCGACCCGACCGGCGACCCGGGTGCGGAGGTGCTCGCGGACTCGGCCTACGGCAGCGGGGACGCGCTGGCCGACCTGCGCGATGGCGGGTACACCCCGATCATCAAACCCTGGCCGCTGCGCCCGGCGGTCGAGAATGGGTTCACCCTCGACGATTTCACCGTGGTCGAACCCACCGGTAACCAGCCCGGCGTCGTCACCTGCCCGAACGGCCACACCCGCCCGATCACCGCGAACCGCAGCGTGAGCTTCGGGGTGCTGTGTCGTGGCTGCCCGCTACGCGTTCGGTGCACCACCAGCAGCAGCGGTCGGACGCTGCGGCTGCACCCGCGCGACGCCCTGCTGCGCGAGCACCGCCGCCGCGCCCAGGACCCCCAGTTCCAGGCCACCTACCGTCAGCACCGGCCCATGGTCGAACGCTCCATC
The DNA here is from genome assembly GCA_035275565.1 of Pseudonocardiaceae bacterium. Taxonomy (GTDB): domain Bacteria; phylum Actinomycetota; class Actinomycetes; order Mycobacteriales; family Pseudonocardiaceae. The sequence continues at coordinate 488 of DATEMN010000038.1, read as the reverse complement.
GCCTGGCTGGTCGCCGGCGGCAACCGACGGCTACGGTTCCGCGGAACCATGCTCAACGACCTGTGGCTGCACCACCGCGTCGCCGGACTGAACCTGCGCCGACTGCTGCAGCTGGGCCTGACCCGCCACGCCGGACACTGGGTCACCGCCTGACCAGCACCGCAACCCCGTACCCACAGTGGTAAGCCATATGCGGCGCCACCAGCTCCACCGAGACCGCCATTCCGGCCGACGATCACCCAACACACCAACGCGCCGGTCAAGACCGAGATCGACACAGGCACCCCCAAATACTGGGTTGTTCAGGGCTCTCCTAGGGGTGGGCCACGGCGGCCATCAGGTCGGCCTCGGAGACGACACCGTTGAGGGTGCCGTCGTCGTCGATGACCGGCACGGCGCGGATCGCCGCGCTGCGCAGCATCGCGGTGAGCCGGGCGAAGGAGTCCTGCGGGTTGGCCGAGATCACGTTCGTCGACATCACGTCGGCG
>DATEMN010000037.1:0-4615 GCA_035275565.1 Pseudonocardiaceae bacterium | reverse complement strand
GCTACAGCTCGCATTGCCACTCACGGGTGGCGCAGCCGCAACTTGAGGCTGGCCGGCGGGCCTGGCCGGCCGTACAGGGCGCCGATCGCCCAGTTGGCGCCTATCCACGGCCAGCACGCGGCCTGCTCCTTGTTGTCCACCGGGAAGGCGACCACGTCGATCCCGGCGGCGCGCACGATGTGCACCAACGCCTGCGCCGCCTGGGACAGGATCCGGGACGGGTCGTCGGCCACCTGCTGAGACACCGGTTGGGCGATTCGCACCGCGCGCACCGAGAGGTCGGCCAGACAGCGCAGGCCGCCGATGCCGCCACCGAAGTCGTAGAGCCCAGCGCGCACGCCCAACTCGGCAAGCACCCGCATATTGTCCTCGGCGTGCGCACCACCCTTGCCGGCGAGTTCACCACTGACCGTGCGGATCGCTGCCGCTGGCGCCCGCAGCTCCAGGTCAGCCGGGGCCAGGCCGGTCTGGTCCAGAACCGCTCTGACCCTCGCCACCAGGTCGGGATCCTGTGCCTGGGACGGCATGAGGTTGATCACGACCGGCGGCATGCAGCCGGTCACTCGCTGCTGCCAAGACACGGCCTGCTCGGCTGCGGTGTGCAGCAGCCACTGACCGACCGCATGCACGATCCCGGTCCGCTCCGCGGCCTGCACGCACTGTTCGTGCGACAGCACGCCGAGTTCGGGATGCGGCCAGCTCAGGGCAGCCTCAATGCCAACCAGCTGCCGGTTGTCCAAGGTGACTACTGGCTGGTAGGTCACTGCCAGCTCGCCAGTCTCCAGGGCGCCGGGCATCGTCGCGGCCAGCCGGAGCTCCGTGCGTTCGGTGGCGTCGATGTCCGGGTCGAACAGATCCCACTGTCGTTTGCCCCTGCCACGCAGCCGGCGCAGGGTGGCGCCAGCTGCGCGCATCAGCTCCTCAGGCGTGGACCCGCCGACCCGGCGCTGCGCAACGCCGATCGTCGCGGTAACCGCCATCCCGATCCCGTCGGTGTAGAACGGTTCAGCGAGTTCGGTGTTGATGATCTCGACCAAGGCGCCGACGTCCGGTCTCGAATCCCCGGATTCGATGAGGATTGCGTACTCGTCGGTTCCCAGCCGGGCCACCATGGCTTGTTGGTCGGCGACCATGCTTTCCAGCCGCCTGGCCACCACATCCAGCAGACGGTCACCAGCGTGGTGTCCCAGCCCGTCGTTGACCGTCGAGAAACCATCCAGATCAAGATGCAGCAAGGTGATCACGGCTGACGGTTCGAGCCGCCCGAGCACTTTCTCCAGGTGGGTGACGAAATACTGCCGGTTCGGCAGACCAGTCTGCAGGTCATGCAGGGCTTGGTGGTTCAGGCGCTGCTCGAGCAGGTGCAGGTCGGTGATGTCGTCGACCATCGTGGCGAGGTACTGGGGAGCCTGGTCGGCGTCGAGCAAGACTGAGGCGGCCAGATAGACCCACGCGGTCTCGCCATCCGCTCGGCGCAGCGTGCAGCGAGCCCTGAACCGCGTAGTCCGGCTGGTCAGCAGGTCCTGGTAGTGCTCCTGAACCATGGCCCGGTCAGCTGGTGAACACAGCTCGGCCAGCCGGCGTCCGAGCAGCTCACCCGAGGGGTAGCCGATGATCTCGTTGAGCGACGGGTTGGTCCGGACGATCCGCCCGCCGGGCTCGCTGATCACAATGCCCACCGGGGAGGAGTCGAACACCTCGCGGAATCGAGCCTCGCTGGCCCGCAGATTCCGCTCGACGTCTTGCCATGCTGAGGACAACGCCCGCTTGATCTCTTCTTGCTGTGTGAAGATCCGGTCGCGCATCGCCCACGTGTAGCCAGCCGCCAGGGCACCGAGTAGCTCGATGATCCGGCCGCAGCGCAGGTCGACTGCCCTACTGCTGGCGGCACCGGGTAGTGACCGGCCGAGGAACGCGACCGTCCGAGACAGGCTCTGCTCGCCAGTGAACCCCGCGGCCACCAGCCGGGCGCCGACGTCGGATGCGGCTTGGGTGTCCACCGAAGGATCGGAGAGCGCGGCCACCAGCCGCTCGAGGAGATCCTGCAGATAACTCCGGATGTCGGGAAGCGACATCGGTACGTAGACGGTGGTGGCGATGACGCGGGACCATTCCCGGGCGAAACCATCCGGTGACCGGGCTGCGCTGCCCTGATCACCGGGTACTCCTTTACCCACCTTGTCGCCCCACCGATCAGGTACCCAGTAGACGCGGCCCCGAAAAGCCTACCGCTGATCTCTGGAATGGATACCGGCTGGTTCAGGAGCCTTCAGGGGCTGCCGGGGTGAGCCAGAGCGCACCGGCTGGTGGTAGCCGGAGCAGCGCGGAGTAGGGCCGCCCATGCCAGGGTGTCTCGTCGGCGGTGACCTCGCCGAGATTTCCGACGTTGGAACCGCCGTAGCTTTCGGCGTCGGTGTTGAGCATCTCGCGCCAGCGTCCCGGATGGGGTAGCCCGATCCGGTAGCTTTCGTGCGGGTGTCCGGCGAAGTTCGCCAGGCAGGCCAGCACCGATCCGTCGTCGCCCCAGCGCAGGAAGCTCAACACATTGCCAGCGGCGTCGTTGGCGTCGATCCACTCGAAGCCGGCTGGGCTGGTGTCCTGGCTGTAGAGCGCGCGGTGTGATCGGTAGACGGCGTTGAGGTCGCCGACCATCCGCAGCAGCCCACCGTGCAGCGGATGGTGCGGCAGGTACCACTCCAGCGAGCGGCTCTCGGCCCATTCCGCGGGCTGCCCGAACTCACCGCCCATGAACAGCAGCTGCTTGCCGGGGTGTGCCCACATGTAGGCTAGCAGGACCCGCAGGTTGGCCGCCTTGTTCCAGTCGTCACCCGGCATCCGGGCCCACAGCGCACCCTTGCCGTGCACTACCTCGTCGTGCGACAGCGGCAGCACGAAGTTCTCGCTCCAGGCGTACATCAGCGAGAAGGTCAGCTGGTTGTGGTGGTAGGCGCGGTGCACGGGATCGTGGCCGACGTAGTCGAGCGTGTCGTGCATCCACCCCATGTTCCACTTCATGCCGAAGCCCAGACCGCCCAGATGGGTGGGCCGGGTGACGCCGGGCCAGGCGGTCGATTCCTCGGCGATGGTCACGACGCCAGGGTGTCTCTTGTAGACGGTGGCATTCATCTCCTGCAGGAATGCCACCGCGTCCAGGTTCTCGCGTCCACCGTGGATGTTGGGCAGCCATTCGCCCGGCTGGCGGGAGTAGTCGAGGTAGATCATTGACGCCACGGCGTCCACCCGGAGCCCGTCGAGGTGGAACTCTTCGAGCCAGTACAGCGCATTGGCGACCAGGAAGTTGCGGACCTCATTGCGCCCGAAATCGAAGATCAGCGTGCCCCACTCCGGGTGCGCCCCGCGTCGCGGATCGGCGTGTTCGTAGCAGGGCACGCCGTCGAAGCGGGCCAACGCCCACTCGTCACGCGGGAAGTGCGCGGGCACCCAGTCCACGATCACGCCGATCCCGGCGGCGTGCAACGTATCGACGAAGTAGCGGAAGTCGTCCGAGGCGCCAAATCGGGACGTCGGCGCGTAATAGGAGGTGACCTGGTAACCCCAGGAACCACCGAATGGATGTTCAGCCACCGGCAGCAGCTCGACATGGGTGAACCCGGTCGTCGTCAGGTACTCAACCAGCTGGTGGGCCAGCTCCCGATAGCCCAGGCCCTGCTTCCAGGAGCCCAGGTGCACCTCGTAGATGCTCATCGGTTCCGCCGCCGGCTGCCTCGTCGCCCGCTCGGTGAGCCACTGGGTGTCGCCCCACTCGTAGGTCGACGGAGCAGCGACCACCGAGGCGGTGTTCGGCGGAACTTCGGTGGCGCGGGCCATCGGGTCAGCCTTCTCCCGCCATCTCCCATCCGGGCCCAGCAGGCGGAACTTGTAGCGGGTGCCGGCACCGACGCCGGGCAGGAAGACCTCCCACACCCCGGTCGAGCCCAACGAGCGCAACGGAGTCGCGACTCCGGACCAACCGTCGAAGTCTCCACACACCCGCACCCCCCGGGCATGTGGCGCCCAGACCGCGAACGAGGTTCCCCCCACTGGGCCGCCGGGCGTGGAGTAAATCCGCAGGTGCGCGCCGAGCGCTTCCCACAGCCGCTCGTGACGGCCCTCCCCGATGAGGTGCAGGTCGACCTCACCCAGCGTGGGCAGCCAGCGGTAGGGGTCGTCGACGACCTCAGAGTGCTCGCCGTAGTGCACCCGTAGCCGGTAATCGCCGGGGGGTCCGGGCAGCACGCCGTGAAACAGACCTGCAGTGCTGTGCTCCAGCGAGTACTCCGTGCCGTCGGCGAGCACCGTCACCGCGTCGGCGTGCGGGCGTAGCACCCGGATCGCGGTGCCGTCGGAGTGCGGGTGCGGTCCGAGCACCGAGTGCGGATCGTGGTGGGCGCCGGCGAGCAGCCTGCTTAGCTCGTCGTCCGGCGGTGCTGAACTGGCGTGGTCTGTCGCGTGCACGGTCACGTCCTCCCCGGGCTCGGTTTGGCCTCCAGTGTGTCGCCTCCCGCCCCAACGCGCCGGGTGAAGCGCCGCACATGACCCGCCCGCCATTCGGAGCCGAATGGCGGTTTTGAGTGTCCCGCCGAGTGCCATTCGGAGCCGAATCGCGGTTGCGTCG
>DATEMN010000036.1:0-8662 GCA_035275565.1 Pseudonocardiaceae bacterium | reverse complement strand
GGCGTTGCTGTTCGCCGCGCTGACCGTGATCAGTTTAGTGGCCTGCGGTGGCCGCCGGCAGAGCGCCGCCCCGGGTGGCGGCACCGGATGCGAGATCACCACCGACCACCGGATCAGCATCGCCACCGGCAACACCGGTGGCGTCTACTACGTGCTGGGCGGGGCGCTCGCCGAAGCGGTGAGCGCTGCCACCAACGGCAGGCTCAAGGCCACCGCCGCCGAGACCGGCGCCTCGGTGCAGAACATCCAGCAGGTCGTCGCCGGCAACTACCAGGTGGCGTTCTCGCTGGCCGACACCGCCGCCGACGCGGTCAACGGAACCGGGTCCTTCGCCGGCACCCCACAGCCGATCAGGGCGCTGGCCCGGCTCTACCCCAACTTCACCCAGGTCGTGGCCCGCTCGAACGTCACCACTCTGGCCGACCTGCGCGGCAAACGGGTGTCGACCGGGTCACCGAAGTCCGGCACCGAGGTGATCGCCAACCGGATGCTGGTGGCCGCCGGGCTGAATCCGGACACGGACCTGGCTGCCCAGCGGCTCGACGTCGGGACCAGCGTGGACGGGATGAAGGACGGCACGATCGACGCCATGTTCTTCTCCGCTGGGCTGCCCACGCCCAACCTCACCGACCTGTTCACCAGCCTCGGCGACAAAGTGCGGTTGCTGGACACCTCCGCCGTGCTGGGCGCGTTGCGCGGGATCAACCCGGTCTACGACGTCGCGACGATCCCCGGTTCAACCTACCCGGGCGCTACCGACACGCCGACCATCGTGGTGCCGAACCTGCTGGTCGTGCCGGCCAGCCTGGATGACGCCACCGCGTGCGTGCTGACCAGGACCCTCTTCGAGCGCAAGAGCAACCTCGTCGCGGTCAACCCGGCCGCCGAGAGCATCACCTTGCAGCAGGCCCGCGACACCAACCCGGTCCCCTTGCATCCCGGCGCCAAGCAGGCCCTGGACATCCTCGGCGCGCCCTAACGGTTCCACAGGGCGCTCAGCTCGATGCCGTCTCAGCCCTGGGCGGCGCCAGCTTGTCCAAGGTCGCGGATCGGGCGCGGCGAGCGGAGCAGCAGAGGGCTGAGAGATGAGGGTGCGCAGGATGCGGCTACGGGAGATGCACTGGGTGGGAGCGGCCGGTGAGTGAGTACCAGTACTACGATTTCTTGGCTGTAGACCGTCCCTTGGACGAGCGCCAGCTCGGTGAGCTGCGCGCACTGTCGACGCGCGCCCGGCCGCTTTCCGAAGCTCGGCCGCCGCGGCTGCCTGTGCGCGGTGTGACTCCTCGCGGAACTCAGCGGCGCGGGCCAGGTGGGCGGCTGCTACGTCCGGGGTGTGGATGTCGATGGTGATCTGGATACCGGCGGGGTCTTCGCTTGTCATGACAGCGACGAGGTCGCGGGCCATGGTGTCGATCTCGCGCAGGTGCCGGCCTGAGTGTGCCGGTCGATCTCGAGGACATGGATCAACCAGAACCGGCCGTCCCGGGTAACGTGCGCAGTGAAGAGACTCATCGCCTCCACCAACCCTTCCCCAGCTTCGGCTGGCATTCGCGGTAGATCTGCTCGGTCAGACCCTCGCCGATCTCGCGGTGTCGGGGGACCGGGATCATGAGCCCGTAGAGGTTGTAGACGGTGTGGTTGGCACCCTCTCGGTCAAGGACAAAACCAAGATCCTGGCGCTTCGCCTCCCTGGCGATGGCAAGTTGATGCCGGGGTAGACGAACTGGCCATGTGATCATAGAAACCCCACGGGCAGAGGCACACCAGCACGAGGATCGCCGAGCAGCTCGGCACCGCCGGGGGTGCCGGTGCCGACGGACAACACCTGGAAGCGACCGTTCATGACGGTCACCAGCGGGCTGCGGTCGGCGAGAGTGTCCAAGTGTACCCACGCCTACGCCGGCGCCTGCCACTTACATGGCGGACTGGAGGCGAGCCCGCCACCACCTCCAACACCGCTCTGCGGCTGCAGGACCCCAGCTACGCTCGTGACGGCGACCTCCGCCACATTTGATCTGGCTACCACCTACCTGCGTCAAGACCGGCCTGAGGTGGACCAACTCACCGAGTAGGCCGCTGCGCTGCTCACCGGCACCTGATCGCTCCCCTGGCCCCGGCACGGGAGCTGGGGCCAGGGGGTCCTTTCGCCGGTCCAGTCGGCGAAAGGAACGGCCAGCCGCCGGGAACAGCCGGGGTGTTCGACCGGCGACCGTCTGGGTCAAGGGATGCCGGACTGCGACTCGGGGACGGGCAGGCTCGCTGCGAGCGCGCCGTCGCTCACAGGGGTCGCCGAGCGCGTGATGCGTCCCCGAGCAGTCCGGCCAGCTGCTCCGCTTCCTGGTCGGTGAGTACGACGGTGGTCTTGATGGCGCCGTTGAAGGTGAGCCATGCGCGACCGGCGTGGCCCAAGCCTTGCCGGGTGATGATCAGGGTGGTGAACTCACCCTCCGGAGTCCGGCCTCGCATCGTCGCGCGAAAGGTCTCGTCCCGAACACTCATGGGGCACCCGCCAGGTTGTCGTTCATGGTCGGTAAGGAAACCCGGTTCGACGGTCCGGCGGAATCGGTGCCCATGGTGCGCTCCGGTGCCCGAGTCATGTCCTGGTTCCGTGCTGCCGATCACGGCGTTACGGTGCGACACCACTATCCGATTGCGATCACGGACACGGGGATGACGGACTTGACCAATACCAGCACGCTCGCCAGGGTGCTCACCGAGCTGGGCTGGACGCCCACGGTGCTGGCCCGGCGGCTGAACAGCTTCGCCGCCCTGCACGGACGCAACGAGCGGATACACGCCAAGACGCCTTACAAGTGGCTGCGCGGGGACCAACCGCGCTCTCCGTGGCCCGCGCTCACGACCACGCTGCTGACCGATGAGCTACAACGCCCGGTCACCACCGCCGATCTGGGTTGGGGCGGTACCGACGTCGAGGCCGTCTCAGCGATCAGCGGGCTGATCCTGCCCTGGACGGTGGCCGGCAGCTTGCACGCGACCCGGGTGGTCACCGACGCTGGAAACATGGACCGACGGATCGTGCTGACGCTGCTGGGTGCCACGGCGTGCGCACCGGCCCACGAGTGGCTGCTCGCCCGCTCGGCCACCGGCGTGGCGCGCTGCTCCGGTCTGCCACTGCCGGCCGGGGTGGTCGATGACCTCGATGACATCGTCGGCCGGTTGCGCCGGATGGACGACCAACTCGGCAGCGGGACACTGCTGCACCTGGTCCGCGCGAATCTGCGGCATGTGCTGGGTCTACTCGACCAGCGCCGCTACACCGACAGCGTGGGACGGCGACTGCACGCCACCGCCGGGGAGCTGATGCGCCTGGGAGGCTGGCTGTCGTTCGACAGCGGACACCATCCCCAAGCCCAGCGGTACTGGATCGCCGCCCTGCACGCCGCACACGCCGCCGGCGACCGAGCACTCGGCGCCAACGTGGTGGGATCCATGTCTTTGCAAGCCAAGGATCTGAGCCAGATCCGGGAGTCGGCGACCCTCGCCGAGACCGCCCGAGCTGGCTACCCCGGCGCCACCCCCCGAGTAGCCGCGATTTGCGATCTGCGCGCGGCCGAGGCCTACGCCTGCGACCGCGCGACCACCGACTGCCGCCGCGCCCTCGACAGCGCCTTCGACCGGCTCGGTGACACTCCCTCCTCCTCGGGGGAACCGGGCTGGTGCTACTGGCTCGATGAAGCCCAAGCTCATGCTATGGCTGGCTTCTGCTACCTGCGGCTGGAGGACTGGGGACGGGCTCGCCAGCACCTGCGCACCGCACTGCACCTGCAGGATCTCAGCTGCGCGCGCGAAGGCGCACTGCGCCACATCCTGCTGGCCCAGACCTACCTACGGCAGGACCGGCCCGAGGTCGACCACGCCGTCTCCCTAGCCACCCGAGCGGTGGAGACCCTGACCGGGGAGGTCGACTCCGCCCGCTGCGTCGGGCACCTGACCCGGCTCGTCAGCGACCTCGCCCCCTACCGGCGACGCCCCGCCGTCCGCCAGCTCACCGAGCAGGCCACCCCCCTACTCGCCATTTCCTAGCCAAACGTTCCAAGCGCACCCCCGCAGCACCATTCGGAGCCGAATCGCGGTTGCGGGGACGACCTCCACGGGCTTCCGGAGAGCGACCCGCTAACCGAGGTCGATGTCGTCCCAGCGCAGGCAGCGCCAGCCGTCGCCGTCGGCTTCCAGCAGCACGGTCGCGGCATTGGGCAGCAGGCGCGGGCCCGCGAACGAACCGTCGACGTTGGCGGCTAACGCGACGATGGCCAGCCGGGTCGCGGCGCCATGGCTGACCAGCACCGCGGTGCCGCCGGGATGCGCCGCGCGGATCGTCGCGACATCGGCGAGGTAACGGTCGAGCACCTGCTTGCCTGACTCACCACCGGGTCGAGCCTGGTCGAGGTCGCCGCAGTGCCAGGCGCGATACATCTCGTGCAGGATCCGATGAGCGTCCGGCGCTTGGCGCCCCTCGAGATCACCGATGAACACCTCGTGCACCCCGTCGAGGACCGTCGCGGCCACGCCGTGCCACGCCGCGACGGGTGCCGCGGTCTGCTGGGCGCGCAGTGCCCGGCTGGCGTAGACCGCAACCACGGATTCGCCGGCCAGCTGCGCGGCCAGCTCAGCGGCTTGCCGGTGACCCTGCTCGGTCAGCGGGTGCCCCGGCAGGCGGGTATCCAGGATTCCCTCCGCATTGGCCGTGGTCTGCCCGTGCCGGGCCAGCACAAGACGCAGCGCGGTACTCATGCCGCCTCCGCGGGACGACGTACGTCGGCGGTCATGCACTCTGCCCGGCGCGCACCGCGGTGAGCCACTCTTGGGCGGCGACGAACCCAGCGGGATCTGGACCGGAATGCGACCCGCAGGTGCGCGGGTAGGAGCCCAGGAAACGCACCGACGCGCACCGCCGGTGCAGCTGCGCCAGCGCGTCACCGACGGCGTCGTCGGCCACATGCCCCTCACAGTCCAGGAAGAACCGGTACTCCCACCGCCGGTCCCTGATCGGCCGGGACTCGATTCGGGTGAGGTTGATCCCCCGCAGGGCGAACTCGGCGAGCACTTCGAGCAGCGCACCTGGCCGGTGGGCGGCTACCGCGACCAGCGAGGTGCGGTCCGCGCCGGTGACCGGCGGAAGCGCCCCAGGGTGGCGTAACAGCAGGAAGCGGGTCTCCGCGTCGTCGCGGTCATGCACCCCGGTCGCCAACTCGGCCAGCGGGTAGTGCCGTGCCGCGGCAGGGGCGCACACCGCGGCGTCAGCGTGACCGTCGAGCACCGCGACTGCGGCCGCCGACGTGGAAGGGGTCAGCACCGTCGCCGCTTCGGGCAGGTGGGTGTCGATCCACCCCCGGACCTGAGCCGCGGCGTGCGGGTGGGTGGCCACGGTGCGGACGTCGGCCACGCCGGTACCCGGACGCACCAACACGCTGAACCGGATCGGCAGCACGGCCTCCGCCACCGCCAGCACCGGCTGGCCCTGCGCCATCGCATCGAGGGTGGCCGGCACGGAGCCCTCCATTGAGTTCTCCACCGGCACGCACGCCGCGTCCACCTCGCCGGCCCGCAATGCGGCGATCGCCGCGTGCACCGATACCGCGGAACGCAGCTCGTCGCCGGGGGTCAGCACGCGAGCTGCCTGCTCGGCGAAGGTGCCCTCGGGTCCGAGATAAGAGGTGAGGGGCATGGCACGAGCCTACGAGGTGCCTGGGGGACGGACACACCGTGCACCAGAAGCGGTCAGTTCCGGGACGCCTGCCGGGGGGTGGGGTTCGGGAGCAGTCCCAGGCTGATCAGGTCAGCCACCGGCCCGGTCAGCGACGCTGATCCGTAACAGGCGAACACATCGCGCACGATCCGTGAGCAGTCCTCGGATAGCGCGCCGGCCTCGGCAGCCAACGCGGCCGCGTCGGTGCACCGCAGTGCCTCGTGGACACCACCGCCGGTGACCGCACGGGCAGTGCCGACGAGCATGTTGAGCAGCCCGTGATGGGTCAGCCCAGTGTGGTCGTCGTAGTGGCGGACGGCATGGTGCAACCCGGCGGTGGCTTTGAACGGCTGGCCGGTGCCAGCGGCGATGGCCAGAAAATCAGCGACCTCGTCGATGCTGGGGAACGACTCGGCGGACTTGCCGCCGCAGCGCAGCTTGGGCCAGCAGCCGGCCTCGGCGACGCAGCGCACGCCGGCCAACCAATCCGGCCGACCGCGGCGTGGCTCCACCACCCGAACCACGTCATCGGGCACGAACTCGGTGAGCTGGACCAGCCAGTTGGCGTCCACATCCGACGGTGCCGGCACCTCGATCATCCTCAGATCCAGGAGCTTTCCGTTGTCCAACGCGGTGGAGATGGCTTTGGGCAGGCCTCCCAACCCCGTGTTGGCCACCAGTGACAAGGCCACCGGTTGCGCGGGAGGTGTCTTGCGCAGCGCAGTGACCAGCGCACCGAGCCGGGAAATCGGGCAGAGCAGGAAGCCGATCACCCCCGCGTAGGGCTCGAGGCGGGCGGCGAGGTGCGTCGCAACGACGTCGACCAAGCTCGTCACCGACGGTGGAAACAGCGCCGCGTCATCGACCAGCCTGGCAAGGAGGGGCGGGACACCGCGCGGACCGGAGGCATGCAGATTCAGCACCGTGGACACCCGAGGCACCTTAGTAGCGGCGTGTCCGGCGCCCGCCGGGGCTCACCGGGACGACCCCGGCTCCGCCAAGCCGGCCCGCACCTCACGGGTCACGCTGCGCTCGGCCACGAAAGACATCAGCGGGATCGTACCGGCCAGCGCCACCAGCACCATCCGTCCCGGCCGCCACCGCGCGGAGGTGCCCAGTAGCACCGTGCTGACGAGATAACCGAGGTAGAGGAATCCGTGCACCGGCCCGCTCCAGACGAGCCGCTCGTCGGCGAAGCCGTAGCGCAGCACCATGGACGCCACGAGCACGAGCAGCATCACCCCGGTGGCGTAGGCGGCTATCCGATAGCCGATCAGCCGGTGGCTAAGGCTGCCGGTCCTGCTCGGCAAGCCGGACGAGATAGGCGTTGTACGCGGCGAGCTCATCGTCGGAATCGTCCTCCGGTGTCGGTCGTCGAGTAGCAGGCGGGGTCAGGCTCCGGGCGGGGCCGCCCGGTTCGGCGATGCGATGCTGCTCCAGCCACAGGAACCGGGCCCAGGCTGCGACGAGCACTACCGCGAGCAACGGCCATTGCAGCGCGTAACCAAAGTTCTGCCAGCCCCCCGTAGGTGACTGGGCGCGGTCCCACTGCCAGCGCCCCAACGCGACGAACAGCCCGCAGCAGAGCACGACCAGTAGGTGCCCGACCCACCACCGCCGGGACAGCGCGAACCGCCACACGCGGCCACGATACGCGGGGCCGCGGGCAGCCGGATAGCGTCGCGCCGTGCGCGCGCGAGCCAGCTGGCGGGAATGGTTGGTCCCGCCGCGGCCGGAGCACCCCGCGGTGGTCACCGATCCCGCTCAGCGCCGCGCTCTGGTCGTCGAGGTCGTCCTGGTCTTGGCGGTGACGCTGGGGCTGTCCGGGGTGCGCAGTCTGCTGGCGCTGCTGGACGCCTTGCTGGCCCCGGGGTCCTTAGCGGACCGATCGGTAGCGCTCAACGCCCCGGTCCGAGACGTGGCACTGCTGGATCTCGCCTACCAGCTCACCGGGGTGATCCAGCTGCTGGCCTGGGGTGGGCTGGGCGCCTACCTGCTGTGGCGCAGCGGGATCTCGCTGCGCAGCCTCGGTCTGGACCGCCGGTCCCCTGGTCGGGATGCCGGCCTTGGCGTCGGGCTGGCCGCGGTGATCGGCGTGCCGGGGTTGGGCCTGTACCTGCTGGCGCACATGGCTGGTCTCAACCTGACGGTGGTGCCTTCCGCGCTGGGCGACACCTGGTGGCGCGTTCCGGTATTGCTCGCTGCGGCGGCGGCCAACGCCGTGGCCGAGGAGTTGCTGGTGGTCGGGTACCTGATCACCCGGCTGCGCCAACTGGGGTCTGGGGAGGGCCGGGCCGTGCTGGCCAGCGCGGTGCTCCGCGGCTCCTATCACCTCTATCAGGGATTCGGCGGGTTCGTCGGGAATCTGGTGATGGGGGTCGTGTTCGGTCAGATATGGCAGCGAACGCACCGCCTGTGGGTCCTCGTCGCCGCGCACACCGTGATTGACGCCGTCGCCTTCATCGGCTACGCCCTGATCTAGCTCAGCGGTTGTGGGACGAAAGCTAGCGGAGGGTTAGTTGACGGGCGTGGAGGACGCGTAGGGAGCGGCGTTCGGGGTCGGTGAGCGGGTCGTCGTCCAGCGAAGCCAGTGCTTGCGCCAAGCGAGAAGCGAATGCCTCCGCGGGGGCCGCCCACTCCCGGGCGTGCTGCTCGCGGTCGAGATCCCAGACCGGCACCAGCACCCCGTGCGCACGGAACGAGCCAGCATAGCGGGAGCCTTCGCCGAGATCCAGTTCATCGCCGACAGCCAGCCGGGCCAGTGCGGTAAGCAGCTGTTCCTCCGGCTCCGGGCGGACCCACCGCAGGTGCGCCTTCTCGCCGGCGTCGACCCAGTAGGCGGCGTCGACCCCGTGCCCGGTGACCACCTCGGTCGGCATGATCGCGGCGTTGGCCCGCTGGATCGCCTCGGCCGCCTCGGCCGACGGGGGTTCCTCGCCGGGGATCCACCAGGCG
>DATEMN010000035.1:0-14402 GCA_035275565.1 Pseudonocardiaceae bacterium | reverse complement strand
CCGAAGTGTTCTGGGAGCTCAATCAAGAAGTGGGCCGGCTCGGCGACCAACAGGGCAGGTAGCACCCATAGAAGGAGTACGAGAGGACTGGCGGTTGCAATGGATACTATCGCGGTGCTGAGGATTATTATTGCAAAGGCGACATACTCCGTTCGAATCTTTTTCGCCGATTGGGTTTTGATCACCGAAGGGTCCAGCTGCCAGATTAAACTCCGTCCGAGACCCTTTGTGACGTTTAAGTAGCGTCCAAGGTTAAATGCGCATAGCGCGAAGCCGAGCGGTGTGCCGAGATCATGGAAGCGATAGTTGAAGAACTCCTGGTTCTTGGGGGTTCCAAGGAATGCATGATGCCGGAGGTGCTCGTACTTGAAGTGCGAGTAGGAGCTCAATACGAATAAGCCGCATATGAACCCAACAAGACGATTCACCCATCGGCGACGATAGGCGTGCTCATGCAGGCATTCGTGTTGCAGTGTGACAAGATGTGCGTACATCATTCCCATGACGATCACCGAGGCGCCAGTAATCCACCATTGCTGCACGGTGATCACTGTGGTCCATGTCGCAGCGATGATCAGGGCAGCCATGAAGAACTTCATTGTGAATCGCAATGGTCTTTTTGTGAACAGCTCGGTCGGTAGCTGACGTCTTGAGTCCGGCCCTTGAATGGGAGCGAGGAGGACATCCTTTGCTCCGTCAAGTCGATCCTCGATGTTATCGTTTATTGCGGTGTCGGGTTTTTTCATGGCGAATCCTTTCTGCTCTCTGATTGGATCGGTGGTCCACGTGTGCTCATGATCTCTTGTCGTACTCCTGTGCACACGTTCCCGCGCTTCAGATGGAAAGTCGACGCTCGTGCAGATACTTATAAAAAGGCAAATGATAATAGTAATATTCGGCCAGTTGAGGGTGGTTGTCCACCGTGATATCGTACACGGTCCGGGTGCGTACGAAGCCGCTCGTCTGTCCTGTGTCGAGATGCCAGCGCTCGGTCTTGCGCCATTCCTCGGGCATTTTCGGCTGCCACGAAAGTCGGTCGGCGTGAAACGGCAGACCGATCCGCTCACAGTAGGCTCGAATGGTCTGCTCCGGCCGTACCAAGAGATCGTCGGAATCCACCACTAAGGGCTCGACGCCGGATGCATCCGCTACAGCGAGGTAAAGATCGTGAAGCCGCGCGAAGCCGATTTCGTCACGTCCGAGTTCAGGGTTCAGCGCGAAGTGCGAGGGAATTACGTCGCGCGGGTGCCGGATGATGAAGGTGTGGGTCGCTTCCCGCAGGAAGCGCCGGTCAGCAAGCAATCCGGGACAGGCGTAGTCCGTGGTGTCCTTGAAGAAGACCCTGGTGTGGCTGGCCAACTCCCGGATCGCGGCGATGAGATCGGCCTCGGTGCGCACCACCCGACCGGCCACCGTGGTCTCGTTGAAGTTCGCCCTCCGAGAGAAAGGCTCATGTAGCGTCGTCAGGCCATCCCATTCCATCATCATCCGCAGAAATGCGGTCGAACGCGATCGTGGCACGCTCCACAAAGCGATCACCGGTAATTTATTCGAGTCCGGATCTGCCACGGTCCGTCCTTTCCCCACGCGTACCGTAAACCGAGCTTCCCTGATGTTCACGGCCCGCCCTCCCGACGGTGCGGTGGTAATCGACGTACCGCTCCAACGCCCCGCTGTCCAATCCCCACGGCCAGACGCCAGCCCGTTCGGCGAGTTCGGCGGCGCGGGTGGTGTCGAAGAGCGCGGTGTTGTCCCGAAACGCGCTGGCCAGCTGGTCAGTCAGGTCCGCGCGGGTATCGGCCGGCGGAATCACCGCGAGTAGGTTTGCCAACGTGACTTCACCCGACCGGGCCGCCGCGAGCGTCCGCACGGCATGCCAGAACTCAGCGTAGTCCACCGGGCGCAGGCCGAACGGTCTCGCGAATGCCGACAGTAAGTTATTGAACCGGACCGGCCGGGGCGCCACCAGGTGGAAGTAGCCGGTGGCCTCGGCGCGCAGCCCGGCGACCACCAGCTCGGCCACCTGGTCGACTGGTGTGTAGTCCGTCACGATGGGGCTGGTGAAGGTCATCCCGAGTCGAAGGCACGCGTGCACCAGCAACTCCGCCAGCCCGCGTGGGTTGGGCACGCCGGTCCTGGAATGTGGCATGACTTCGCCCAGCCGGTAGACAGCCATGGGGATACCGTGCTGCTCGGCGAGCCCGAGCAGCTGTTCGGCCACCCATTTGGACTGGCTGTAGCCATCGGGCGGCGCCTGGTCGACCGGCGGCGACGCCTCCGGGAACAGACCAGGACGCCGGTCCAGCTCCGTGACGGCTACGACGCCGAAGGTGGAGATGAAATGAACCCGCTTGGTGGTCGTGGTCGACGCCAGCCGCAGCACGGACAGCGTGCCCGTCACGTTCGCTGGCCGGTGCGCGCCGTAGCCGAGAATCAGGTTGACCAGTGCGCCGTTATGCACCACGGTATCCACCCGTTCGGCCAGTGCCCCGTGATCGCGCTCGGACAGACCCAGTCCGGGAGCGCTGAGGTCCCCGGGCACCGCCACGATCCGGTCGGCGACTGCGTCGTCCCACAGCTGGTAGGTCCGCAGGTTGTCGGTGAGCCGGCAACGGGCCGTGACCTGGTCGTCGGCCCGCACGAGGCAGTGAACTGTGGCGTCGGTCCTGGTCAGCAGCTCGTGCAGGAGCTGCGCGCCGACGAACCCGGTGGCGCCGGTCAGCAGCACGTCGCAGCACTGATTCGACGCAGGAGGGCGGTTGCCGGTGATGTCGTCCGGCAGCCGGACGTCGGCCTCCCACTGCGGCAGCACCGGCCTGCCGCGCTCGGGTGTGGTGGACTGCCCGGTGACGAGTTCGGCCTGTTGCTCGATCGTCGGCGCCGTCACGATGTCGCGGGCGGTGACACGCAGGCCGAACCGGTGAGACAGTGCCAGTGCCAGCCGCTGCATGCTCATCGAGTCACCGCCGAGCTGGAAGAAGTCAGCTGAGGTGCTCGGCGCCGGTTCGGCCAGCAGTCGTCGCCAGATGTCTCGGATCACCTGCCAGGCGTCGTCCGGCTGCTTCACGTCCGGTTCGGCGGGTGCCTCGTGCACGGCGGCGAGTGCAGCGAGCCGGAGCCGGTCGGTTTTTCCGTTGGGTGTCAACGGCATGCTGTCCAGCAGGACAAACTGCTTGGGCACCAGGGAGGGCAGTAGGAGCTCGCGGGCGTGGCGCCGGAGTTCGGCGGTGCTCGGGTAGTTGTCGTGGGTCAGGAAGGCGACGAGCCGCCGGACCCCGTCCTGCTCGCTCAGGATGACCTTCGCATCCCGCACCTGCGGATGGGCCAGCATCGCGTGCTCGATCTCGGACAGCTCGACTCGGACCCCGCCGATCTTCACCTGGTGGTCGCGGCGACCGACGAAAGCCAGCAACCCGTCCGACCGCACGTACCCCATGTCACCCGTGCGGTAGAGCCGAGGGCCGGGGATCTCGGGGAAGGGGTTGGGAATGAACGCCGCGTGGGTCTTCTCCGGGTCATGGAGATAGCCGAGACCGAGGCAGTCGCCGCCGATGTGAATCTCCCCGGACGTGCCCGGCGGCACCAGTTCAGCACGCTCGTCAAGCACGACCGCATAGGTGTTGTCGATCGGACGGCCAATCGGGATGGACTCCGCATCGGCGTCAGTGACATCGTGGAACACTGAACCGATGGACGCCTCGGTCGGCCCGTAGGTGTTGGTGATCTGCACGTCTGGAAGAAGTCGGCGGAATCTCTGCACCGCGTCGGCGTTGATCTCCTCACCGCCGATCAACAGGCGACGCAACGACACCAAGTCTGCGGCCATCGCCGGCTGCGCATCCAGCATCTCCACCAGTGTGTTGAAGATCGAGGGCACGAAATCCGTCATCGTGACGCCGTGCCCACGGATCAGTTCCACAGTAGCGGCGAGGTCGAGGATGTCGGTGCAGTCCGGGATCACCACCCGGCTGCCGATGGTCAGCGGCCACAGCAACTGCCACAGCGACGAGTCGAAGGCTTGCCTGCTGTTCTGCAGGACCACCTCGTCGGTCCGGCCGCTGAACCTGCGGGTCATGTATCCGAATCTGTTGAGCAAGCCGCGGTGGATGTTCACCGTGCACTTCGGCAGTCCGGTCGAGCCGGAGGTGTAGAAGCCGTAGATGATATCGTTCATGCCAGCTGGTGGTCCGAAGTCGTCGGAATCGCACTCGCCGAGGTCGGCCACGTTCACGAGCAGCGATGGAGTCCACCGTGTGTGTGTCCCACTGGCGGGCGAGTACAGCACCACCTTGGGCTCGACCGTAGCGATCATCCCGTCCAGCCGCTCAGCTGGATGCAGGTCGTCCAATGGCACGAACGGTGCCGCAAGCTTCATCAGCGCCAGCATGGACAGCGGCAGTTCCAGCCCGTTGCGCAACACCAGCGGCACGAAGTCACCCCTGCCGACCCCGGCCTGGTGCAGCTGTTCAGCGAGAGCGTTGGCATGGCCATTGAGTTGCCGGTAGGACAGCGTGCGGTCACTGACCGTCAACGCAGGGGCATCCGGCCGCTCCCGTGCGCGATCCTCAAACAGCTGCAGGATGGTGCGGTCCTGCGAGTAGGGAACCCGCCTGCCATTGAAAGCCCCGAGTAACCGTCCCCTCAGCTCGCGCGTGATCGCCACCATCCCACTCCCCTTAACTGACTGGTTGTTATAGTGGTGTTGCTTTCAGATAAATACCGGTCATTATGGAGAAGTCTGCGCTGGCGCCCGCGAAGGGGACCGAGGGAATTGGACGAGCTGCGGGCCGTACGGGTCGGCCTGGTGGTGTGGGCTAGAGACGGTCACTGCGACCATGCGGTGGGCACTCGATCCCAGCGGTGTCGGCGCAACTTGGTCAGCAGGTCGTCCGGCAGCGGCTTGCCGTCACTGACCGCGAGATTCTGCCGTACCCGGTCGATATGTCGCATGCCCGGAATCACGGTGCTCACCGCAGGGTGATGCAGGATGAAGCGCAGGGCCAATTCAGGCATGGTCATCCCAGGTGGCACGATGGTCTTCACGGCGTCGGCCCTCTCCACGGCCGGGATCAGGTTCTCCGGCACGAAGTATGAGTTGCGCCAGTCGCCCTCGGGCCAGGTGGTGTCCTTCGTGATCGTGCCGGTCAGGGTGCCCTCGTCGAACGGCACCCGCGCGATGACCGCGATATCCTTCTCCTGGCACGCTGGAAACAACTCGTCCTCGGGCGCTTGGTCAAACACGTTGTAAATCACCTGAACCGCATTGATCAAGCCGGTGTCCAGTGTCTTGAGCACGTTCCACGGTTCCCAGCGGTTAACGCTGATCCCCACGCCCTCAATGAGGCCCTGGCCTTTCAGATTGGTAACGGCCCGCTGCCAACTCTCGTCCTCGGCCCAGGTGTCCTCCCACACGTGGAACTGCAGTAGGTCGATCCGGTCGACGCCGAGTCCTTCGAGGCTTTTGTGCGTGTACTCTACGATGTGGTCGGCTGGGAACACATCGGCCAGCCGGGATTCCCGAGTCGAGGGCCAGTTGCGGTCTTTCGGTGGGATCTTGGTGGCCACGTACAGCCGGATGTCGGGGTTGCTCCGCAGCAACCGCCCCAATAGTCGCTCGCCGTGCCCCCTGCCGTAGATCCATGCGGTATCAAAGAAGATGCAGCCGAGATCGACCGCCTCCTGTAGAGCCGTGTAACCGGTATCGTCATCCGTGCCCGTCCAGCCGCCCTCACCGCCGGCGATTCCCCACATTCCGTAACCGATTTCACTAACTTTCCAACCAAGCTGACCAAACCTTCGACAGTGCATTACCACGCCCCCGTCCACATGCGTTAGCCAAGTCAACACTAGCGCAGCGCGATGAATTGATCCAGCACTCGGCCGAGATTAAGAACCGAGGCGCCCAGGACTGTCTGATAGTGGTCTGCGAGGTTTGGAAGGCTTGTCCGGGGCTGCCGCCCGTGGCTGAGGGACTGCTGCTCGACGTGGTCGCCGACTGGTTCGTCCTGTACTGCTGTGTCCATTCCAAGGTCAGCCACCCGGCGTCGACCACCCACCGCCAACTCGACGACACCGCACTCGCGACAGCTCGAGCGCAGGGCCAGATGCGGCTGTTGGTGGGCGTGGAGGATCCCGGGGACCTGTTCGCCGATCTGCGCCAGGCGCTCGATGCTTCTTGACTGCGACGGGCATCTGCTGGTTTGATCATCCGCTGTGAGTAGCACTCTTGCCCTCGTCCGGCGGTCCCCAGTGGATCTGCGTCTGGTGGCGAGTGCGCTCTGTCCGGCGCAGTGAACTCCCTGCTGCCCTACTGATCGCGCCTGTCTGAATAGCCATCCTGCCTGGGTGGTGGTGCTGCGCGGTCGGTTCATCAATCCCGCGGAGGAACCCCCGTGTACGCCGTCCCTGATCTCACCGTCCCAACTTCCGGTACCGGCCGCTCCGGTGGCCCCATCAGCCTCGCCATGACGTTGGCCGCGCACCCCGAGCGGTGGCGACCACTGATCGACTACCGCACTGACACCCGCTGGTACCGGTTGCTCGAGCGGACCGGGCAGCACGAAGTGTGGTTGCTGTCCTGGCTGCCTGGCCAGGGCACCGATCTGCACGACCATGGCCCGGCGTCAGGGGCCTTCGCGGTCGCGGCGGGCACCTTAACCGAGCGAGTGGTTGCCGCTAGACCAGGCAGGTCGCCGGTGGAGGTCACCCGCGAATTGGCCGCCGGGCGCTGCCGTGTCTTCGGTCCGCACTACGTGCACCAGGTGACCAACACCGGCACTGTCCCCGCGGTGAGCGTGCACGTCTACGTTCCGGGGCTGACCGTGATGAACTGCTACCGGGTGGAACCTGCGGAGCTGCGTCACATCGGAGTGGCGCAGGCCGGGGTGGACTGGTGAGTCGCCCGCCCGGCTCGCTCAGCATCGATCAGATGCTGGCCCAGGCGCGCTCACGATTGCAACGCCTCACCCCTGCCCAGGCACATGATGCTCGCACTGCCGGTGCCCTGCTGGTGGACATCCGCCCGGGCTGGCAGCGCGCCGCGGAGGGGGAGGTGCCCGGTGCCCTGCTGGTCGAGCGCAACCATCTGGAGTGGCGCTTCGACCCGGAGTGCGACGCCCGGCTGCCCCAGGTCACCGGCTACGACGTGTGCGTGATCGTGCTCTGTTCGGAGGGCTACACCTCCAGCCTCGCCGCGGACTCGTTGCGCAGCCTCGGCCTGCACCGTGCCACCGACGTCATCGGCGGCTTCCACGCCTGGTCCACCCACGGCCTCCCCACCCTGCGGTATGGAGACATATCGCAGGGTGGGGAGGGGTAGGGTCTGCCGCCATGACGGATCGCAGGTTGCGTGTCGCCGTCGTCTTCGGTGGTCGCAGCAGCGAACACGCGATCTCCTGCGTGTCGGCGAGCGGCGTGCTGACCCACCTGGACCGGACACGATTCGAGGTCATCCCGGTCGGCATCAGCCCTGCCGGTGCCTGGGTGCTGGGTACCGGGGAGCCGGCCGAACTGGCGATCCGGGACCGAGTGCTTCCCGCGGTAGATGGCACCGCGGCAGCACTCACCCTGCCCGCTGACCCGACTAGGCGGGAACTGGTGCATCTCGCCGGTGACCGGGCCGGCGAGGTGCTCTCCGGGGTGGACGTGGTGTTTCCGGTTCTGCACGGGGCTTTCGGTGAGGACGGCACTATTCAGGGGCTGCTGGAGCTGACCGACCTGCCTTATGTCGGCTCGGGGGTGCTGGCCAGCGCGGTGGCGATGGACAAGGAGTTCGCCCGCACACTGCTGGGCATAGCGGGCCTGCCGGTCACCGATGCCGTGGTGCTGCGCGCCGATAACGCCACGTTGACCGCCGAGCAGCGGGAACGGCTGGGTCTACCGGTGTTCGTCAAGCCGGCCAGAGCGGGCTCCTCGATGGGTATCACCAAGGTGCTGGACTGGTCCGAGCTACCTTCGGCGATTGCCACCGCTCGCGCGGTCGATCCCAAGGTCCTCGTCGAGGCAGCGGTGATCGGTCGCGAGATCGAGTGCGGGGTGCTGGAGTTCCCTGACGGCCGGGTCGAGGCGTCGCTGCCCGCGGAGATCCGCGTGGTCGCTGCGGACTCCGCAGGCTGGTACGACTTCGATGCCAAGTATCTCGATGACGCGTGCGAATTCGACATCCCCGCCAAGCTCGACGACGACGTCGCAGCCGGGCTGCGGGCAATGGCCGTTTCGGCGTTCCGTGCGCTGGATTGCCAAGGTCTTGCTCGAGTTGACTTCTTCGTGGGATCAGACGGTGCGTTGACCGTCAACGAGATCAACACGATGCCTGGCTTCACCCCGATCTCGATGTATCCCCGGATGTGGGCAGTGACCGGTATTGACTACCCCACTGTGCTGTCCACTCTGATCGACACCGCGGTGGCACGGGGGACCGGCCTGCGCTGAATCATTCGATCGGGTGAATTTCAGCGTCTTTCTCGTCAATCGCTAGTTGAACATGCGGGCTCGCACGCGTCGGTGTCGGCGTACCCCCCCGCATGGGTGGGGCCGGTCTCGTGCGTCCCGGCTTCCGGCCATGTGGGGTCCTGAAGTCCGGATGGAGGCATCACCATATGTTCGTGCCATTGGACAGCGACGGCAGCGGCGATCTCGTTGCTGATCAAGGCTATCAGGCTCGGCACGGACAACCAGACCATGACACCGTCGAGTTCCCCGCGGCTACCGATGACTGGGAGGAACCAGCGGACTTCCGATTCGTCGTTCGCCCGTACACCTGGACCCAGGGCCGGACCCAACCGGCGCAGGATCTTGCCGTCGAGGCATTGGTGTCTACCAGCGACCTGGGTCGAGACCTCGCTGCGACCCACTCCGCAGAACACTCCGCCATCGCCGGGCTGTGCGCGGAGGTCCGTTCGGTCGCCGAGGTCGCGGCCCTGCTCGCGCTGCCGCTCGGGGTGGCCCGGGTGCTGGTCGCCGACATGATCGATAGCGGCTTGCTGCATGCACACCGCAACCCGGCCGAGTTCGGGCGCCCCCCGGATCTTTCGCTGATGGATCGGGTACTGGCCGGGCTGCACGGGCTGTAGCGCGATCAACGCGAGACGTCCACGTCACGCTGCGCCAAGGTGTTCGCGATCACGGTGGCGACCTGCTGCAGCGGCCCGCTGCCGCCGACCGGAGGTAGGTCGACCACGATGTAGACGGGTCGATCCACCGCGACCCAGGTGTTGGTGCCCGGGTCGGGAAGTTCGAGGAACTGCACGTCGGAGATCGCCAGCAGCCGCGAGGTCGCGGTGAGGTCGTCAGGCCGGTCGAGTCCGCAACGCAGCACCACCGGCGGCTCTCCCCACGCCGCCGCGCCCACCGGGGCCGGAATGGCCAGCCGGCGCCGGGTCAGCGGGCCGTGCTCGCCCCCGTCCAACTTCTCGGGCAGAGCGGCCAGCAGCCGCGTGCAGTCCGCCGAGTCGGCTGTGGGAGCCGGGACCCCGGCTAGCCGCACGGGATCCTGAGGCCGGCTCCGTATCTGCGCGGCCACGACGAGCACTCCCACCACGAGGGCTACCGGCAGGGTCACCGCGATCGCGAGCAGCCAGCCGGGGATACCGGCCGCCCGAGGGGTCGGGGTGCTGGATGACTGCGCCACCCCGCCCGCCTCAGGACAGGTGCACGACGGGACAGGTCAGCGTGCGGGTGATGCCGTTCACTTGCTGCACCCTGGCCACCACGAGCTGGCCCAGCTGGTCCACGTCGACGGCCTCGGCCCGCACGATCACGTCGTAGGGGCCGGTGACGTCCTCCGCGCTCGCGACGCCGGGCAGGCTCGCCACCGCCGCGGCCACGGCGGCCGCTTTGCCGACTTCGGTCTGGATGAGGATGTATGCCTGAACCACGGCGTGGCCCTTCGTGTCGGCGACTTGATCGGAGTAGGAACGAAACCTACCGTGGATCGGAGGTGTGACCGTGTGTCCTGCCGGTGATACCACACCGGACCTGCCACCGTCCGAAGCTGGCTCGGTAGCCGATCTGGGCGAGTTCGGTCTGATCGCCCGGATCACCGCGGGGCGGGTCCTGCCGCTGGCGACGCTGCTCGGCCCAGGGGACGACGCAGCGGTGCTGGCCGCTGCCGATGGCCGGGTGGTGGTGACCACCGACGTGCTCGTCGAGGGGGTGCACTTCCGGCTGGACTGGTCCACGCCGTACCACGTCGGGCGCAAGGCGGTGGCCGCCAACCTGGCCGACGTGGTGGCGATGGGTGCGGTCCCAACCGGGCTGGTCGTCGGTCTGGCCGTGCCCGGGCGCACCTCGGTATCCACCGTGGATGGCCTTGCTGACGGGATGTGGGAGGAGGCGGCGCAGGCCGGGGTGGGAATCGTGGGTGGCGATGTGGTCAGCTCGGCTGAGCTCGTCGTGTCGCTGACCGCGCTCGGAGACCTGCAGGGCCGGGCGCCGGTCACCCGGGCCGGCGCCCGAGTCGGGGACGTGCTGGGATTGTGCGGGCGGTTGGGCTGGTCGGCTGCAGGGCTGGCCGTGCTGCGCCGGGGGTTCCGGTCTCCGCTGGCGGCGGTGGGTGCACATCGCGTGCCGGAACCTCCCTACGGTGCCGGCCCGCAGGCCGCTGTGGCGGGTGCCACAGCGATGATCGACATCTCGGACGGCTTGCTGGCCGATGCTGGGCACCTCGCCGACGCCTCCAGGGTGAGCATCGACATCGACTCGGTAGCGCTGCCCGTGCCGTCCCTGCTGGTCGACGTCGCCTCAGCGCTGGGTGTCGATGCGCGGCACTGGGTCCTCACCGGGGGTGAGGACCACGCGCTGCTGGCAAGCTTCCCCGCCGGGCTCGAGCTGCCCGCCTCCTGGACGGTGCTCGGCACCGTCCAGGAGGGCCGCGGCGTGACGGTCGACGGCGAGCCCTACGACGGTCCGGCAGGCTGGGCACACTTCACGTCGTGAGTGAGTAACAGTGTTATGGCACTGAATGCCACTCACGAGCAGCCGCTAGGCTACGTCCCGTGCCTGCAACTGTGGACGAGATCGTGGAGGCCGGCTGGGCCGGCGCGCTGGCTCCGGTGGCTGAGCAGATCACCGTTGCCGGGGAGTTTCTCCGGGCCGAGATCGCCGCAGGGCGGCGCTACCTACCCGCTGGGGCGAACATCCTGCGGGCGTTCAGCCAGCCCTTCGACCAGGTGCGGGTCCTCATCGTCGGGCAGGATCCCTACCCGACTCCGGGTCACGCGGTGGGGTTGTCGTTCTCGGTCGAGCCGGGTGTGCGGCCGCTGCCGCGCAGTCTGGCCAACATCTTCCAGGAGTACAGCGACGACCTCGGCCTGCCTACCCCGTCTAATGGGGACCTCAGCCCGTGGGCCGAGCGTGGTGTGCTGCTGCTTAACCGGGTGCTCACGGTCGAGCCCGGGAAGCCGGGATCGCACCGGGGTAAGGGATGGGAGCAGATCACCGAACAGGCCATCCGCGCCCTAGTGGCGCGCCCAGCGCAGCCGCTGGTAGCGATCCTGTGGGGTCGGGACGCGCGCACCCTGGTTCCGATGCTCGCCGACGTCCCGTGCATCGAGTCCGCACATCCGTCGCCGATGTCAGCCGACCGCGGGTTCTTCGGCTCCCGCCCCTTCACCCGCACCAACCAGGCCCTCACAGATCTAGGGTCTGATCCCCTCGACTGGACCCTCCCCTAGCCGCACGGGCAGGGAAAGGCTGGAGAGCCATTCGACTCCGAATGGCGCCCCCTCAAGGGGCGTCAGCTTCGGGTGACTTTGCCTGCTTTGAGGCAAGAGGTGCAGACGTTGAGGCGGCGGCGCGCGCTGGCGCCGATCTTCGCCCGGACGGTCTGGATGTTCGGGTTCCACCGGCGGTGGGTCCGCCGGTGCGAGTGCGAGACCGACATGCCGAAGCCTGGTCCCTTGCCGCAGACATCGCACACGGCAGCCACGTCAGACACTCCCTGGGGTCGTCGGGGGGATTATCCGCCAAGGTTAGCCGGGCGGTACACGGCGCTGCACACCGGGGACGTCGTAGCAGATGGGTAACCTTCACCGCAGCCCGCACGAAGGTGGTGAGGAGGAGTCGTAGTGTTGCAGTCCCTGGACGGAGCGGCGGTCCGTCACTGGGCTGCCACCTGCTGCGATGCGCTTACGGTGCACTGTGACGAGATCAACGCCATCAACGTGTTCCCGGTCGCTGATCAGGACACCGGCTCCAACCTGCTGGCCACCATGCGGGCTGGGCTGGACGCGGTGCTGCGGGATCACGGTGACGACCGGGATGCCCCACCGGGCAGTACGGTCGCCGTGTTGGCCCGCGGCGCGTTGATGGGGGCGCGGGGCAACTCCGGGGTGATCCTGTCCCAAGTCCTGCGCGGGTTGGCGGAGGCACTGGTCGGTGCGACTCTGGATGGTGCAGCGCTGCGGGCGGGGCTGTGCCGGGCTGACGAGCTGGCCACGGCCGCAGTGTCCGACCCGGTGTCGGGCACTGTGCTGACCGTGCTCCACGCCGCGGCGCAGGCGGCCATGGGCGTGCCATCCGATGACCTCGGCGACGTGGCATCCGCGGCCGCCACCGCCGCCGCCGGTGCCCTGGCCGAGACCCCTCGTCAGCTTGACGTGCTGGCTGCCGCCGGGGTGGTGGACGCGGGCGGGCAGGGCTTGGTCGTGCTACTGGAAGCACTGCTGTCGGTGGTCACCGAGTGTCCCGACGTGCAGTCCGCGGTCCTCGCCGGAGCCTCCGTACGCCCGGCGCGGGTGCTGCACGCGAGCCGGGAGGGTGGGTCCACGCACTACGACTACGAGGTGATGTACCTGCTTGACGGAACCGACGAGGCCGGCGTCGTCACGTTGCGCGCCGAACTCGCCGGGCTGGGCGATTGTGTGGTGGTCGTCAGCTCGGGACGGGGATTGTGGAACGTGCACGTGCACTGCTGCGATGTTGGTGCCGCGATCGAGGCCGGGATCCGGGCAGGGCGGCCGCACCGCATCACCGTGCTCCGCTTTGCTGACCAAGGCGGCGAGGTGGACCGGTTCGTTTCCGGCCACGAGGTGCTCGCCATGGTCTCCGGGGCCGGACTGGCGGAGCTGCTCTGCGGTGAGGGCGCGCTTATGGTGCCCGCTAGCAGCAGCGTGACTGAGCTGCTCGCCGTCCTCGCTGGCACCCGCGCCCGATATGTCACCGTGTTGGCGGGTCCGGGTGCCGCGACCCGGGTCGCCGAGACTGTGGCCGGTCATGCCCGGGACACCGGCCAGGAAGTGACGGTCGTACCGACTGCGTCCACGGTGCAGGTCCTGGCCGCGATTGCGGTGCATGACGCTGGCCGGCGAGTCTCCGACGATCTGGTGGCCATGATCGAGGCGGTGAACGCGACCCGGTACGGGGCGCTGACTGTGGCCGGTTCAGCCACCCTGACCTCGGCCGGGCGTTGCCGACCGGGTGATGTCCTCGGCATGGTTGGCGACGAGGTTGTGCTGATCGAGGATGATCCACTGGCCGCGGCCCGCGGGCTGATCGAGCGGATGCTGTCGGTGGGCGGTGAGCTGATGACCGTGCTGCTCGGCCAGGACGCTCCGGTGGGCCTCGGCGAGGTGTTGATCGAGCATCTGGGTCGCGCGCACCCGGCGGTCGACGTGGTCGTCTACGCCGGCGGCGGGCCGGGCACCGTGCTGCTGATCGGGGTGGAGTGATCCGTGGCCGGGATGGGTGATGCGCTGGACCGGGTGATCGGTGGGAAGTCGCCGACTCTGCTGGCCGAGCAGTTGGACCTGCACACCGTCGGAGACCTGCTGCGACACTACCCGCGCCGGTACGCCGACCAGGGCCAGCTCGCCCCGATCGCGGGACTGATCCCGGGGGAGGACGTCACGGTCGTTGCCGAGGTCCGTAGCTGCAGCTCACGGCAGATGCAGACCAAGAAGGGGACCATCCAGAGCGTGGTGATCTGGGACGGCAGCCGCACGCTGAACCTCACCTTCTTCAACCAGTGGCGCCTGGACCAGACACTCACCCGCGGTCGGAAGGCATTGTTCGCCGGCCGGGTGACGACGTACGGCAAGAAACACACGCCGCAGCTCACCCACCCAAGATTCCAGCTGCTCGACGGCGACGCCGATGAACTCGCGGAGTTCTCTCGGCCATTGATCCCGGTCTATCCCGCCACCAAGGACCTGCCGTCCTGGACGATCCAGCTCTGCGTGCGCCAGGTCTTCGACGTCCTGGACGAACCTGACGACCCGCTGCCGGCGGTGCTGCGCGAACGGCACCGGTTGCTGGGGCTGGCTGCGGCGTTGCGAGCCGTGCACCGCTCCAACGACCGATCCGAGATCGCGGCCGCCCACCGCCGGCTGAAGTGGGACGAGGCGATGGCGGTACAGCTCACCCTCGCGCGGCGCCGTCAGGAGGCGGCGCTGCGACCCGCGCCG
>DATEMN010000034.1:0-16111 GCA_035275565.1 Pseudonocardiaceae bacterium | reverse complement strand
CGACTCCGCGCTGCTGTGGGCGCTGGTCCGGCACCGCCTGGCGGCCAGCGACTCCGCGCTGCTGTGGGCGCTGGTCCGGCACCGCCTGGCGGCCGGTGATCCACCAGGCCGTGGGTTGGTCGCGGTGGCCGTCGAGGTGCTCGCGGCGGCCCCGGGCTCGCGACTGAACCTGCTGCTCACCGACGGCACCATGATCGCCGCGACCACAGTGCACGACGCACTGGCGGTACGCGCCGGCGGCGGGGCGGTACTGGTCTGCTCCGAGCCTACCGACCAGTCCGCCGGCTGGGAACAGGTCCCCGACGGTCATCTGCTCACCGCGACACCGTCCACCGTGGACGTCACGCCGATCCCTGCGACCATTGCCGAGGAGCTATGACCGCACCCGTGCTCGAAATCCACCTGTCCGATTCCGATGCCGCCGATGCGCTGCGTCACGACGTGCGGGTCGGGCTGTCCGCCGATCCCAAGTGGCTGCCGCCCAGATGGTTCTACGACGCCCGTGGCAGCGAGCTGTTTGAGCAGATCACCACCCTGCCCGAGTATTACCCAACCCGCACCGAGCGTGAGCTGCTGCGGCGCTGCGCTGACGAGATCGCGGAGCGGGCAGACGTTGACACCCTGGTGGAACTCGGTTCGGGCTCCTCGGAGAAGACCCGGCTGCTGCTCGACGCGTTCACGGCGAGCGGCTCGTTGCGGCGCTTCGTGCCGTTGGACGTGTCGGAGTCGGCGTTACGCGCCGCGATGGCGGCGGTGGCGCAGGAGTACCCGGGGCTTGCGGTGCACGGCGTGGTCGGCGACTTCACCCAGCATCTGGAGCTGCTGCTGGCCGGTCAGGGTGGGCGCAGGTTGGTGGCTTTCCTGGGTGGCACGATCGGCAACCTACTGCCTGACGAGCGGGCGCGGTTTCTCAGCGCGCTGCATGCCGTACTGGATCCCGGTGAGCTGTTGCTGCTTGGTGCCGGGTTGGTCACCGACCCGGCGGTGATGGTGCCCGCTTACGACGACGCTGCTGGCGTGACCGCCGAGTTCAATCGCAACATGTTGCACGTACTCAACCGCGAGCTCGGAGCCGACTTCGACGTCGCGGCCTTCGACCACGTCGCGGTGTGGGACGCCACCCACGAATGGATCGAGATGCGGCTACGGGCTCGCCACCCGATGACCGTGCGGTTGCCCGCAGTGTGCATGACAGTGCACTACGCCGAGGCTGAGGAGATGTGCACTGAGATCTCGGGAAAGTTCGGCCGCTATGGCCTGTCGAAGGAGTTCGACGCTGCCGGGTTCGATCTCGCGCACTGGTGGACCGACCCTGCGGAACGCTTCGCGCTGAGCCTCGCGGTCCGGCGATGATTGATGGAGCGCGGTGTGGTGGTCTCCTACGAGACCATCCGGGCGTGGTGCCAGAAGTTCGGGCAGACCCACGCGAACGGGCTGCGTCGCCGCTGGCCACGCCCAGGGGATAAGTGGCACTCGACGAGGTGTTCATCAAGATTCACGGCAAGACCCATTACCTGTGGCGGGCGGTCGACCAGGACGGCGCCGTGCTGGACATCCTGGTCACCTCCCGCCGCGACGCCAAGGCCGCCACCAGGTTCTTTCGCAAGCTGCTGACGGCGTTGCGGTCCGTGCCGCGGGTGCTGGTCACCGACAAGCTGAAGCTACGGCGTTGCTCACTCACCGCTCGGATCGGTCAACCCCACAGTAAGCGTGTCCCACTCACTGCCGCAGCCCCTGGGCGGGTCACCCAAGCCACCCGGTGAGCGCGGCGGACAGCACTCGCGCGGCGTTCTCGTCCAGCCTGACCACGCACACGCCCGCGGCATGCGGATCGAGTTCAATCTCACCGTTCTTCTTCGTGACCACCAGGTTCGTGTATCCCTGTGCGCCGCCGTGCTGCACGCACGTCGCGTGGATCACCCGGCGGTTCGCGTTGCGATCATAATCGTCGATATCGTCGATCACGTGCCCACCGTCGCGCCACAGTGGAACAGGTGCCACCCTTTCAGTGTCGCCTCGTGCCGGGGCGACCGATCTGGCGACAACGGGAGGGCGAGGTGGGCAGCGAGCGGGCGGACTTCGCCGCCGAGCTGGCGCGCAAGCGTGCCGACTCAGGGCTGTCGCTGGCCAACGTGGCGGACCGGGCGCACGTCCATCGAGGCTACCTGCACAACGTCGAACACGGCCGCCGCTGGCCGACCCTGGCCGTGGTCCAAGCCCTCGACGCCGCTCTAGACGCTGGCGGCGTGCTGCTGTCCACTTGGAAGGCCGCAGACCGGGTGCCCCCGCGCGACACCGACGAGCAGCCGACAGAGCTGCGGGAGCTAGCCGCCCGAGCCGAGGCCAGCGACGTTTCCCCGGCGACGCTGGACCCGTTGGACTTCGGCGTGGATGAGATGGCACGGGCCTACACGCGCGTGCCGCCTGCCGAGCTGCTGCGCGACGTGCGGACCAGTGCCCGCCAGATCGGCTCGTTGCTGGACGGTCGAGCCACCCTCGCGCAACGCCGCCGTCTGCTCACTGCGGCCGGGTGGATCGCGCTGTTCGCGGCCACCCTGCATGTCGATCTCGGGCAAAGGAGCGCCGCGACCGCCGCCCGGAACATCGCCGGATCACTGGGTCATGAGACCGAGCACGACGAGATCGGCACCTGGGCCGGCGAAGTGGACACCTGGACTGCGCTCATCGACCAGGACTGGTCACGGGCTGCGGCACTGGCCGCCGCGGGGGAGGCCATCGCTCCGCTGGGCAGCTCTGCTGCGGCCCAGCTGGCTATGCAATCCGCGCGAGCGGCGGCCCGTCTCGATGATGGCCCTGCCGTACGAGCGGCATTGCGTCGATGTTCGACTGCGGCGGAACGGCAATCCCAGCAACGCCCGCCCGATCACCATTACTTCTTCGATGGCGACAAGATCGAACTCTACACGGCTACCGCCCTGGCTTGGCTGGGCGACCCGGTGGCGGAGGACTACGCCCGCCACGCCGCGGCACGCGCCGAAGCCAGCGGCCAGCGCCGCCGGGTCGCGACCGCGTACCTCGACCTCGGATTGGTGCTCGCACGACTGCGGCGACCCGATGAGGCCGCCCACTTTGGTGTGCTCGTGCTGACCTCGAACGAGCTCGTGCCCTCGAACGCCTGGCGAGCAGACGAGCTGATCGCCCTCGTAAGCGGATACCGCGGGGTACCCGAAGTCGAAGAGCTGCGCGAGCTGAATGCCCAGCGCAGGACGCCCTGACGCTAGCCACTCCCCACGTCTTCCTGACGTGCCCCACGACGCGGGGGACGGGCGTCTCACCCTCGGGAAAGACACCGACGAACATCACGAGAGTTGTACCCACCAGGAGCAGTGCCGTCAGTGCCTGTCCGCGCGCGAAGCCGCGCTCGGTGATCCGTCCGCGGCCGCGCGTACTGCGGCGCGGATGTCGATCTCCCGGCACTGTCGAAGTGAGTTCTCCCGCGGCGGTCGCACCCAGGTGATCGGGCCGTGGGGGGTCATCGTGGGTCACGGCTGCACCCCGGCCCAGCTCGTGGATGCCGACGACCTGGAGCACCTCATCCCGGCCGACCGCTGCCTGCTCACCGCGTCCCCGACCGGGTACCCACCGGCCACGATCACCGCCGAATATCTCCCACCACGCTGGGTGACCAAACCGACCCGATCGAGCGCTCGCGCGCCCGGGGTGGTGACACTGGCTTTATTCGGGGCAGCCGGCGGATCGTGTGCTGCGACGCACGCGGTCTGCCGATCCGAGAGGAGGTCCTCATGGCAGCCGAGGAATCGGCCCAGTTCCGGCGCTGGAGCGCCACCAACGTCGATGACGACGTGCTCGGAGCAGATGACCGCTGACGTCGCTGAGATCGCCCGGCGTGAGCAGATCGATCCACCCTCCATGATCTTCTCCGAGCTGCGCGGTGCCCGCGATGACGTGTTCACCCTGATCGCCGGACGCCAACAGCCCCGGCACACCACCGGCCTGTACAAGATCGCCGGCCAGATCTGCGGGCTGCTGTCTATTGTCACGTTCGACCTGGGCCATCCGCATGCCGCGAACACCCACGCTCGTACTGCGCTGCATCGTGCCGAGGTATCGGGCCACACCCCGTTGCGGGTCTTCATCCGCTACGTGCAGTCCAATATCGCTTACTGGGACGGCCGCTATGACGAAGCCGCCCAGCTCATCGAGTCCGCTCTGCCGGATGCCACCAGTGGGACCGCCTTGCTGCGGCTGACCAGCCAGCAGGCCCGCATCCACGCTGCCCGCCGCCAGCCCGGCGAGGTCAGTCGCGCGCTGGCGCTGGTCGCGACCGCACCCACCGAGCCCACCCCCGACGAACCAGGTGTGCTCGGTATCGACACCGGGACGGTCGCCCTTTTAGCCAGCGAGGCGTACTATGCCCTCGGCGGCACGGAGCATCTGAGGGCCGCCGTGGACTGGGCTCACACCGCCCTAGACGAGTTCACCGCCGAGGCCCAACCCAAAGCCACGTACGTCGTCGCGGCCCGCTTCGACCTGGCACTCGCCCACCTGGCCCGAGGCGACCTCGACGCCGTCAGGGAGCACCTCCTCCCCGTGCTGCAAGTCCACCCAGGCCGAGTACCGCACGGTGCCGGTGATCGGCCGAGCCCGCTCCCTGAACACCTTGCTGGCCCAGCGGCCCGATCTCGCGTCCAGCACTCTGACCGCGCTACGCGATGATCTCACCGAGTTCTCTACCCACCCCGCCCCCCCAGCAGAATTGGAGCCGGGTTCCACCATCTGACTCGGGAGAGCAGACCGTGACGTTGCCCACCCCCTCGGCATCCCTGACCCGGCTGGCCGTCACCGCCACCGCGCACTGCCTGACCGGCTGTGCCATCGGCGAGATCCTTGGCATGGTGATCGGTACCGCCCTGGGCTGGTCCACCCTGGCCATCATCGCCCTCGCCGTGGCGTTGGCGTTCCTCTTCGGTTATGCACTGACCATCGGCCCCGTGCTGCGCTCCGGGTTCACCCTGGCAAAGGCCATCCCCGTTGCCCTAGCCGCGGACACCGTCTCGATCACCGTGATGGAAATCGTAGACAACGCGATTATGCTGGTCATCCCCAGCGCCATGGGCGCCGGTGTGGCCAATTGGGTGTTCTGGGCTGGCCTCGCCCTCGCCCTCGCAGTGGCGTTCGTGGTTACCGTACCGGTCAACCGAGCACTCATCGCCCGCGGCAAAGGCCACGCCGTGGTCCATCAGTACCACCACGGCGACAGTGCACAGGAACACCAGCGTGACGACCACGCCGACCTCTCACGACAGCACTGCACGGCCGATGAGCAGCACGGCGCTCGCGGCGGCCACCGCGAGCACCGCTCGCCGCGTCCAACCGTTGTCGAGCACCCGGCGGGTCGGCCCGGACAGCGCGAAACCGGCCAGCAGGAAAGGGGTGAGTAGCGCGGCGCTCGCCAAGGATTCGCTGGTGACCTGATCCGCGGCGGCCAGTGCGGCGATCGACAGCGCCGACCCCAGGATGAAGTAGCCGGCGATCGTTCCGCGGACTCGCGGACCCGCTTCGTTCTGGTAAAGCAACGCGATGGGCGGTCCGCCGATCCCCGCCGCGGTTCCCCCGGCCCCGCTGGCGATCCCCGCGAGCAGCAGTGCGCGCGGCCGGGGGCACGGCTGCCAACTGAGCAGCGACAGCACCACGCAGGCGAGCACGCAGAGCCCGACAACCAGACCGAACACCTGCTGCGACAGCGCCACCACCGCGAGCACTCCGAGCCCGGTGCCGGGCAACCGGCCCAGGATTGCCCACCCGATCCCGGGCCAGTCGGCGTGCCGCCCGTCTCGGGCCACCGCGAGCACCGAGTGCACGGATGACAGCAAGATCAATGGAACCGGGACGAGCGTGGGGTCGAACAGCGCCAGCAATGGTGCCGCCACCAAGGCCATGCCATACCCGACCGCGCCCTGCACCAACGCACCCAGAGTCACCACCAGGCCCGCCGCGAGAATCACGCTCGTGAGTGGCATTGAGTATTATAACACTGTTTGCCACTCACGGGGCGCGCAGCGCCATGGTGCGCAAGACGTACTGCAGGATCCCGCCGTGGCGGTAGTACTCGGCCTCGCTGAGGGTGTCGATGCGCAATACCGCGTCGAACTCCACCGGATCCGCTCCTTCTCGGGCTGCCGTGACGTGCACCGTGCCGGGGATAGAACCGTCGTTGAGTGCTGTGACGCCGGTGATGCTGAAGGTCTCGGTGCCGTCCAGACCCAGCGACGAGGTCGATTCTCCTACCGGGAATTGCAGAGGGAGCACGCCCATTCCGATCAGGTTGGAGCGGTGAATACGTTCGAATGACTCGACGAGAACTGCGCGCACCCCGAGTAGCCGGGTGCCCTTGGCCGCCCAGTCCCGTGAAGAGCCCGAGCCGTACTCCTTGCCGCCGAGGACCAGCAACGGGATACCGGCCTCGCCGTAGTGCTGCGCAGCGTCGTAAATGGGCGCCTGCTCGCCACCGGCAGTGAAGTCTCGGGTGTAGCCGCCGCTGACCGGATTTTCCGAGATCGCATCCAGCAGCAGGTTGCGCAACCGAATATTTGCGAACGTGCCGCGGATCATCACCTCGTGGTTGCCCCGGCGGGATCCATAGGAGTTGAAGTCCTTACGTGCCACGCCGTGCTCGGTCAGGTACCGGCCGGCCGGGGAGTTTTCCTTGATTGTCCCGGCCGGGGAGATGTGGTCGGTGGTCACCGAGTCACCGAGCAGCGCCAGCACCCGGGCGCCGGAGATGTCGGTCACCGGCAGCGGTTGCGCAGTCATACCCTCGAAATACGGGGGCTTTCGCACGTAGGTGGACTTCGAGTCCCAGCTGAAGGTTTCTCCTTCTGGGGTAGGAAGTGACTGCCAACGGGCATCCCCGGCGAAGACGTCGGCATAGTCCTTGGTGAACATCTCCTGGCTGATTGCCGATTCGATCACCTTCTGGATTTCCTCCGGCGAGGGCCAGATATCAGCCAGGTAGACCGCGTTGCCGTCAAGGTCGAGACCCAGTGGCTCGCTGGAGAAATCGACGTCCATCGTCCCCGCCAGCGCGTAGGCGATGACCAACGGGGGTGAGGCGAGGTAGTTCATCGTGACGTCCGGGTTGATCCGGCCCTCGAAGTTGCGGTTACCCGACAGCACGCTGACCACCGTAAGATCGGCGTCGTGGACGGCGCGCGAGACCTCCTCAGGCAGCGGGCCGGAGTTGCCAATGCAGGTGGTGCAGCCGTAGCCGACCAAGTGGTAGCCAAGCTTCTCCAGGTACGGCCACAGGCTGGCCTTTTCGTAGTAGTCGGTGACCACTTGGGAGCCGGGAGCCATCGAGGTCTTCACCCACGGCTTGACCGTCAGGCCCCGGTCGACGGCGTTGCGGGCCAGCAGCGCGGCACCGATCATCACCGAGGGGTTGGAGGTGTTGGTACACGAGGTGATCGAGGCGATCACCACCGCGCCGTGGTCGATCTCGTAGTCAGTGCCCGTGGCGGTGCGCACCGGGGTGGGGGAGCTGAGACGGTTCTGCGCACCGACTGCGGCCGAGGCCCTCAGGTGAGGTACACCGCCGCCGCCGTTGCCACCACTCACCGCGGGGGCGTCGCTGGCCGGGAAGGAGTGCTCGCTCGCCTGGTCGACCGTGGATGGCGCTGACTCCGTCGGCTCCTTGACGGAGGCGTAGTCGACCAGCGCGTGGCGAAACGCGGTCTTGGCGCCGGACAGCGCGATACGGTCCTGCGGGCGCTTGGGTCCGGCGATACAGGGGACCACGGTGGACAGATCCAGCTCAAGGTACTCGGAGTAAGTGGCTTCCCGGCTCGGATCGTGCCAGAGGCCCTGTTCCTTGGCGTAGATTTCGACCAGGGCGAGTTGCTCGGCGGGGCGGCCGGTGAACCTCAGGTAGCGGATGGTCTCCTCGTCGATCGGGAAGATCGCGCAGGTGGAGCCGAACTCGGGGCTCATGTTGCCGATGGTGGCGCGGTTGGCCAGCGGCACCGCTGCCACGCCCTCGCCATAGAACTCGACGAACTTCCCGACCACGCCGTGGTGGCGCAGCATCTCCGTCATGGTGAGCACGACGTCGGTGGCGGTCGCCCCGGGGGGGATGGAGCCGGTCAGTTTGCAGCCGACCACCTGCGGGATGAGCATGGACACCGGCTGACCGAGCATGGCCGCCTCGGCCTCGATACCGCCGACGCCCCACCCGAGCACGCCCAGCCCGTTGACCATCGTGGTGTGGCTGTCGGTGCCCACCACGGTGTCCGGGTAGGCTTGGCTGTTGCGGGTCATCACGACGCGGGCCAGGTGCTCGATGTTGACCTGGTGCACGATTCCGGTTCCTGGTGGGACCACCCGGAACTTGTCGAAGACACCCTGGCCCCAGCGCAGGAACTGGTAGCGCTCCCGGTTTCGCTGGTATTCCAGGTCGACGTTGCGTTCGAAGGCATCCGGACGGCCGAACACGTCGGCGATCACCGAGTGATCGATCACTAGCTCGGCCGGGGCTAGCGGATTCACCGCCTGCGGGTCGCCACCTAGAGCGGTGACCGCCTCGCGCATCGTGGCCAGGTCGACCACGCAGGGCACCCCGGTGAAGTCCTGCAGAATCACCCGAGCAGGGGTGAACTGGATCTCGGTGGACGATGCGGCCTGGCCGTCCCAGCCGACGAGCGCTTCGACGTGTTCGGCGGTGACATGCGCGCCGGCGGCGTGTGATTCGAAGCGCAGCAGGTTCTCCAGCAGCACCTTCAGGCTGTAGGGCAGAGCGCGCCACTGCGTGCCGAGCCGCTGGTCCAGCTCGGCCAACCGGAACACCTCATAGCAGGCATCCCCAACAGACAGCGTGCCGCGGGTGCCGAAGGTATCGGCACCGGTTACTGCGTGGGTCACAGGCTGCTCCTTTCGGGGGGTCGAGCAGGTGCCCTCAACCGTGACTCTACGTCTGCCCACCCACTGGCGCGATCAGTGGGCGAAGCCTTAACACCCAGGTAAAGCGTCCGAGTGATGGTGGTAATCCCGCTCGGAGGTACGGCGGTGGCCCCTCGATCAGGGGCTGCCCGCGCCGGGAGGCCGGTCATAGCCTGGGCCGACAGAATCGAGACCCCACTGGAGGTGGCAGTCATGCGGGTGCCGTTGACCGTTGCCGACTTCCTCGCCCGCGGCGAGACGGCGTTCGCGGACTCCGTCGCGGTCGTGGACGAATCCGCCCAGCCGGCCCCGGCGGTTCCGGCGTCGACCTATCGGGAGCTGGGTAGACGGGTCCGCGCCTGGCAGGCCGGCCTGGACGCGCTCGGGGTGGGTGAAGGGGACCGGGTGGCCGTGATCAGCCACAACTCGGCTCGGTTGTTCGAGCTCTTGCATGCGGTCCCGGCCAGCGGTCGCATCTGCGTGCCGGTGAACTTCCGGCTGCGTCCCGACGAGGTGAACTACATCATCGAACACAGCGGCTCGTCGATGCTGCTGATCGATCCGGAGCTCGATGAGCCACTCAAGGGAATCGTGGCAGCACACCGTTTCGTGCTGGGCGGCGAGACCGAGGAGCAGGTGATGCGCTTCGACATCGAGCCGCGTCCGTGGGCCGAGCCGGACGAGGACGCCACCGCGACGATCAACTACACCTCGGGCACCACCGCACGGCCCAAGGGGGTGGAGCTGACCCACCGGAACATCTGGATCAACGCCGTCACCTTCGCGCTGCACACCCGGGCCTGGGAGCGCGACGTCTACCTGCACACCCTGGCGATGTTCCACTGCAACGGTTGGGGTATGCCGTTCGGGCTCGCCGGGCTTGGGGCTGAGCAGGTCGTGCTTCGCAAGGTGGACGGCGCGGAGATCCTGCGACGGGTCGACCAGCACGGCGTGACGCTGATGTGTGGCGCCCCCGCGGTGTGGAACGCGGTACTCGACGCCGCCGCGAGCTGGGACGGCGAGATCCCCGGGCGGGGCCGGGTGCGGCTGGTCTGCGCGGGAGCGCCACCACCCACCAAGACCATCCAGCGGATCGGCGAGGAACTCGGCTGGGAGTTCCAGCAGATCTACGGACTCACCGAGACCGCACCACTGCTCACTTTCAACCGGTCCGTGCCGGCCGATGACGACCTGCCCGCCGGGGACCGGGCTCGAAGACTGTCCCGGGCCGGCGCCCCCGCGCTGGGTGTGCGCCTGGGTACCTCCGAGTCCGGGGAGGTACTGGCCCGCTCCAACGTCGTGATGACCGGCTACTGGGACGACCCACAAGCCAGCAGCGACGCGCTGGTGGACGGCTGGTTCCACACCGGTGACGGCGGGTCGGTGGACGACGAGGGCTACCTGTCGATCACCGACCGGCTCAAGGATGTGATCATCACCGGCGGCGAGAACGTCTCCTCGATCGAGGTGGAGGACTGCGTGTTCAGCCACCCGGCGGTGGCTGAGGTCGCGGTGATCGGGGTTCCCTCCGAGCGGTGGGGCGAGACGATCAAGGCGCTGGTCGTGGTGGCCGACGGGGCGCAGGTCACCGCCGAGGAGATCATCGAGTACTGCAAGCAGCGGTTGGCTGGCTACAAGGCGCCGACGTCGGTGGAGTTTCGCGCGGAGATACCGCGCACCGCCACCGGAAAGATCCAGAAGTTCACGCTACGTCAGGAGTACTGGCAGGAGCAGGACCGCCAGGTGAACTGAACTCCTCCGTTCAGCCCGGCGGGGCAGCGGGCACACTGATCGGCGTGAGTCGTCCGTCCTCGCAGCACCTCCCGAGTGCAGCACGTACCCGGCGTCGCCTGTCGTCCCAAGCCAGGCGGGGCGAGCTGCTCGACGCGGCGTTGCGGGAGTTCAGCAGCCGGGGTTACTACCTCACCCAGATGGAGCACGTCGCTGCCACCGCCGGGGTGAGCAAAGCGCTGGTGTACCAGCACTTCGCGAGCAAGGAAGAACTCTTCGCGGCAGTCACCGAACAGGTCGTGGAGGGTTTTATGGCACGGCTGCCCGAGGTGCTGGGCAAGGCCGGTGACGCGCTCGGCGCGTGGCGTGGCGTGGTCCGGCTGCTCTGCGACGTGGTGGCAGAGCGCCCGGATGCCTGGGCACTGGTCGCGCGGCACCTGGACAACCCCGAGGTCGGCGCGCCGCTGCGCAGGCTCCGGGAGCAGGTCAACGAGGTGTTCGCGGCGGTCCTCGCCGGCTATTACGCCCCTGAGCCGGGGGTTGCGATGCCCACCGACGAGGAGCTGATGAAGCAGGCTCGGCTGACTGTCCCGCTGCTCGTCGGTGGGCTGCAGGGGCTGATGTCCTGGTGGCTGGACCACCCGGAGGTGCCGCGAGCAAAGGTGGAGGCGCGGGCGGTCGACGTCGGGTGGCTCGGCCTGGACCGGATCCGTCGAGGTGAGTGGCTTCCTCTTGTCGATGACTGACGAGTCAGTTACATTGGGACTGTCGCACTCGTAGGTGTGAAATCTGACGTCAAGGAGGCCGCAGATGGCCATCACCAGCGCCGTTGACGCCACGACCAGTTGCGTTCCCGACCGCGAAGACACCGCACGGCGGCTGCTGCGGACCTCCGCCAAGCACTCCTATGACCCGGCCGTCGAGATCGACTGGGACGCCCCCCTCGCATCGAACCGTTACTTCATCGACCCGCAGCGCAGCTCCCTCTACGGCACGACGCTGTGGGATCGGATGAGCGCGGAGCAGCGGATCGAGCTGACCAAGCACGAGGTGGCGAGCCTTTACAGTATGGGGATCTGGTTCGAGACGATCCTCATGCAGATGCTCGTCCGACACGTCTACGACCGTCCCAAGGGCAGCGCGCACGCCCGGTACGCGTGGACCGAGATCGCCGACGAGTGCCGGCACTCGGTGATGTTCTCCCGCGCGGCGGAGAAGTTCGGTGGCCTGGAGTACGGTCCCGACTGGTTCGTCCACCAGCTCGCCCGGTTCCTCAAGACGTTCTCCAACGGCACCCTGACCTTCGGCGCGGCGCTCTATGTCGAGGAGATCCTCGACGTGTTGCAGCGCGAGCAGATGGCGGATGAGTCGCTACAGCCGATGGTCCAGAAGGTGTCGCGGATCCACGTTATCGAGGAGGCCCGCCACATCCGCTATGCCCGCGAAGAGACGCTGCGGCAGTGGCCCCAGCTCGGCCCGATTGGCCGAGCCTACAGCCGCTTCATCCTCGCCATGGCGGTCTACTTCGGCACCACCAGGCTGATCGATCCGAAGGTGTACGCGGCAGTGGGGCTCAACGTCGAGGAGGCCGTCGCAGCGGCTGCCGCGAACCCGCACTGGCGGCAGACCAAGCGGTTCGCCGCCCGCAAGGTCGTCAAGTTCCTCGACGAGGTCGGGCTCATCGCTGGCCCAGGAAAGCTGCTTTGGCGCAAGGCCGGAGTGCTGTAGAGCCTACGGCCGTGTGGTGCCTGCCGGGCGCCCCCACAGCGATAAGCATCCGTATCGCTCATCAGCTGAGCGCGTCGGCGATCTAGCTGAGCTGGCTTTCTCCTGCCTTCGTCGGAGGGTGTCTCGGCCCCGTCAGACACGGTGGCGTCGGCATGGCCGTCCAGTACTGAGCGTAGCTCGATTGGTCAAGAATCCATCACACGGTGTGATAATTTCCCGTAGCAGTGTCGCTCATGTGGTGAATGTTGCGATAGTTACGGATGGGATCACTGGTGCCTCTGGGGCATAGGTGGCAGAGTGCATCCGAGTGTCTGCTTCACGAGATCGGGCGGACGTCAGGCGGACCGGCGCCCGCAGGGGGAGCTGGGGAAGGAATGGGTGTGAACCACCGGACTCGGCGTTACTCCACCGGTCGTGTCCTGGTCGTCGCCTCGCTCACAGTGCTGGCCCTGGTCGGCCAGCCTGCTCTCGGGCACGCCGTGCCACC
Organism: Pseudonocardiaceae bacterium; assembly: GCA_035275565.1. GTDB lineage: Bacteria > Actinomycetota > Actinomycetes > Mycobacteriales > Pseudonocardiaceae. The sequence continues at coordinate 3,249 of DATEMN010000034.1, read as the reverse complement.
GCCGCCACCCAATCCCAGTGACGATGACCTCAGGTCCAGCCAGGCGCGTGCCGACGCCACCGCGAGTCGGGTCGGGCAACTGGCCAACCAGGTCGCCCAGGCCGACGCCGCGCTGCTGGCCCTGCAGTCTGAGGTCGCACTCAAGCGCGAGCAGACCAACAAGGCGCTGATCGACCAGCAAGTTGCGGAAACCGCCGCGACCGCCGCGAAGGTCGCCGCGGACAACACCCGCGCGGAAGCCGATGCAGCAGCTGCCCAGATCACTGAGGCACATCGAGATCTTGACCAATTCGCTGCCGCGAGCTTCCGGCAGGGCAGCACGATCGGATCTCTCTCGGCCTTTCTCGGCTCGAAAAGTCCCAAGGACCTGTTGGCCAGGGCTGAATTGCTGGACGCGGTGGGCGGCTCTCAGCTCCATGCGGTGGAGAACATGCAGCGAGCCCGTATCGATGCGGCCAACAAGAACTCCCAGGCGCGGGCCGCGCTGACGGTGGCGCAGGTCGCCCACCAGGCCGCCACTAACGCCAAGGCGACGCTCGACACCGCCTACCGTGCCGCAATCGATACTGAGGCCGCTAAAGCCGCGCAAGCCAACGCCTTGCAGGAACATAAGTCGGACCTGGAGCGCAGGCTCTACGAGGCACAGAATGCTGTCGCGGGGCTGCGGGGGCAGCGCCAGCGCTACGAGGAGTGGCGCGCAGCGCGGGATCGTGAACAGGCTGCTGCTGCGGCGGCCGCCGCCGCAGCAGCGGTCGCCGCCGAGAGAAACGAGTCGACTCCGAGTGGCGCTACCCGGACCACCTCACGTGAGGTGCGATCCGTCATCAACCGGGCGATGGGACAACTCGGCGTCCGCTACTCGTGGGGTGGCGGAAACGCCCAAGGGCCTACGATCGGCATCCGTGATGGTGGCGTCGCGGACACTTTCGGCGATTACCGCAGGGTCGGTTTCGACTGTTCCGGTCTGATGATCTACGCTTTCTCGCGGGTGCTCGGTTACTCACTACCGCACTACAGTGGCTTTCAGTACCACTCCGGCCAGAAGGTGCCGCTTGCCGACAAGCGTCCTGGCGACATGCTGTTCTGGGGCACCAACGGCAACATTCACCACGTGGCGCTCTACGTCGGCGGTGGGCAGATGATCGAGGCACCGTATTCGGGAGCTGCGGTCCGTGTCACCTCGGTGCGCTACAACGAGATCATGCCCTATGCCGTCCGGCTGCTCTGAACCGATCGTCGGCCAGCACCTTCACAGCCGTTACACCGGGGCGCCGGTTGGGTCTCCCCTTGAACCATGGGAGGAGGACCTGTGAGGGAAGCCGACAACGGGGCGCCCCCGCCGGCGCCCGACCCGGCCGGCCGATCGGCCACTCCGGCCAGGGATGCCCAGCTCATCGAGCGAACGGCCTTCGAGGTCCAACGCGTGATCGTGGGGCAGGACCGGCTCGTCGAGCGGATGCTCGTCGGCCTGCTGGCCCGCGGGCACCTGCTCCTCGAGGGTGTGCCGGGGGTAGCCAAAACGCTCGCGGTGGAGACCGTCGCCAGGGTGGTGGGCGGCTCGTTCTCCCGCATCCAGTTCACCCCCGACCTGGTACCCGCCGATATCCTCGGCACTCGCATCTACCGGCAGGGCCGCGAGCGGTTCGACGTCGAGCTGGGGCCAGTGGTGGCCAACTTCGTGCTCGCCGACGAGATCAACCGGGCCCCGGCCAAGGTGCAGTCGGCGCTGCTGGAGGTGATGGCCGAACGCCACGTGTCGATCGGCGGCACCACGTACCCGATGCCCGAGCCGTTTCTCGTGCTGGCCACCCAGAACCCGATCGAGAACGAGGGCGTCTACCCACTTCCCGAGGCGCAACGCGATCGGTTCCTGTTCAAGATCCTGGTCGAGTACCCCAGCGTCGAGGAGGAGCGAGAGATCATCTACCGGATGGGCGTGAATCCTCCCCAGCCGAACCGGGTGCTCGACCCTGGCGAGCTGACCCGACTGCAAGAGGCCGCCGCGCGGGTGTTCGTGCACCATGCCCTGGTCGACTACGTCGTGCGGCTGGTGCTCGCTACCCGAGTCCCCGCCGACCACGGTCTGTCTGACGTCGCCGGCTGGGTGGCCTACGGTGCCTCCCCGCGAGCCAGCTTGGGCATCGTTGCGGCAGCGCGCGCGTTGGCGTTGATCCGTGGGCGGGACTACGTGCTACCGCAGGATGTCGTGGACGTCGCGGCTGATGTGCTTAGACACCGTCTGGTGCTGTCTTACGACGCGCTGGCCGACGGTGTCCCGGTGGAGCACATTGTTACCCGGGTCCTGCAGACCGTGCCGCTACCCCAGGTCTCGTCCCGCTCCCAGGACACGGTTGCGGGTGGTCCGGGCGCGCCGGCTGGGGTAGCGGGGCGGATCTGACGACCGGGACGGACTGACCCGGTGGTGGCACACATCAGGCAGCGCCAGCGGCATAGTTGGGCACCACCCGCATTGCGGGCGGGGCGGATGGAGCCTGCGCTGCGCGCGTTGGAGCTCACGGTGCGGCGCCGGCTGGACGGGTTGCTGCAGGGCAATCACCTCGGTCTGGTGCCGGGTCCGGGCACTGAGCCGGGGGAGGCCCGGCTGTATCAGCCCGGCGATGACGTCCGGCGGATGGACTGGGCGGTTACCGCACGCACCACCCAACCTCATATTCGGCAGACCGTCGCAGATCGCGAGTTGGAGACCTGGCTGGCCGTGGACCTGTCCGCCAGCCTCGACTTCGGTACCGCGGAGTGCGACAAGCGGGAGCTCGCGGTGGCCGCCTGCGCCGCAGTGGCGCATCTGACCCGGGGCGGCGGCAACCGGGTCGGTGCCGTCGTCAGCACCGGGGCGAGCGTGCTGCGGATCCCGGCCCGCGGCGGTGTGCCGCACGTCCGCGGGATGATCCGCCGGATCGCCGAGCTGCCGCGTGCTGCCGAAGGCATCCATGGTGATCTGACCGGCATCCTGGAACAACTGCGTCGCCCCCCGCGCCGCCGCGGTCTGGTCGCGGTGGTCTCGGATTTCCTCGGTCCGCGGTCCGGCACCGTCTTCGACTGGGAACGGCCGCTGCGCGGGTTGTCCGCTCGGCATGACCTGATCGCGATCGAGGTACTTGACCCGCGCGATCTCGAACTACCTGACATCGGCACGGTGGTGCTCGCCGATCCTGAGACCGGGCGGCAGAAGGAGGTCGTGACCACACCACTGCTCCGCCGGGAGTTCGCCGCTGCGACGGCGGTGCATCG
>DATEMN010000033.1:0-4770 GCA_035275565.1 Pseudonocardiaceae bacterium | reverse complement strand
TTACATTGAGCGGCCCCGGCGTCACGGGGGCAACGTGACGCCGGGGCCATTAAACCCGATCCGCCCGGGCGCGGTCGGACAGATCGGGGGCCTTGCGGCAGGGTTGGACGACCGGGGTCGCCGTTAACGGCGACCCACCGGGTGTCGGAAGGTCAGTCCGGTGACGAAGAGGGCCGCTGGGCAGTCGACGGCATGATGCCGTCGACGCTGGCGCATAGCCGACAATGTGTCGGGTTCAGGCCTGTCATAGCCCATTCATCACTGAGAGCTACCGAATGACCACTCTCAGTGATCCCGCCGCCTCCGGAGCTACCAACCGGGCATGGCGCGGTGGTGGTTCCTGGTGAGCTCGGCTGAACCGGGGCTGTCGGGTCACTGTGCAATGGTGATGCGCCAAGCCTTGATGAATCCAGTGTCGATGACATGATGAGGTCCGCTGACGGCTGGGCAACCGGACGACCGGCGGCACAGACCGGGCTTTCGGTAGGGGTGTCGGCCGCCGTGTGAGGTATCGGGGCCGGGGTGGTGACACCTGCCGTCTGGATGGCCGACGCGACCGGTGCAGCCGGCGGCGGGACCACCGCGGTCCGATGGGTCGCGGACCGCGACCGGGTCATGGGGTCTGGCGAGGCGAACTCTGACACCGGATCCAGGACTGGGTCCAGAACGGGGATCCCCGCAGGTTGGACAGGCAGTCGCAGCACCGGAGCGGCATCCAGCACACCCGTCACCGCCGACCTGACCGTGGTCGGCGCCGCAAGCAGCCCCCCAGATCCCACCTTCTCCGGTGGGTCAGCCGTGGTCGCATCCGGCGAGCTCAGCAGCGCTGTTCGTACGGTGCTCACCCCGCTGAATGCGGAAGCCAGACCGGAGTCCTCGTGTGCTTGAGCGATTCCTGAACTCAGGAGCCACCCCGCGATGGCCAGGCCACCGACCACGGAGACCCGCAGCAGTGCATGCAGCATCCCGCGGTGCGCACATCGTGCGTCACCTGCATCGGGGATGCTGGCCACCGGTTCCCCCCTCAACCCTTCCGCGGGCCGGACCTAAGTCGCATACCCGCGCCAACGTTGTGGTCGGAAGTCGGGGAGAAGACTAGCTTCAGGTCACCCGATCAACCGCGACCTCACACTACACGCTGTGACCGCATTAGGCGATATCTGTAGCGGTCTTTACTGAAACGATCTAGCCGAGGTGAGGCGGGCAATCGCCTCGTTGAGCACCTCGTCGCGCTTGCAGAACGCAAAGCGCACCAGATGACGCCACGGCGCCGGGTCGTTGGCGAAGACCTGCACCGGTACCGCTACCACCCCGGCGCGTTCGGGTAGCTCGCGGCAGAACCGCAGGCCGTCGGAGTGCCCGAGTGGCCGGACGTCCGCGCAGACGAAGTAGGTGCCCTCGCAGCGCCGTACCCCGAATCCCGCCGCGCTCAGCCCAGCGGCCAGCCGGCGCTGTTTGTCCTGCAAAGCCGCGCGGTGGGCGGCCACCCATGCATCTTCGGTGCGCAGTGCGTGCGCCACCGCGGGTTGGAACGGGCCCCCGCCGACGAACGTGAGGAACTGCTTGGCTGCCCGCACCGCGGCCACCAACCGCCCTGGACCGCACACCCAGCCGATCTTCCAGCCGGTGACGCTGAACGTCTTACCCGCACTCGAGACGGACAGTGTGCGCTGCGCCATCCCGGGCAACGTCGCGATCGGCAGGTGCTGCGCCCCGTCGAACACCAGGTGCTCGTACACCTCATCGGTGATCACCAGCAGATCGTGTTTGATGGCCAGCGCCGACAGCGCCTCCACTTCGTCGCGGCGCAGCACCGTGCCGGTGGGGTTGTGCGGGCTGTTGAGAATCAGCGCCCGGGTGGTGGGCGTGATCGCACCGGCCACAGCGTCGGGATCCAGCGCGAACCGGTCGCCGTCGGCGACCAGCGCCACGCAGCGCCGGGTCGCCCCGGCCAGCGCGACTGCGGCGGCGTAGGAGTCGTAATAGGGTTCGAGGAGCAGCACCTCGTCACCCGGGTGCACCAAGGCGAGCAGCGCGGCGCTGATCGCTTCGGTGGCGCCGACGGTGACCAGCACCTCGGTGTCCGGGTCGTGCACCAGGCCGTAGCGTGCTGCTTGGTGCTCGGCGATGGCACTGCGCAGCTCGGGGGTTCCTGGTCCGGGTGGGTACTGGTTCTCACCGTTGGCGATCGCCGACCGGGCGACCTCGAGCATGCCGGCTGGACCGTCGGTGTCCGGGAAGCCCTGCCCGAGGTTCACCGCCCCGGTGCTCGCCGCCAGCGCGGTCATCTCCGCGAAGATCGTTGAGGTGAACGGTTGCATCCGGGGGACCAGTCCGTGAGCTCGCACGGTCCTCATCATCCCGCTGTCGGGGCACAATCGGGAGTGTGCAGCTGACCAAGATCGAGCAGGACAAACTGCGGGACCTGCGCCGGATGAAGGCGGTCGCGCTGGGATTCCTGCTGGGCGCCGCGGTGGTGTACTTGGTGGCACGGCGCTACGAGGATGCCGCGGCGGCGTGGGTCGGGTATGTGCGGGCGATGGCCGAGGCCGGCATGGTCGGCGCGCTGGCCGACTGGTTCGCCGTCACCGCGCTGTTCCGGCACCCGCTCGGGCTACCCATCCCGCACACCGCGATCATCCCCCGCAAGAAGGACGCGCTCGGGGCAAACCTCGGCGATTTCGTGGGCGCCAACTTCCTCGCCGATGAGGTAGTGCGGGACAAGCTGCGCCGGGTGGGCGTCAGCGCTCGGCTGGGCCGGTGGCTGGCGCAGCCCCGGCACGCCGAGCGGGTCACTGCGGAGCTCTCCACCGCGGTACGCGCCGTGGTGACCGTGCTGCGTGATGAGGACGTCCAAGCGGTGCTGGAGAACGCGGTGGTCAAGCGGCTCATCGCGCAGCCCTGGGGGCCACCGTTGGGCCAGTTGCTCGGGCAACTGCTCACCGACGGAGCGCACCACAAACTCGTCGATCTGGTCGCCGAGCGAGCTTATGAGTGGGTACGCGACAACCACGGCGCGGTGTTGCGGGTGGTCAGCCAGCGCTTGCCCGGTTGGTCGCCGAGGTTCGTCGACGAACTGGTGGCGGACAAGCTGTATGCGGAGGTGCTGGCGTTCGCCTGGGCCGTGCACAGCGATCCCGACCACGCCATGCGCAAGGCGATGGACACCTTCCTGATGGACTTCGCCCAGGACCTGCGCACCGACCCGGCGACGATCGAGCGCGCCGAGGTGATCAAGAGGCAGGTGCTGGCGCACCCCGAGGTTCAGACTCTGGTCGGGTCGGCGTGGGGCACCGCGAAGAAGATGCTCCTCGAGGCGGCCGAGGACCCGTCCTCCGAGTTGCGGCGCCGGGTACGCCAGGGGCTGGTCTCGCTGGGCTTGCGACTGACGTCGGACGCTGAGCTGCGGTCCAAGGTGGACACCTGGCTGGAGGGCGCGGCGAGTTACGTGGTGTCCAACTACCGCGGCGAGATCACCACCCTGATCACCGACACGGTGCAGCGCTGGGACGCTGAGGAGACCTCCCGCAAGGTCGAATTGCAGGTAGGTCGGGATCTCCAGTTCATCCGGATCAATGGCACCGTAGTCGGAGCCTTGGCTGGCCTGGCCATCCACACTGTCTCGCATCTCCTGCTCTGACCCACCCACCGCCATTCGGAGACAAATCGCGGTCGCGGGGACGACCGAACTCTGCTGCCGGCCGTTGTCTGCGTATCCTGGTTGGATGCTGGAGAACCTGGACTTGTATGTCTACTTCGTCCTGTACCTGGTTGCTGTACCGGTCGGGCTCTTCACGTTCATCCATGCTGCACTCCAGCGAGCCGACGCTTACACGGCAACCGACAAGTTGACCAAGCCGGCCTGGTTGGGCATCACCGGCGGTGGTACCGTCGCGCTGATTTTGTTCAACCCTGCAGGATTGCTGATGTTCTGGTTGATCGGGTTGGTCGCCGTGCTGGTCTATCTGGTGGACGTCAAGCCCGCGGTGACCGAGGTGCAGCGCGGGCCGCGCTGGTGACGTACGTTCAGCGGGTTCGCTAGCCCGATCCATGCGTAAGAATGCATGTATTGTGGGGGTTTATGGGCGACCATGGGCATGGACACGGGCACGGCGCTGGGCCGTCGGACCGTCGCCGGCTCGGCTGGGCTCTTGTGATCATCTCGGTGGTCTTGCTGGCCGAGGTCGTGGGCACCGCCCTGACCGGCTCACTGGCTCTGCTCGCCGATGCTGGACATCTCGCCACTGACGTGCTCGGTCTGGCGGTTGCTTTGATCGCCACCGTGCTGGCGCAGCGCCCACCGAGCCACTACCGAACCTACGGCTTGGGCCGCGCGGAGATTCTCGCCGCGGCGCTCAACGCGCTGGTCCTGCTCGCCGTGGCGGGGGTGGTCGCGGTCGAGGCAGTCACCCGGCTGGCTGCTCCGCCGGCGATTCCCGGAGTCCCCCTGTTGGTGCTCGGGGCACTCGGCCTGGTCGGCAACCTGGCCGCGCTTGCAGTGCTCGCCCGCGGTGGACCCCAAACCCACGGATCAACCCAGCGCAGCCTTAACCTACGCGGCGCGATGCTCGAGGTAATGGGCGATGCGCTCGGCTCCGTCGCGGTGCTCGGCGCCGCGGTGGTCGTGCTCGCCACCGGCTGGCGCCAGGCCGACCCGGTGGCGTCGCTGGTGATCGCTGTGCTGATCGTGCCCCGGGCGCTGGGGCTGCTCCGCGAGGCGGCGCACGTGCTACTGGAGGGCACCCCGCGCGGCGTCGACGCCGCCGAGGT